>NZ_JBFUEN010000001.1:0-374749 GCF_056403915.1 Terrabacter sp. P2_E3
GGGCGCCGCTCTCGTCAAGCGGCGTCGGAGTTTGTCTTTGGCAGCGGTGGCTTTTGGGCTTGCAGGTCGCGGATCATGGCTCGGTACACGACGGCAGCGAGGTGGCGTTTCAGGCACCGTCGAGCTTCGGCCGCGCTCTTGCCCTCGGCGCGTTTGCGCGCGAGGTATATGCGCGCGTCTGGGTGCCATCGCGCTTGGGTTCGGGCGATCGTGAACAGGGCACGGTTGAGCTGGCGGTTCCCGCCGCGGGCGAGCCGGTGCCGGGAGGTGTTGCCGCTGCTCGCAGGGATGGGCGCGGCGCCGGCGTGGGCCGCGAAGGCGGCCGCGGAGGGGAAGTGCCTGGCGTCGTGTGTCTCGCCGAGGATCTTCGCGGCGGTCAGTGGTCCCACCCCCGGGATTGCGAGCAGGTGCTCGTGTACGTCTAGGTCAAGTTTGTTGGCGATCCCCGCCCCCAGCTCGGCGATCTCCTTCTCCAGTGAACCCAGTCGCCGAATCGCGACCAGCGCCAAGTGGGCTCGCACCGGGTCGCTGGTCCTCTCCGCCATCGCGAGCTGACGGGCTCGCTTCACGGCGGCCTTACTGGTCAGCGCGCCGGTGACTGCTCGATGGCCGGGAGAGAGGCCGATCAGCAACGCGTGCAAACGATTCCGCACTCGGATCTGCTCTTGAACGAGCTGGTCCCGTGCGTCCACCAGCAGCTTCATGTCCGCGTCCAAGTGGGCTGCGTCCATCCGGGGCAAGTTCTGCTCTTGGACGGCGACGCGGGCGATGATGATCGCGTCACCCTCATCATCCTTGCCGCGTCGGCGACTCGTGCGTCGCCCTTTAGCGGTCAGGTGCGTGGGGACATCGATGACCTCTTCCCCAGCCGCCAGGAGCAACAGCGTCAGCGCCCGACCGAAGCCCTTGGCGCCCTCGACAGCGACCTCTCGAGGAACGGGCAGGGCCTGGATCCAGGTAAGCATCCGGGCTAACTCGCTCCGGTTGGCGCCGGTCTCGAACTGGTCGACAACGCGGCCTCGGGGGTCGACTGCCGCAGCCACATGAACTTGGGTGTGCGCATCGATCCCGACCGTGACTACTTCTCTCATGAGTAACTCCTCAACCCATCGACGATGATGATCGTGGTGGTCGAGGACAGTCCTGCCGTTCGGTCAGCACGCCGCTCTTAGGTCACGGGACCACCGGGATAGAGAGAGCCCGGAGGGACTGGCCCTAACGGGGTCAAGGCCCTCAGGCCCGACAGAAAGATTCCGGGTCACCCCCGGGCTCCCAAGGCTCAGACAACCACGCAGGAAGATGCCGACGACGTCGGTGCGGCGGCGGATCTCACGGTTGAGGCGCTCGTTCGGGTTGTTGGACCAGATCTGGCGCCAGATCTCCTTCGGGAAGACGGTGAAGGCGAGCACGTCGGCGCGGGCGAGCTCGAGGTGCTCGGCCACGGCGGGGAGCTTCTCGTACAGGCCCTCGAGGACCCGGTCGAACTGGGCGTTCACGGCCTCGGAGTCGGGCTGGTCGTACACCGAGTGAAGTAGCGCCTTGACCCACCCCCACTGCGACTTCGGCGTCACGGCCATCAGGTTCGCGGCGTAGTGGGTGCGGCAGCGTTGCCAGGACGCGTTCGGCAGGGTTGCCCCTATGGCCTCGACGAGGCCGGCGTGCGCGTCGCTCGTGACGAGCGCGACGTCGGTGAGGCCGCGGGCCGTCAGGTCCCGGAAGAACCCGAGCCAGCCGGCGCTCGATTCTGTTGTGGCGGTGTGGATCCCGAGGACCTCACGGTAGCCGTCGGAGTTGACGCCGGTCGCGACCATCACCGCCACCTTCACGACCCGGCCGGCCTCGCGGACCTTCATCGTCAGCGCGTCGGCCGCGACGAACGTGTACGGCCCCTCGTTCAGGGGTCGGGTGCGGAACGCGGCGACCTGCTTGTCGAGGTCCTTGGCCATCACCGACACCTGCGACTTGGACAGGCCGGTGATCCCGAGCGTCTTGACGAGCTTGTCCATCCGCCGGGTGCTGACGCCCAGCAGGTAGCAGGTCGCGACGACCGTCGTCAGCGCCGCCTCCGCACGGCGGTGCCGCTCGAGCAGCCAGTCCGGGAAGAAGGTCCCCTCACGCAGCTTCGGCACCGCGACATCCAAGGTGCCGGCGCGGGTGTCGAGGTCACGGTGCCGGTAGCCGTTGCGCGTGTTGACCCGGTCGGGGCTGCGGACCCCGTACTCGGCGCCGCACACGCTGTCGGCCTGCGCGGACAGCAACGCGTTGACGAACGTGCCGAGCAGCTCACGCATCAGATCAGGGCTCGCCTGGGACAGCTGTTCGTGCAGGAAAAGGGCAGGGTCGATACTGGTGTTCGCGGTCATCGCGATGCTCCATTCGAGGGTTCTGTGAGAGGTTCACTCGAAGGATCACGCGGTGACCGCACCTGCATGTGCAGGGACACGCTCACCGGTGTCGTCGTACACCAACGCTATGGACTCAACTGGCCGCACTCGCCATGGCAGCTCGGCGTGGTCCTGTCCCGTGGCTGACACCACCCGATCGCATGCTGGCGAGCACTGTCGGGACGCCGTGCCCTGGAACTCCTCCGAGAGGGGTGGTCAGGACGGGCCGGTGCCTGCTGGTCGGGGGACCGGCGTCACGAGCTGCCGAGGCCGGCCTTGAGCTTGGCCATCACCTGGTCGATGTTGAAGCTGGCCGGCTCCTGGCGGGCGGGGAACTCGATCAGCGTCTGCAGCATCTGGGCGACGTGGGCCTGGGCCGGGATGAAGAGCCAGACGTGGTCGAGCACCCAGTCGTAGTAGGTGTTCGAGGTGATATCAGCCCGCTCGTAGGGGTCGGTCGTCGTGTCAGCCGCGTCCGAGGACGGACGTGGTGGCCTCGGACGCGGGCGGTTGGCCCAGGATGGGGGTCTGCTCGAGACGTAGAGGCACAGGGCGCGGCATGGAGGAGCCGCATCGCCGGTGCGTCGACGATCCCGACGAGCGTCGCGCCGTCGTGGGCCAGAGAGAACCGGCGACCAGTCCTTCGCGTAGGAGCAAGCGATCCGGAAGACGGTCATGCTGTCGCTCCGATGGATGCGAGAGTACGGGTATGTCCACGCGCACGTTCCGAGCAGTCATGGAGAACGGCGACACCTACGACGACCCGTCCGAGGACGTCCTCCTCGTACTGCTCGAGGACCTCGCCGCGGGTGAGGGCTCGTGGCTCATTGTCGAGAAGGTGGCGGACGCGTCCGGTCAGACGTACGCGCAGGCGCTCCAGCTTCCCGACGGCTCGTTCCAGGTCGAGCGGCGGCGCGGAAGCGCAGACACGCATGAGGTGGCTTCCGCGCAACCTCTCCGAGATGCGCACAGGCTGCTGACGCGATGGGCCTTCGCGCTGTAGTCGGCCGATGGGACCTCGCCTCCGGGAATCCGTAGCGAGGGACGCGCCCGACGGGCACGAACCCCATCAGCCGGACGGCGTGCAGCACCAGCAGGTCTGCCGGCGTGCCCGGTGCTCATCCCGGCCACTCCTCGGCAAGGACCGCATAGGTGTAGCCGTCGAGCCAGCCGAGCTCGGCGTGGAAGGAGTCCTTGACGCCGTGCTGCTCGCGCCGCATCCCCACCTTCTCCAGCACCCGCCATGACGCGACATTGTCAGCGAAGCAGCCGGCTTGGACCCGGCGCAGCCCCAGTCGGCCGAAAGCATTAGCGAGCGCATCCCGCGCCAGCGCCGTCGCGATGCCCCGGCCCGCGTGGTCCGGGTGCACGAAGTACGAGAGCCGCCCCTCACGGCCGACGAACTCCGCCTCGCTACCCGACTGCCCCATCCCGTCGACGACCCCCAGGGTCGCCTGGCCCACCATCACGCCGTCGAGGACCGCCACGACCCGGTGATGATCGTGGTCGTCGTACGCCGCCCAGTCGGCGACGTACTCCTCGGTGTCCTCGATGCGCTGCTGGAGGAACCAGCGGGTCACGTCGGTCCGGTGGCGCCAGGTCAGGAACTGCTCGGCGAGCTCGGCCGTGGGGAAGGTGAGCCGGAGCCCCGGGATCGTCACGTCGGGCGACTCTAGCTCGGCGAGCAGCCGATGGTCACCCCGCGCCGCACACGCGGGACGCCGCGCTCGCAGTCGGTGCAAGGCAGGTTACGGCCGCCGTCGTCGGTGGAGGCCTCGGCTGCCGCGCACCTACCGTGGAGACGACGTGGCTCGCGAGTCCGTCGCGTCAGATGGACATGGCCGAGGACCCAGCGCCTGGGGCGACCTCTCATCGGCACGACCGCTCGGGGCGCGGCGTTGGCGTACGGCTGTGCCGGCCCGAGTTCACGCTCACGGGGTCCATTTCCCTGGCCCGAACCGCCGTGAGCACCAGCCCACCGATCGGCGGGGTACCTTTGCGAAATCCTGCGCATGTCGTGGAGTGGGTGGGCGTCACCCGTCGATCGACGCCATGTTGACCTCGTCGTGCCGTGCTCCCGCTGCGGGCTCCAGCGCTTCGAGGCGCGCGATCTGGTCGGTGGTGAGCTCGATCGTGTCGGCGGCCGTGTTCTCCTCCACACGGGCGACGCGGCGGGTGCCGGGGATGGGCGCGATGTCGGTGCCGCGGGTGAGGATCCACGCGAGCGCGGTCTGCGCCGGGGTGGCGCCGATCTCGGCGCCGATGGCGGTGACCTCGTCGACTAGCGCGACGTTGCGCTGGAAGTTCTCGCCGACGAACCGCGGGTTGGTCTTACGCCAGTCATCGTCGGTGAAGTCGTCCACGGTGCGGATCTGGCCGGTGAGGAGGCCGTGGCCGAGCGGCGAGTAGGGCACGAAGCCGATGCCCAGCTCGCGCAGCAGCGGCAGGATCTCCGCCTCGACGTCGCGGGTCCAGAGCGAGTACTCGGTCTGGAGCGCCGACACAGGCTGCACGGCGTGGGCGCGTCGGATGGTCTCGGGCGACGCCTCCGACAGGCCAAAGTGCAGCACCTTGCCCTCGGCGATCAGGTCGGCGACGGCCTGCGCGGTCTCCTCGATCGGCGTCGACTGGTCCACCCGGTGTTGGTAGTACAGGTCGATGTGGTCGGTGCCGAGGCGACGCAGCGAGCCCTCGACGGCCGCCTTGACGCTCGCGGCGCTGCTGTCCATCTTGCCGGGCTGGGGGTCGGTGCCGGGGCGGTGGGAGACGAGGCCGAACTTCGTGGCGAGCACGACCTGGTCGCGACGGCCGGCGATGGCGCGTCCGACGAGCTCTTCGCTGAGGAAGGGTCCGTAGATCTCGGCGGTGTCGATGTGCGTGACGCCAAGATCGAGGGCGCGGTGGATGGTGCGGGTCGACTCGTCGTGGTCGAGGGCGCCCTCCGACGTGTAGGTGCCGGCCATGGTCATGGCACCGAGGCCGATGCGGGAAACCACGAGGCCTCCGAGGTGTGCGGTCTGCATGAGTGCTCCTGTGGGTGGATTGGGTGGGCGACGCGGATGTGGTCCGTCCAGCCAGAGAAGCAGCAGATGAGAAGCTGTGGCAGTCCCTGTCGTGGGGGCCACTGAGAGGGACCCCCAACCTTGGCTTGGGCTCTCCTACAGTTGATGACGTGACCGCACCGGACCCGCGCCCCCGAGACGCCGTCAGGACTGAGATCCGGGAGTTCCTCAGCACCCGTCGAGCCAGGATCACGCCCGAGCAGGCTGGCCTGCCGACTTACGGCGACGGCCGCCGCCGGGTGCCCGGGCTTCGGCGAGAGGAGGCCGCCCTGCTTGTCGGAGTCTCCCCGCAGTACTACATCCGCCTCGAACGAGGTGATGCCACCGGCGTGTCCGAGAGCGTCATCGACGGGATCACCCACGCGCTGCGCCTCGACGACGCGGAACGGGAGCACCTGCTTGATCTCCTCCGCACCGCGGGCACGCCAGCACGCGCGGTGAAACGGCGACCACCGGCGCCCACCCGGGTTCGCCCCACCATCCAACGTCTCCTCGAGGCGATGCCGACCGTGCCGGCACTCGTGCTCAACGGGCGCCTCGATGTGCTCGCGGCCAATCCCCTGGGCCGGGCCCTGTTCTCGCCCTGGTACGACACCGACCAGCCCGTGAACAACGCCCGTTTGGTCTTCCTCGACCCGCGCGCGACCTCCCTGTTCCGCGACTGGGAGACCGTCGCGAATGACACCGTCGCCCTCTTGCGTGCCGAAGCCGGCCGCAGCCCCTACGACCGAGGGCTCTCTGACCTGATCGGTGAGCTGTCCACACGCAGCGAGGACTTCCGGCTCCGCTGGGCCGCCCACGACGTCCGCATCCACACCACGGGCGTCAAGAAGCTGCACCACGCAGTCGTTGGCGACCTCGACCTGCCATTCGAGTCACTGCCACTCGAGCCCGGCGCCAGCACCAGCCTGGTCACGTACCTCCCCGAGCACGGCACACCAACCCACGACGCGCTAGCCCTACTCGCCAGCTGGGCCGCCAGCGAGCCGCTCCCCTCTCACGGCGCACCGGCCGACCAGCAGCGACCCTGAACCAGCACTGAGCGCCGCCAGACGTCTCGATCGCTTCAGAACCGGCCCGACCAAGCGGTCGCCCGCCGGCGACCCAGGGCGGCGAGCCACCTGCGCTCGGCGGCGCGGTCGGGATGCAGAGGGCGCCCGACTCGGCGATCGGCTTGCCGAGCAGATCGACCAACGCGTCGCGGATGCTCGGGTTCGTCACGCCGCCGGACGTGAGGAGAAGCTCATCCCTTGCCTCCATCGTCCTGCGCGGTCCCAAGGAGCCAGGTTGGTCGATCCGAGACGGGATCACCCGGAATGGGTTCACACCGCGCACACCCGGGCCTCGGCAGGCGGCGGAGAGTCATGAGGGCGGTCTGGATCTCGTTGCCGTCCCTGACGATGGTGACGTCCCACACGTGAGGTCGTCCGGACGTGAGCCCGGCGCGCGGAGCCGGACGTTCCACGTCGGCAGGACGCGTCCGTGCGCCCGTGGCGATGAGCCCCACGCTCGACGCGGCGGTCCGGGAAGCCGGGCTCCGCCCTGCCCGGCCTGCGCCGGGGCGCGACGTGGGGTCAGCTCACCGCGCTGCTCCGCTCCCTCCTCGCCGAGGACGACATCGGGCCAGCCGGGGCAGAGTCGATCGGCGGGCTGCCGTCGGGCGACCTCTTCGCCGTGGCCAACGCTGTCGGTGCACTCCTCGACGCGCCGGTCACGATCGAGGACCGCAGCTCGGGCGTGCTCGCCTTCTCCGGTCGGCAGGACATGGCGGACTCGTCCCGGGTCGAGACGATCATCGGACGCCAGGTGCCGGAGAGGTACGCGAAGACGCTCACCGAGCTCGGTGTCTTCAGAGAGCTCTACCGTGAGCACCGCCCCGTCGTGGTCAACCCGGCCAACCTCGGGGCCGACGCGGTCAACAAGCAGCGGGTCGCGATCGCGGTCCGTGCGGGCGACGAGGTGCTGGGCTCGATCTGGGCGGCGATGGACGGCGAGGTCACGCCCGAGCGGAGCGCCGTGCTGCAGGACTCCGCCAATCTGGTGGCCCTGCACATGCTGCGCGTCCGCGCCGGTGCCGACGTGCAACGCCGGCTGCGCACCTGCCTCGTGAGCACCGCTCTGGAGGGTGGTGTCGGGGCGCTTGACGCGCTGAGCCGGCTTGGCCTTGCAGGCTCGCCGGTCGTCGTGCTCGCTGCGACTCTGCGTGCCGAGCACCCGGACGGACTCCCGGTCAGCCCCGCCCAGGCCGCCGGCGGGACCGGCGGGGGCTCCGGCGACCTCGAGCGGGTTGCCGACGCGCTCAGCATGCACCTGTCGGCATCAGCGCCCAACTCGGCCGTCGCCGTGGTCGGCGGCATCGCGTACGGCCTGCTCGCTGTCGTGGCCGGCAGCGATCCGGAGGAACGCGCCGCCAGCCTGGCAGAAGAGTTCTGCGAGCGGGTCGGGAGTCGCCTGTCGATCGTGGTCGGCATCGGGGGCGTCGGCGATGACGTTCGCGGGGTGACTGAGTCGGCCGAGACGGCGACCCGGGTGCTGCGGGTCCTCCGCGAGGGGCACGCAGCACAGCGGGTCGCTCGCCTTCCCGACGTCCACGCCCAGTCCCTGCTGCTCGAACTGCGCGACCTCGCCGCAGCTCGCGGTGAGCGTCCGGTCGGTCCCGTCGCGCGCCTTCTGGCATACGACGATCGCAACGACTCGGACCTGGCCGAGAGCCTCGGGGCGTGGCTCGACGCGCTCGGCGACGTCCGAGCGGCAGCCTCGGCACTCTTCATCCACCCCAACACGCTGCGATACCGGCTGCGTCGGCTCGAGGAGGTCAGCGGGCTCGACCTCGCCGACCCGGAACAGCGGTTCGCCGCGATGCTCCAGCTGCGGATCCTCGCCCCTCGCTGAGGCGAGGGACTGGCGTGCTCTGTGGTCGAGATCGGGACGGCCGGGGGATGGCCATGGACCTGTTGGCCCCCGCCTCGCCATGGCGCTCAGCGGCCAGACCTCCACGTCGGCCCGTCCAGGGTGACCGAACCACGGGGAGGGAGTCGAGCCCGTCGCCGCCCGGGCAAGTGCTCGCAGTATGCGCCCTGCGCGCCTACGATCAGGACGGCCCCCGGGCACTGCGGCACCGGCTCCCGCGTCTGGTGAGCGTGAATGGCGCGGAGACGCCCACATGTTCGACCGCTGGCTCGGCCACTGACAGGGACCTGGAAACTGTCGAAAGGGAAGGGTGATATCTGAGGCATTGCGCTCGGCACCCAGATCGACGGCCGCGCCGGGCCGACCGCTTGCGATCGTTGCGGGCGTCACGATGTTCTTCATAGCCCTGCAGTTCGTGCTCGCCGGGTACGGCATCTTCGAACGGCAGTACCACAAGGCGGACGACGGGTGGTTCGAGCCGCACCAGGCGGTCGGCTACCTCGCGATCTTGTCGATCATCGCCGTCCTGGTCGTCGCGTTCGTCACACGCCAAGAACGCGGCATCGTGCTCCGGGCCGTCGCCCTCGTCGTCCTCGGGATCCTGCAGCCGCTGCTCGCCGGGCTGGGCGGCGACACCAGTCCGTGGTACGGCGTCCTCCATGCGGCCGTCGCGGTCGCGATCGCAGCGATCGACGGAATACTCATCTGGCAGGGCATCCGGGCGTCGGGGCGGTCCTGACACAGTTCTCGCCCGTGGTGACTCTAGGGTTTGAACGTGATGACGAGGGCAGCCCAGGTGCCGGCGATTGTGCCGTCTGCCTTGAAGGTGCCCAACGAGGTGGGGAGCTGATAGGCCCTTCCGAGGTTCGCCTTGGAGACCGATTGGGCGGTGAGGGCGGTCCAGGAGGGAGCCCACGTGGGGTTGGTGGCCGCCGTGAACGTTGCAACCGCTCCGAACACGACTTCGTGGGCTGCGGTGCTCATGGCGGTGAGGCCGGAGGAGTAGTTGGTGCTCGTGCCGATGGCGGACGCCGCACGGTCCACGCGGGTCACACCGGCGAGTTCATCGGCCACCATCTGATAGGTGCTCGATCCAGGGAAGGTCGCCGTGATCTTCGACCCGGCGGCGAGCGGTTTGGTGGCCAGCCCCGTGAGGACCAGGAGGCGACCGCCGTTCACTGGGACATCACGGGCGACCGTGTAGGTGTTGCCCGCCGTGTCGGTGGCCGCAACGGCTCCGGTCGTCGACTTGGCCGCGATCTGTAGCGTGATCACCACGAGGTCGCCTCGGCGCACCCCTGCGATGGGGCTGACGGTGACAGTTCCCGAGCTCTTCGTCGAGGTGGCTGAGCTGGTACCCAGCGCAGCGACGTACGCGGGCTGTGCGCTGGTCGTGACGGATTGCTGGGCGGTGGAGGTTCGCCCGGAGGTGTTGGTGACGGTGAGGGTGGCGGTGAAGGTGCCGGTGGTGGTGTAGGTGTGGGTGGCGGTGGGGCTGGCTTGGGCGGGTGCGGTGGTGCCGTCGCCGAAGTCGAAGGCGTAGGTGAGGTTCTGGCCTTGTGGGTCGCTGGAGGCGGACGCGTCGGCCGTCACCGGTAGCGGTGTGGTGCCGCTGGTCGGGTTCAGGGTGAGCCGGGCGACGGGCGCCTGGATGGGCGCGGTTGTCGTGACGGTTTGCTGGGCGGTGGAGGCTTGTCCGGAGGTGTTGGTGACGGTGAGGGTGGCGGTGAAGGTGCCGGTGGTGGTGTAGGTGTGGGTGGCGGTGGGGCTGGCTTGGGCGGGTGCGGTGGTGCCGTCGCCGAAGTCGAAGGCGTAGGTCAGGTTCTGGCCTTGTGGGTCGCTGGATGCGGAGGCGTCGGCGGTCACCGGTAGCGGTGTGGTGCCGCTGGTCGGGTTGAGGGTGAGCCGGGCCATCGGGGCCTGGATGGGCGCGGTTGTCGTGACGGTTTGCTGGGCGGTGGAGGCTTGTCCGGAGGTGTTGGTGACGGTGACGCTGGCGGTGAAGTTGCCGGTGGTGGTGTAGGTGTGGGTGGCGGTGGGGCCGGCTTGGGCGGGCACGGTGGTGCCGTCGCCGAAGTCGAAGGCGTAGGTCAGGTTCTGGCCTTGTGGGTCGCTGGAGGCGGATGCGTCGGCGGTCACCGGTAGCGGTGTGGTGCCGCTGGTCGGGTTGAGGGTGAGCCGGGCGACGGGCGCCTGGATCGGGGACGGGTCGCTCACGGCCAGCGTGGTCGCCGCCGTGTCGCTCAGCCCGCTGACGTTCCGGACCGTCAGCGTCACCAGGTACGACCCTGCCGTTGTGTAGGTGTGCGTGGCGGTGGGGCTGGCTTGGGCGGGCACGGTGGTGCCGTCGCCGAAGTCGAAGGCGTAGGTCAGGTTCTGGCCTTGCGGGTCGCTGGACGCGGACGCGTCCGCGGTCACCGGCAGTGGCGCCGTGCCACTGGTCGGGGTGACGAGCAACGATGCGGCGGGCGCCTGGACGCTCGAGGCCTTCGTCGCCGTGACCGTGGTGCTGGCGACACTGGTGAGCCCGCTGGCACTCGTCACCGTGACCGTGGCCGAGAACGTGCCTTGGCTCTGGTACTCATGGGTCGCCGTGGGGGCGGTCTGAGCAGGCAGGACCGTCCCGTCACCGAAGTCGAACGCATACGTCAGTGCGGCGCCCTGGGGATCGTTGGAGGCGGAGGCGTCCGCCGTCACCATCAGGGGCGCAGCCCCATCGGCCGGTGTGACGGTGAGCATGGCGGTGGGTGGCAGCACTGGTGGCGGTGGGGCGTTGACCGTGACGGTCCCACTGGCGGTGCCGGTGACGCCGGAGGTGTTCCGCGCGGTGACCCTGACGGTGTAGACCCCGCTGTTGAGGTACGTGTGGCTGAAGGTTGACTGCGCCTGCGGCGCCACCGTGGTGCCGTCACCGAAGTCGAAGGTGTAGCTGAGGACTTGGCCCTGTGGGTCCACGGAGGCGCTGGCGTCGGCCGTCACCGCAAGGGGTGCGGTGCCCTGCGTCGGGGTGAGCGTCAGGTCGGCGACCGGCGGCTGGATGGGGACGGGCACGATGTCCGGCTGGAACTCGTAGGCGCCGAGGTCGTCATACAGGCGCGGTCCGGCTGCGTTGGCATTGCTGACGTTGGCGTCTCGCACCCTCGGGTAGCTCAGGATGTCGGTGGTCTGCTCACCCGGCACCCCGCTGTCGGCGCGGTCGATAGCGGGGGACCCCTCCTTGAGCTGAAGGTTCCAGGAAGGCTTGTCGAGGAACACGGGGTCTGCCTGTAGGCCTGCGCCCTCCTGCCCGGATACCGCCTTCATCGCGGTGAGGGAGCTGTACGTCGTTCCCCACGCGTACATCACCCCGGACTTGCTCAGGAAGACCAGATTGTGATCCACCAGGGTGGAGTTCTGGGCGCCGTCCCACACACCGATGTTGCCGGCCCGGCGAGCGCAGGCGATGCCTGAGTACGCGGGATAGACGGCGTTGTCGACGGCGATGTTGTTGGCTATGCGGTAGCTCCCCGACGTCGAGCCTTCGAGGTTGATCCCGCTCGTGCAGTTGTGGAAGACGGTGTTCCCGACGATCAGGCCCCCGGTGACGTTGAGGTTGTCGATGCCGTGGTCCCCGTTGTTGTACGAGACGTTCAAGGTGACCAGGTTGTTGTTGGCGCCGGTGTAGAGCTGGACACCCGTGTCCTCGTTGTCATGGGTGACGTTGCGGATGATGGTGTTGCCCGGACTGGTGACGTTGATGCCGTTGGCGTTCCGTTGCCAACCCTGGGCGTTGTAGCTCGACTCGTTGCTGCTGACCGTGTTGCCGGTCGACGTGTTCGTCACGTAGATCCCGGTGTCGCTGTTGTGGGTGGTGTTGTTGTTGGACACCACCGAGTTGTTGGTGGCCCGGATGCTGATCCCGGGAGCCGTCGCTCCCTGCGCCTGCCGCCCCGTGTTGGTCACGGTGTTGCCGGTGACGGTGATGTGGTCGCTCTTGGTGACATAGACCCCGTCACCAGTGGTCGCGGTGAAGGTGAGGTTGGAGAGCGTGATGTAGCTCTTGTTCGAGATGTAGGCCCCGTTGGTCACGCCATTGCCGATCACCGGGCTGCGGCCCGGCCAGCTGGTGATCGTGACCGGTGCGCTGGCCGTGCCTGACACGGACGGCTTGACCGTCTCGGCGTAGCTGCCGTCTCCGATGTAGAGGGCGTTGCCGGGCTGCAGGCGGGCAACCCCCTTGGTGACCGTGCAGAACGGCGCCTCCTTCGACCCGGGCCCGGAGTCGCTGCAGGCGGAGACGGTCTTGTCCACGTAGAAGTCGCTGGCAACCGGCAGGGCTGGTGGAGTGCCGATGACGAACTCGTCGATGACACTGCCCGCACTGCACGTGAGGTCCTCACCCGGTGTGGACTGGTCGCAGATCGCCTGGAGCTTGATGCCGGTGTCGCCGACGTCGACCCGCAGGTGGGACAGGTGCATGGCGCGCATCGCGGTGCGCGGGTCTGAGCTGGTCCACGGCTGCTCGAGTGACGACGGCGCCCCCACCGTGACGTGCGTGACGCCCTGGATGGGCTGGAACCGCTCGTAGTCGTGCGAGTGGCCGTTGATGTTCAGCACGTACTTGCTGTAAGCCTCTCCGAAGCCGCCCAAGATGGAGGCGATCTGCGTCTCGCCCGCGTGGTAGCCGGTCGAGTACGCGGGACGGTGACCATAGGTGACGATGTACTTGATGTTCGGGTCGTCCTGCGCCTGGCGCATCAGCGGGCCGGCCTTGGACTGCCAATCGGCCCACGCGCCGGTCCAGGGCTCCGGGTACGACATGAACCGCACGGGGCCGGAGTCGAACCATCCCCAGTCGTCGCCGCAGCACGAGATCGCCGGAGACCCGGGGGAGGCAGCAGCATTGGGCATCAGTAGGCGACCCTTGTAGTTGCGCAGATCGTCCGAGCCCGGCACGTCGTACTCGTGGTTGCCCCAGGCGGGCATGTACGCAGCCCGTCCGCTCCAGCGCATCACATCGTTGAAGTGCGTGTCGACGGCGCTCTGACCGCTGCTCCCGCTGTTGGCATACGTGAGGTCGCCCACCATGAGCACGAACGACGGGTCATCCGCGCTGATGTTGTCGAGCGTGGTCCCGAGCTTGCCGAAGTGTGCCGTGTCACCGACGTCCCCGATGGCATCGAACCGGTAGTTCGTCGTCGGCGGGGCATGGAAGGTGTAGTCCGGGCCTCCGCCGATCGAGTAGTGGTACGTGCTGCCGGCACTGAGCCCCCCGATCTGCAGCTGCCAGAACGGGCCGGGTGACGACCACGGCATCACGCTCGGCGCCACTCCGGTGGCGGTGTTTCCGTAGTCAGTCGTCGTGCCCCAGCGCACGTCGTTGGCCGGCCCGCGCCAGTCGATGGCCACCGAGGTGGAGCCCGTGAACGTGTAGTGCACCTCGTCGGACACGGTTGCGGCCCACGTCGCCGAGGGTATGCCGCCAACGGCGAGCACCATCGCCGCGACCAGGCTCATCCCGGCAGTGCGCAGCGCCAGGCGTGCACGGGAAGACGCCGGGCGCGAAGGCCGGCGCGATGACAACAGAGTCATGCTTGGAACGCTAGGGACTCGACCCTCACTCGTGCCCCGCCGGACGCCCGATCTGCCCTACGGCTTTTGGATGACACGCAAGCAACGGACCCGGATCCGAACGGGCCGCGATGCTCGAGTGTGTCCTCACACCGAGCCGAGCCAGAGGCGGTGGCTGGCGGCGGAGTCATCGCCCCGGCGTCGGCCATCTCCCGCAGCAACGCATGGTGCACATCGGGTCAGGCAAGCCGACATTTCACTCTTTGAGGCTGAGTGCGGGCCTGCTTCGCGGTGCGACGGTGGTCGTGCGACATGAGAGTCGTTCCCACAGCGTGGTTGTGCCCGTGCAGGCCAATGATCAGGAGCTCGCTATGCCGGAGTGGTTCGTGTTGGTCGGTGTCTTGGTCATCGTCGTCGGATTCCTGCTGAAGCTGGACGTCATCGCCGTCGTCATCGCTGCCGCGCTGGTGACGACACTTGCGGCGGGCGAGTCCTTCCTGGCGTTCCTGGACCTGCTCGGCAAGGCGTTCGTCGACAACCGTGCGGTCTCGTTGTTCCTGCTGACGCTGCCGATGATCGCTCTCTCGGAGCGGTACGGGCTCAAGGAACAAGCCATCAACCTCATCAGCAAGCTGCACGCGCTCACGCCGGGCAGGTTCCTGACCATCTACACCGTCATCCGGCAGCTCACGGGAATCTTCGGGATCCGGATCAGCGGCATGGTCCAGTTCGTCCGGCCGATCGTGCACCCGATGAGCTCGGCCGCGGCGAAGAGCCGTGGCTCGAGCTCCGATTCGGACACCGAGCTGGTCAAGGCGGAGAGCGCGCTGTCGGAGAACATCGGAAACTTCTTCGGGCAGAACGGCTTCGTGGCCGCCTCCGGCGTCCTTCTCATCGTCGGCACCTTGACGGAGGCCGGCTACGACGTCACCCCCGAGCTCATCGCAGCCGCGTCCCTGCCGATGATCGTGATCGCCGCCATCGTCGCCGCTGTCCACTTCTGGAACATCGATCGCCGGCTTGCCAAACATCCGGCGCCGACCGAGGAGGGCGAGGTGGCCCGCGATGAGTGACCTCGGGCCCGGGCTCCTCGAAGCCACCTTCGTGCTCATCGGCGTCCTGCTCGCCGTCACCGGCATCCGGGCGTTCCTCGACCACTCGAACCCGCGTCGGCTCACGACGGCAGCGTTCTGGCTGCTGCTCAGCATCACCTTCGCGTTCGGCGCGGTGCTGCCTGACCGGCTCGCCGGCATCATCGTCCTGGCCATCGGCGCGCTGTCCCTGGCACGCGGTGTCAAGACCGGCACCTTCGACGAAGGCACGCCCGAGGACCGAGGAGCACACGCCCGACGGCTCGGGAACTGGTTGTTCGCGCCGGCCCTGTCCCTGGCCGCGATCGCCGTCCTGATCTCCACGTGGGCGCCGTTCGGGGACCAGTCGGGCTCGATCGCGATCGGCATCGCGTCGGTCCTCGCGCTGGTCATCGCCTGGGTCCTGACGCGTGCCCCGGCCCCCGTGGTCGTGGCGCAGTCCGACCGGATGATCCAGCAGGTCGGCCCGATCGGGATGCTTCCCCAGTTCCTCGCGATGCTCGGGGTCGTCTTCACCCAGGGGGGTGTCGGCGAGGTGGTCGCCAACGGCATCGCCAAGATCGTGCCGGAAGGCAACCAGCTGGCCGGCGTCATCGCCTACTGCGTCGGCATGGCTCTCTTCACGATCATCGTCGGCAACACGTTCGCCGCGTTCACGGTGATCACGACCGGCATCGGGATCCCGTTCGTCATCGCGCTCGGTGGCAACCCGGTCATCGTCGGCGCGATCGCCATGACGACCGGGTTCTGCGGGACTCTGGTCACCCCGATGGCGGCCAACTTCAACGCACTGCCGGTCGGTCTTCTCGAGATGAAGAACACCTACGGCGTCATCAAGGCGCAAGCACCACTGGCAGCAGTCCTGTTCGTCATCCAGGTCGTCCTGATGTACGTCTGGGCGTTCTGACCCAGGGAAGATGGAGGCACGTCTCATGAAGATCTTGGTCACCGGCTTCGAGCCGTTCGGCGGCGAGCCCATCAACCCCTCGTGGGAGGCGGTCCGCCACCTTCCGGACACCATCTCGGGCGCCGAGGTCGTCAAGGTGATGATTCCCGTGGTGTTCGGAAGGTCGGCCGAGGTCGTCCATGAGGCGATCGTCGAGCACGACCCGGACGTCGTGCTCCACGTCGGGCAGGCAGGCGGCCGGTTCGAGGTGACTCCGGAACGCGTCGCGATCAACGTCGACGACGGCCGCATCCCGGACAACGACGGGAAACAGCCCATCGACACCCCGATCCGGGAGGACGGTCCGGCCGCCTACTTCACCTCGCTGCCCGTCAAGGCGATGGTGACCGCGATGCGCCGGGCCGGGATCCCAGGGCGGGTCTCCAACACGGCCGGGACCTATGTCTGCAACCACATCATGTACCAGTCCCTCTACATGAGCGATCACGAGTTCCCTGGCAAGAGAGCCGGTTTCGTCCACGTGCCCTACTCGCCGCAGCAGGTCGTCAACCAACCTCCCCAGCCGTCGATGGGCATCGACGACATGACGACGGCTCTGGCCGCGGGTATCGGCGCCATCGTCGAGTACGACGGCAAGCCCGACGAGCGCACCGTCGGCGGATCCATCCACTAGAACCAAGAGGCACCGCCCGCCGCGGGCCGATCTCGCCGCCCCGTGGGGCGCACCCCGTCATCCACCAAGGCTCATGTGTTGAGAGGCAGGTCCGATCGTGGACAGCATCATCTTCGTCCTGGAGGCTCTGGTCGTCCTGGGATGCATCCTCATGGGGACCCGGGTCAGCGGTGTCGGTGTCGGGCTCTGGGGTGGCCTGGGCGTATTCGTCCTCGTCTTCATCTTCCGTGAGCCGCCGGGTGAGCCGCCTGCGGCGGCCATCGCCATCATCCTGGCCGTCGTGACCGCGGCCGCGATGATGCAGGCGGCCGGGGGGATCGACTGGATGGTGCTCGTGGCAGCGAAGATCATCGAGAGCCGGCCCAAGCAGATCACCCTGATCGCCCCCCTGACGGCCTTCCTCTTCTCGGTCGGGGCCGGGACGAGCAACATCCTCTACCCACTCCTGCCGGTGATCTACGACGTGTCGTACCGCAACGGGATACGCCCGTCACGGCCGATCAGCGTGAGCGTGGTCCAGTCCGGTGTCGCCCTGGCCGCCTCACCGGTGTCGGCAGCGATGGCGGCCATGTTGACCCTGACCGACACACCGACATATGGCCTGGGGCTGACCCAGATCCTGCTCATCACCTTCCCGGCCTGCGTCATCGGCATCGTCGTGACCTCGCTCGTCGTCAACCGGCTGGGCCCGGAGCTCGCCGACGACCCCGAGGTGCAGGAGCGGATCCGCGCCGGGCTGCTCGCCGCACCCGCCCACGCCGGCGCACCAGCGCCGGCCCCGGCCATGTCGTCGGGAGTGGGAGTCACGGATTCGTCCGGCGCGGTAGCCGATGCCCCGGTGGAGCCGGCGTCCGCACGCCTGACCGCGACCACCGAAGGTCGCAACGCCGCCATGGCGTTCCTGTCCGGGGTGCTGCTCATCGTCCTCCTCGGCCTCTTTCCCCAGCTGCGCCCGGCGTTCGACACCGGCGAAGGAGCGGTCCCCATCGACATGACCACCACGATCGTCATGGTGATGTTCGTGGTCGGCGTCGCGATCCTCTTCCTGGGCAAGCCGTCCGTGAAGACGGTGCCCGACCAGTCGGTGTTCAAGGCCGGCATGATGTCGGCCATCGCCCTGTTCGGCATCGCCTGGCTGACCGCGACGTTCATCTCGGCGAACGAGGAGGCGATCGTCGACACCGTCGGAGGGTGGGTCAACGACTACCGGTTCGTCTTCGCGCTCTCGGTCTTCATCGTCGCGGCCCTCACCACGAGCCAGTCGACCGCGACGCGGACCATGGTCCCGATCGGCCTCGCGGCCGGCCTGCCCCCGGGTGTGGTCACCGGCATGTGGGCCGGAGCCATTGGCGGCGTCTACACGCTGCCGACCGGAGGTCCGCAGATCGCCGGAGCGAACTTCGACCTGTCCGGCACCACCAAGCTCGGCACCAAGCTCGTCGACCACAGCTACTTCGTGCCCATGCTGGTCCTGTCCTTCACGACGGTCGTGGTGGGCACCGCGATCGGAGCCATCTTCTTCTGAGAGTGGGCTCGGGAAACACGCTCGCCAGAACCCGAGCACGCTGCTGCCGTCGGGTGAGCAGGGGAGGGGATCGGCCCGCAATCAGGGACGCGAGAGGACGAGGTCGACCAGGAGGCCGGGGTGGTCAGTGGTGCCCTGCATGTCGATGACGGAGTGCGTGCGCACCGCGATACCCGGACTCACCACCACGCTCTGCAGACCGCCGTCGTCGGTGCGCTGGTAGCCGTTGGGCAAGCATGACTGTGGGCTGGGTGAACCGCGAGCCGCGAGGTTGAGATCTGCGCCGAGGACGATCGGGCGGGCACCGTTGCGGCGGCTGATCACGGGCAGCGCAGAGCTCAAAAGGTACCGGCACTGGTTCAGCGCGATCGTGGCGTCGACGCTGGTGGTGTGCGTGGTGCAGGCGGAGAACCGTGTGGCCAGGTCGATGCAGACCCAGACGCGTTCCTCTGAGTCGTGGGGGTCTTGAACCGGGTAGACGCCGCTGTAGCTGTGAGAGCCAACTACCGGGGGCGAGACCACGACCAGGACGCCGTCGCCGAACTCCTGGCCGTTCTGACAGCGGACCGGTGCATGGGTCTGGCGGTCCTTCGCGGACGTGAACGCCGAGGCGACCGCCGTCACCGGGACGGTGGCCGACATCGCCTGCTCGAGGACGGCCAGGTCATCGCGGCAGACCTCGTTGAGACTGACCATGTCCGGCTGATGCTCGTGGATCAGTGCAACCGCCCTGCTGACGGCACGCCCGCCGGAGTAGCAGTCAGCGCGTCCGCTGTTGCAGAGATTCATCTGCAACACGCGCACCGTGGTGTCGTGTCGGCCGATCGTCGGCCGGCTCATGTCGGTCGGGTCGCTCGCCGCGCGACCGGCGTCGCAGGCCGCGAGACAACCGGCGAAGAGCACCGCGAAGCCCGTTGCGGCGGCAGCCCACCGGGGGCTGCGGACGTGCCGGACGCGCATACGGCCATCGAACCCCGGAAGTCGCACGGCGCGCAATCGATGCGGGCATGCACGCAGGCGCAGCGTTGGTCGGCCGCTCGTCCACCTGTTCGACGAACCGGGCGCACGCTCTCGCTTCCCAGCCCGTTGTGACGGCCCCGAGGTACTGTCGGCCCGGCAAGCTGCTTCAGACCGTGGAGGACGCGTGTCGCACAAGGTGCTCGGCTTGGTGATCGCCACCGTACTGGTGGTTCTCAGCGCCTGCGGAGCGGGAGAACCCTTCGCGCCGGTCACCTTCGCCACGGTTCAACCGGCGAAGGTGACCAAGCTGCTGGTGTTCGTCGTCGAGAACCACTCGTTGGACCAGATGCGTGCGGCCATGCCCTACACGGCAGCCCTGGGTCAGGAGTTCGCGATCGCGACGAACTACGAGGCGGTGACCCATCCGTCGCTGCCCAACTACCTGGCGATGACGGGCGGCAGCACGTTCGCCGTCGCTGATGATGCCCCGCCATCCAGCCACACGACCGATCAGCCGTCCGTGTTCGGCCAGGCGCTGGCGATCGGCAAGTCGGCGAAGGTGTACGCCGAGGGGATGCCCGGCAACTGCGCCACGGAGAACTCCGGACGGTACGTCGTGAAGCACAACCCGTGGGCCTACTACCGGAGTGAGCGATCCTCCTGCGCCCGGTACGACGTGCCGGCCGGTGAGCTGGGCAACGACGCCGCCAACGGCCGGCTACCCAACGCCGGTATGGTCATTCCCGATCTGTGCGACAACGCCCACGACTGCGATCTCTCCGTCGCCGACCGTTGGCTCCGGACGCAGATCGAGGCGGTGATGTCGGGTCCGGACTGGCGCGCCGGGCATCTCGCGATCGTGGTCACCGCCGATGAGGATGACCACCGGCAGAACAACCTCGTCCTGACCACCGTTGCCCACCCATCCATGCATGGTGCTGTCGTCACGACGCCGCTGACCCACTACTCGCTCGCCCGTCTCTACAGCGAGATCCTCGCTGCGGAGCCGCTCCGCGAGGCGGCCGGCGCTCCCTCGATGGCCACGGCATTCGGGCTGGATCTCGCCGGCCGTTGAGGGAAGGAACGACGGCGCGCACCAGGTCCATGCCCTCGACGAAGGGTGCCGAAGACGGAGTACCTGCGGCCGCAGGGCGCGAGTGACCGCCGCGCCTGAATGTCGGTCCTACGTCAGCGGCTCTCGACGTACCAGGTCTCCTGGACGGTGCGACGCATCGCCAGCCGCTGCCGGGTCTGGGCGACGATGCCGATCAGGGCAAGGGCGAGCAGGGTCAGGTACCAGCCCCAGCCGGCGTGCACCGCCTGTGTGAAGGTGCCCCGGGTGAAGTCGGCGGAGTCGATCGCCCCCACCAGCAGCATCAGACCGGCGACGACGCTGACGGCCCCGGCGATCGAGCTGACGACAGCCAGCACGATCATCGGGAGGTTGCCGATGACCGCCACCAGTCCGAGCACCGCTCCGACTGCGATGCCCACCAGGACGGCAACCCAGTTCCAGTCGATGCCCAGGGCGACGATGAGGCCCGAACCGATCGCGAAGCCGAAGGCCGCCATGGCGAGAACGACCGCCACCGCGAAGTAGAGGTACGCGAGGAGAGCGAAGATCAGGGCGCACACGAATCCCGCCACCCAACCGAGCACCGTGCCGAGGACACGCTCATCGGCAAGTCCCGCGAAAAGCCCTGCCCCGAAGGCAAACCCGGCGAAGAAGCCCCAGATGGGGAGGACCAGACGCAGCGCCAGCTGTCCGGCGAAGAGCATGAAGCCGCCGGCAACGATCGCGAAAAGGCCAAGCATGATGTCTGCCATGCCCCACTGTAGGGCTCCCGGCGTTCGGTCCGGACGTGAACGGCGCACCTCGCGACCACGTGCTCCGTCGTGCAGCGCTGGACGTCGCCACGTGCGGCCCGCCCGATCCCCGACGTCGGTGCACCTAAACATCACGCTCGCCGCCGCCGCCTCGCTACTCTCGTCGTAGACGCGGGATGGTCGGCCGCGAGGCCGGCCTGGAGCCGGACCCCGCCGCGGACCTGCGGAGGGCGTCGGGTGAGGGAGTGGTGAGATGAGCGCGAGGAACACGCGGTCGATGACGTTCCGGGCGAGCGGCGGCGAGGCGGTCACGGCCCTCGAGGAGGCAGCGCGCCGCTCCGGGATGCAGCACCTCTCCTCGGATGCTGCGACCGGCGTCTTCGTCTTCACCGCGGGGCGGATGGTGCTTGCGTTCGGAGAGAAGGTCACGGCCCGAATCCGCGAGGTCGCTCCCGGCACCGTGCAGGTGACCCTGTCCTCGAACCTGCAGTTCGGGCTGGGGAACATCGGGCGCAACGGTGCGAGCCGGGACCGCATGGGTGACGCCCTTGCGCAGCTCCTCCCTCCGGCCGCATAGGCGGGACGTGGCGGCGTCGTGCTCGTCTGAGTGTGCCGGCGTGGTCGTCATCCCTCGTGCGACGTGGTCAGACCTCGGGCAGGGCTCCGGTCTCGAGGAGGTCGGTCGCCACCTGCACGAGCTTGCGGTTGGTGTGCTGGCTCACCTCGCGCAGCATCTGGAAGGCCTCGTCGGGCAGGATGCGGTGACGCTCGACGAGGATGCCGATCGCGGCCCCGATGGTCCGGCTGTGCTCCAGGGCCGCCTGCAGCTGGACGGCACGGTCGTCGCTGCGAGCCGCCTCCACGGCGATGGCGGCATGCTCGGCGCGAGAGTCGCCCGCGCGACCGACGACTCGTCGAACGAGTGGGGCGTGGCGCTGTAGAGGGTGAGCACGCCGAGAGTGGCGTCGTGGAAGCGCAGCGGGACCGACAGCACCGCCCGGATGGGCGTGCGTGCGACGAGCTGCGTGGCGTATGCCGTGAACCTGCACTCGTGCGCGAGGTCGTCGCACCGCACGGTCTCGCCGGCCTCGAAAGCGGCCAGGCCCGGGCTGTCGCCTGCCTCGGCCGCAGCCACGGCCACTCTCTCCATGAGCGCATCGTCGGTCGAGTCGGCCAGTCGGGCACGTCGACGCGTGAAGTGTTCCGCGACGGCGACGGCCGCCCAGTCGCAGGGCACGAGGTCGACCGACCTCGTGGCGATCTCGTGGAGGGTGGGCAGCACTCCGGGTGTCTCGGCCAGGACCCGCGCCAGGGTCGTGACGACATTCGCGGCATCCAGACCGGAGACGTCGCCCACCATCGTGTCGGGGCGGTGCGTGGTCATAGGTGCATGATGGCACCGCGCCGGCCCGATCGGGAGGTCACGGACCTCCGCTCTCGCCCCCTTCGCCGATCACCATGAGCGCCAGGGCCACCACCGGTATGCCCGCCCGCGCGGCGGCCTCGTAGAGCTTGCTCTCGGCGACCTCCGGGGACACCCCTTGGGCGTCGACGAGGACTCCCACCGCGACACGCACCGTCTCGACCTCCTCGTGGCGTCGGGGCGCGTCGGTGGCCTCGACCCGGCTCCGGAAGCTGAGGTCGGCGTTCGTCACCGCGCCTCCCGCCCACCCGCCGACGAGCGCCGCGACCTCGTCATGACGGCCCACGAAGGTGTCGGTGCCGCTGCCGTAGAGGTTGACGCCGCCGATGACGCGTGACGCGTCGAGGACGGGGAGAGACAGGGTGCTGCGGATCCCCACAGCAGCGCCGGCTTGGGCGAAGAGCTGCCAGCGACCCTCGTCGAGGAGCTCGCGGTGGTCGACGGCGACGACCTCACCGCTACGGGCCGCCTGCTGGCAGGGACCGTCGTCGACGTACTGCACCCCGTCGAGCCACGCGGCCTCGAGGCTGCTCGACACGTAGGTCAGCGTGACGTCGTGGCGGGCGATGCCGATGCTGAACGCGACGATGGACGGCACCACGGCCGTGAGGCTCTCGGTCACCCTGGCCAGCTGGTCGGCGATGTCGATCTCTCCACGCAGTGCCATCCGTCGCAGCGCGTCACGGGTCTGGGGTATCGGCTCCACGCAGCGGACATACCCGCCAGCGCGCCACGGACTCGGCCGGCCGCATGTCGGGCTGGGTCCTCAGCCGGTGAGTGAACCCTGGGCAACCAGCGCCCCGAGGTAGTCGGCGAAGCCGCCGGGCGTGCGTCCCTGCGTGCGGCCCGAGGTGCGCACGTGTACTGACGAGCTGGCGAGACAGGCGGCTCCGGACGCACGGATGCGCTCGACCAGACCCACGTCCTCATGGACCGCGAGCGGCTCGAAGCCCCCGGCCGCCAGGTAGGCAGAGAGCCGGACGCCGAGGTTGGCGCCGTGGACGTGCGGGTGACCATCACGCAGCTGGTGCAGGGCGTGCCACCGGTTGAGGGATTCTGCGTCGAGCTCGTCGTCGGGTTGCACGGTGCCGGTCACGAGATCGAGGCCGGCATCGGCGAGCATGACCTGCCGGACGAGCCAGTCGGGCGGGACCACGCAGTCGGCGTCCGTGCCGGCCAGCCAGTGATGATCGGTGTCCGCCTCCGCGACGTCGGCCGTCGCGACCACGACGCCGTGGGCGCGAGCGGCACCGACGCACCGACGGTCGACCTCGACGACGGTGACGTCGCGGTGCCGGGCGGCGACCTCGCGTGAGCGGTCGACGCAGGCGTCGAGCACGAGGACGACGCGTGCGTGGACGCCGGGTCGGGACCGGTGCAGCTCCGCGACGGCGTCGTCGATCGAGCCCAGGGCACGGGGGAGCAGGGCCTCCTCGTCGTTGGCCGGGACGATCACGTGAACGTGGGTCAGGGGGCGGGGGAGGTGGGCCGTCATGGCGAGCCGGCCCGGTGCGCCGAGGACCTCGACATCACATCGAGCCGAAAGTCCCTCTCGAGGTGTGTGGCCACGACGGGCAGGGCGGACGAGCGGGTCCACAGCTCGTGGACCCGCAGGCCGTCGAGCGGCCAGCCCCGCACGGGATGCCGCCAGTGGCACAGCACGAGCGCGCCGTCGTCCGCGAGGGACGCGTCGACCCGTGTCACGAGCCGTCCCAGCCGCGCCGGACTGAGGAAGTACCCGACCTCCGAGACGACGACGAGGTCGAAGGGGCCGTCGGGCCAGTCCTCGGGGACGCTGCCGGGCACGACCTCGACGTGGTCGAGCCCTCGCAACGAGGACCGCGCGGCTTCGACGGCGGCCCCGCTCTCGTCGACGACGACGAGCCGGTCGCACCGTGTCGCGAGGTCCTCCGCGAGCGCCCCGACGGACCCACCTACTTCCAGCGCGCGGCCGTAACGTTCGTGGGGGAGGGCCGCCAGGGTGACGGCCCGCTTGCGCTGCTCGTACCAGCTCGTGCGCACCTGCCACGGGTCGCTGGACGAGTCATGCAGCTCGTCGAGGCTGTCGTCCGTCGGCAGGTCCAGCCGGAGGAAGACCTCGAAGGGCCGCGCGAAGTGGGCGAGCATGTCCTCGTGGAGGACGGCCTCGTCCCCGGGCTCGTCGGAGACCGGAGCCACCTGGGTGCGGTGCAGCGCCACGGCCTCCTGCTTCGTCGCCTGCACGTCGGCGTCGAGGGTGAGGGCGTGGAGGTCGGCCCACGGCGCGCGCTCGGGCTGGCACCAGTGCCACAGCCACAGGGGGTACTCCCAGAGCACCGCGTCGGTACGCCGGCACGCCACTCCAGCGGCCCGCCCGGCCGCGTCGTGGTCGGCGTGGCCGTCGTGCCGCCACGGCGCGACGACGACGGTGTCGCCGCCGCGCTCGCCGATGACGTCGACGAGGCCCGTGACGGTCTCGGCGGTGCAGGCGGCCAGGCGGCCGTCCGGCAGACCGAGCCGCTCGAGCGTCGCGGACGGCGCGAGTCGAGCCAGCGCGGCGCGGGACTCCTCGACCCGGAGAGTGGCCAGGTCGCGGCTGGACACGGTGGGGGAACCGGGGTGCGACGCCTCACCGTCGCTGAGCAGCACGACCGTCACCTCGAGTCCGGCTCGTGCTGCAATCGACATGAGTCCGCCCGTAGCGAGCGTCTCGTCGTCGGGGTGCGCAGCGACGACGACGAGGCGGCCACGCCCTGAGAGCAGAGCGTCTGCGGGCCTGAGGTCGGCCCACTCGCGTCGCTCGCGCCACCGGCTCTCCGCCGTGCCCCGCTCGGAGTGCGTGAAGGGCCGCGCGCGGGTCACCACGGTCGGCCGTCGGTGCCGCTGCCGCCGTCGAGGACGGGACGCTCGAGGACATGCCGGCCGAGGGCAGCCTCGTCGCGCTCGGCATGCTCCTGACGCAGGTATAGCTGCAGGTCCGCGACGCGCGCGGCGTGGTCGTCTTCGAGCGCCAGAGGTGCCGGTCCGGTCGCATGGCCGACGCGCTCGACCACGGACTCCGCGGCACGTGCCACCACGTGACGCACGCGCAGGGCGAGTCGTGCGCCTTCCTCACCCGTCGCGCGGCCGTCGTCGACCCGGGCAGCCGCGTCGTCGAGGCAGGTCCGAGCCGCCCAGAGCCCGGCGTCGACCGCCCCCACGTGCATCTGCGCGATCTGGTCGGGCTCCCGTCCGCCGCGGAGCAGGCGGCGGGCCACGCCCACCGCGCCGCCGTACCAGATGGCTGCCACGCCCATGCCGCCCCAGGCGAACCCGGGGCGCTCGAGGTACCAACCCGTCGGACCGACCGGGACCGCCTCGGCGCCGTCGAAGTCGACCGGACCGCTGGGCACGGCGGTCAGACCCCGGGCGAACCACGCCGAGGGCTGGACGGTCACGCCGTTCGACGGACCCAGGCGGACGGCATACAACCGCCGGGTGGTGTCGCTGTCCCAGGCGGTGACGAGGGCGTGCGACAGCGATCCGGCCAGCGAGCACCACGGCTTCGTCCCGCGCAGTCGGACGGTGCCGGCGGCGCGGCCCGTGTCGTCGCGCGCCTCGAGACGGACACCGGGCCCCTCCGCCGCGAAGACTCCCCACGAGGCGCCGTCGGGGACTGGCGTGGCGACGGGGTACCCGGCCGACCGGGCCTCAGCGAGGATCGCCAGGGCATCGAGGTGTGGTTCGAGGGTGCGGGCCGCCGTCAGGTCCACGGCCGCGACGGACGCCAGCGACTCCCACAGGATGCGGGTCGAGCCCGAGCCCGGAAGCGGGAAGGCGTCAGGCAGCGCTCGGACGAGCTCGGTCGTCGCCACCGGGTCTCGACCGTCGCGGCGCAGTTGCAGAAAGGCTTCGACGAGTGCCTCGACCTCAGACGCAGGGGTGACCACGTCCGCCAGGCGCACCGCGCCCCTCACCGCACGATCCCGTGGGTGGGTGGGGCGGGAGGGGCTGCGGGTCGGCTCACGTCGGGGCACATACCCGTGCGGTGTCACCGCCTCTCGCCTTCTGTCGAGGGTCGGCCTCCGTTCGGTCGGAGGCCGTCGTTGGAGCGGGAAAGGGTCGGCGGTCCTCAGAGCTGGGTGTCGAGGTAGCGCTGGAGTGCGGCGACGGTGCGGGTGTTCCACGTCGTCGCGCCGTCGAGATAGAGGCCGAGGTAGCTCTGCAGGGCCGCCATCGAGTGCGGGCCCCAGACGCCCACGACAGGTGCACCGATCCGGACCTGCAGAGCGCGGATCGTCGCGCCGTCGAAGACGCCGGTCTGTGAGATACCCAGCCAGCGCTGCAGGGCCGTCTTCGTCAGTGGGCCGAAGTATCCCGTGACCGGGAGCCGCGGCGCGAGCAGGCCGTACTGCGCCTTGACCGTCAGGACGCGCATCACCGATGCCTGGACACGACCGCGGAACACGCTGTCGGATGCGGCCCGTGCGGTGACAGCAGCGACCATCGCCGGGACGACGTAGGGGTTGCCGGTCAGCACGACGTCACCGCCCGCGTTGACGAACCCGACGGCACGGGCCCCGGGCGACCAGGCGGCCACCTGCTTGGCGCTTCCCAGGTCGTCACTGATGACGACGCCCGTGAAGCCCAGGTCGCCGCGGATCATGCCCCGGATCACCGTGGACGAGAAGACCGCCGGGTGCGACGCGTCGATGCGGGAGTAGTAGGCCGATGACACCATCAGCAGATGCGCACCGGCGCTGATCGCCGCTCGGAACGGCGTGATGTCGGTGGACGTGCGTGTGGTCACCGTGTCGGTCACTCCCGCCGTCGTGTCGGTGTTTCCGGTCACCCGTCCGAGCCCGGGGAAGTGCTTGGCCGTCATCGCGAGACCGGATGCTCTCATGCCCTTGAGGAAGGTCGTGCCCTTGTCGGCGACGACGGTCTGGGTGTACCCGTACTCCCGCTGGTAGAAGCCGATGGGCTTGTTGAGGCTCGCGAAGCTCTTGGCGACCGTGTCCATCACCGGTGCGAGGTCGACGTCGACGCCCGAGCGCATCACCTGCGTGCCCCACGTCCTGGCGTATGCCGTGAGCGACGTGTCGGACCAGGAGCCCTGCGTCAGCGCGGTCGGCATGCGCGAGAAGCCCGACCCCTGGAGGACCTGCACGTATCCGCCCTCCTGGTCGGAGGCGATGAACAGCGGCACTCCTGCCGTCGCCGCGGTCGTCGTCACGGTGTCGGCTCGCCCCGTGAGGTACCGCACCGGCGGGGCGCCCGCGGTCGTGCGGCCCATGAGGATGAGGTTGCCGACGTGGTACCGGCTGATCGCCGTCGTCGTGGCCGAACCGAGCCCCGTCACGGCACCTCCGACCATGAAGAGCTGCCCGACGCGCTGTGCCGCCGTCATCCGGTTGTAGACGGCCTGGGCCTGGGCACCCGGGCTCAGAGTGGTAGCGACGGTGCCCGCGGACACGACGAGTGGAGGGGCCGAGCCTGCCGGACGGGCGGAGGCAAGCGTCGCGGCGGGGAGGGCGAGCACGACGAAGGCGATGGGAGCGAGAGCGGCGGCGCACGCTGTGGGCACGCGCGGGAAGCAGGAACGCATGGCGATCCACCTACCATTCAAGGGAACTGCGCGCGACGCCCTTTCAGTGTAGGCCTCGGCGCTGAGCGCGTCGGTCACGTCGCAGGGGAATGCCGGACCGCAGGCCGCCGCGGCCACGGTTCAGGCCGAGGGTCAGGTGAGGAAGCTCCGCAGGGCCGCGACAACCTCGTCGCGGCGGTCGATGAACACGTAGTGGCTGGCGTGGAGCTCGATGACGTGAGCATCCGCGGTCTCCGCTGCGAAGCGGTCACGGCACGCGGCCCGCCAGATCGCGTCGGGTCCCTGCCACTGGTCCCCGAGGGCGTAGATGGCGAGCGCGGGAGCGGTGATGTCGGAGTAGGGGTGCCGGAACGCCCTGAGGGCCCGGACGAACGGGGCCGAGGCCGCCGTCGAGAACGTGTCGACCACGGACCCGTCCGCGAGGGTGTCCACGGAGGCGCGCATCATCGCGTCGAGAGCAGGTCCACGGATGTCGTCCGGGAGCAGGGAGTGCACGAAGTCGACGTAGTCCTCGTACGAGGCGAACCGGTCCGGGCTCGCTGCCTCCTCCGGCCACTCGACCGTCGGGCTGTCGGCCCAGTCATAGGCCCCGTCGAGGTAGACGACTCCCGCCACGCGTTCGGGATGTCGAGCGGCGAGGGCCGACACCTCACCTCCTCCCATCGAGTGCCCCACGACGTGGGCCCGCTCGATGTCCAGGGCGTCGAGGAGGCGGCGCGCGTCCTCGGCGGCGTCTGCAAGCGCGAAGCCGCTCTGGACCCGGTCGGTCAGGCCGTGCCCGCGCCGAGTCAGGGCGACCACCCGGAACCGGTCGCTCAGGTGGGGGGCCAGCTCCGAGAACACGTGGGCGGTGCAGCCCAGACCGGCCAGCATCAACAGCGGGTCTCCGTCGCCGCCCCAGTCCAGGTAGTGGAAGTGGACACCGTCGAGGACGACGAACTCGTCGGGGGGTATCTCGATGGGACCCGGCACCCGGTGACGGTATCGCGACGAGCCGACACGCAGGACGCTCCTGAAGCGGGCACCGAGCGCGACAGCATGGATGCCGGCACGTTCGTGGCTCACGCCCGGGCATGGGCGGGTGCGGGCGCCGATGCGACGCGCGCGGTCCCCCCGCGGGTATGGATACCGGAGAGGGACACCGCACCCGGACTTGCGGGACCCCTCACGAGCAGACCGACAGGGCCGACCCCCCGAAAGGTGTTCGAAGGTGGACGTGGACACGATCCGGATCCCGTGCTTGACCGAGGGTTGCGAGGGCGAGATCCATGCCGCGAGGGAGCTGGACGAGGACGGAACCCGATGGAGGATCGTCTGGTTCGAGGGGGTGCCGGTGGTCCTGTGCTCCCGCGGTTGCCGGTCGCCCGAGGACCTCGTCGGCCTCATCGATCCCGAGGTTCGCGCGGCCTGATCTCCAGCGGCCCTCACTCCGGCGAGACCGTCACCGAGGCGAAGAGGTTGAGCCCGAGCCGTTCCGCGAGGTACTTGGTGACCAGCTGCCCGCGCACGCTGTTGCCCGCCACGTCCAGGGGAGGCGAGAACGTCGCCAGGCCGCCCTTACCGGGTGCGACGGTGACGATGCCGCCGCTGACCCCGCTCTTGCCCGGGACCCCGACCTCGTAGAGCCAGTCGCCGGACAGTTCGTACAGGCCCGCTGTGGCCATCACCGCCAGGACGCGCCGGCACACGCCCCGCCCGACGACCGTCCTTCCGGTCACCGGGTTCACGCCGCCGTTGGCCAGCGTGGACGCCATGACCGCAAGGTCGTGGACGCTCACGTCGAGAGAGCACTGGCGCGTGTAGATGTCGGTGGCCTCGTCCGGGTCGAAGTAGAGACGGCCGTAGCTCTGCAGCAGGTGGGCGATGCCCTGGTTGCGCAGGTTGGTGGCGGACTCCGAGGCGTAGACCCTCTCGTTCAGGCTCAGCTCACGGCCGGCGAAGCCTGACAGGCCCTCCCTGACCCGGTCCCACTTCTCCTCCGCCGTGCTCCCCGGCACCAGACTCGTCGCTGCGATCGCACCCGCGTTGACCAACGGGTTCATCGTGCGGTCCAGGTTGAGCTCCACCGCCACGAGCGAGTCGAAGGGGAAGCCGGTGCTGTTGACCCCGAGGAGGCGACGCGCGTCGACGTCTCCGACCGCCTCGCAGACCAGCGCGAAGACGAACGGTTTCGACACGCTCTGGATCGAGAACGTCCTCTCGACGTCCCCGATCTCGAACGACCTCCCTCGTGCTCCCACCACGGAGATGCCGAACCAGTCCGGCGACGCCTCGGCCAGGACCGGGATGTAGTCGGCGACGGCACCCTCCCGGTTCGCCCGATACCGCTCGTACGCCTCGGTGACGGCGCCGATCACCTCGTCCGGTTCTGGGAGCTCTCCGGTCGAGATCGACGACCTGACCGCTTCCTCGTCGAACGGCAGCTGCTCATGCATCGACAGCCTGGTCATCGCGTGCCTCCCGTGCTGGTCGTCCGCAGCCCATGACATGCCTCCGGCACCTCACGCGCCCACCGACAAACGTTGTACAAACGCTCTACGACGACGCTCGGGTCCGGTAGACATGGTCCCATGTCAGCCGACGAGTCCTGGTCGAGCGACCCGAGGTTGGACCCCTACCGGGATGCCGTCTGGGCGCTCAGCCTCGATGGACAGACCCAGGCGCACCTGATCACTCGCGTGACCTACGGCGAGGCCCTTCCGCGCCGGCGCCAGGTCCACGACCTCCACGACCTCCCTGCCCGCCAGGAACTGCAGGAGTCGCTGTGGATCAAGGTGTGCTGGCGCGACGGCCGCCAGGAGCGGCCCGAGGAAGATCGCGGACCCGACTGGTACACCGTTCACGACCTGGCGAAGGGCGCGTTCGAGAGCGAGAGCCGTCCCGGCCTGGTCTTCGAGGTCACGCCGGTGCACGGCCCGCTCCGTGACCGGGTCTGGAGCGTCTTCGGTCCGCCCTGACGATCACCCCGACGCCCTCTACATGCCCGTCTGGGCCTCGAGGCGCCCGGATCGGACTGCCGCCACGAGGGCCTCGTAGTCACGTTCGTTCTGGTCGGCGTAGGACGACGCGAAGTCGGCGATCGCGCGGTCGAAGACGTCGCTCGTGCCGAGGTAGGCGGCGATCGCGATGCGGTCACCCGAGCGGGCGTGTGCCCGGGCCAGCGTCGCCCCGCAGATCCGGGCGTAGGCGGTCATGACGCCGGAGCTCATGGTGTCGACGTCGGCCGAGCCCTTCCAGTCGCGCAGCTGACGCAGGTAGAAGTCACGCACCTGACCGTCGAACCCGTGGACCCGCTGCCACCCGAGGAAGATGTCGCTGGCCGCCTGCATGAGCCGCTGGCCGGCGACCACGCGCTGGCCGTGGTTGGCATACCGGCTCGCCCCGACGAACCTCTCGAGGACGGACTCCTGCGCCTCCTTGGCCTGCAGGAACAGCGGGTCCTGCCCGTCCCGGCCGAGCAGGAGGATGATCCAGGCCCGGGTGCCGACGCTCCCGACCCCGACGACCTTGCGGGCGGCGTGGACGTATTCGAAGGACTCGAGCAGCTCGCGCCGATCGGTCTCCAGGGTGCGGCGGTACGACCTGATGAGAGCGCGGAGCTCACCCTCGACGTCGTCATGCCCCGTGCCCGCCGCCAGCTCCTCGATCGGCACGATGAGGGGCGCGTCGGAGATGATCCGACGCTCACCGTCGACGTCATGGGTCAGCTTGGTGAAGGCCTGCATGCTGTCCCGGGTGCGGGCCTTGGCCGCGTTGGCCTGTGCCTTGGCCTGCTGCTTCTTCGTGATGCTGGACTTCAGCAGCTCGAACACCGTGTCGACCTCGATGTGGGCGTACCAGACGTCGAGGTTGCGCGCGGCCGCGAACAGCTGCATCCGGGCGCGGTACTCGGCGACGCAGGACCTGACCACGTCCCGGCGGTCCGCAGCCGAGAAGCCCCGATCGCGACCGGCGATCTCGAAGCTCGCCGCGAGCCGCTTGACGTCCCACTCCCACGGGCCCGGAAGCGTCTCGTCGAAGTCGTTCATGTCGAAGAGGAGGCGCCGCTCGGGAGAGGCGAACACTCCGAAGTTCGACAGGTGCGCGTCGCCGCAGATCTGGGAGATGAATCCCGACCGTGGGGTCGCGGCGAGGTCGCTGGCCATGATGAGCGCCGCGCCGCGGTAGAACGTGAACGGAGAGACGAGCATCCGTCCGTAGCGCAGCGGGACGAGCTCCGGGACCCGGCTCGTCGCCTGCTCCTCGAGCAGCGCGACGGGGTCGGGCCGGTCCGTCGACGGCTCCCACGACCCGTGGCTGCGCCTCGGTGTCTCGTTGCGGGCGGCCCTGCCCCGGGTCACGCGCTGGTCCGGGGTCAGGTGGGCCACCTTCCGGGTCGCCGTCCCCGCTCGCGCCCCGGATGTCGTCGCCGACTGGCTCTCGTTGCTCACAGTCTCTCCTCAGGGTGGACGCCTCGCGACGTGGCGCGTGGTGCGCTCTCCTCGACGCTCGCACCACCGGACAGTGCACGCATCACCTCAGCAGGGCGATGTCTCGGCGAACGCTGCCTTGCGGATCGGGGTCCACGCGTCGATCCTTGGCGCGTGGACGGCACCGAGAGGTCGCGAAGACCGACCGACGCGACGGTCGACGTCTGGGTGCGCGAGTCGACGTCCGGGGCATGGGTGCCGCCCGATTCTGTGGCCATCGCGGCCGGGCTCGACGAGCACGAGCGCGCGCGGTGGGCGCGCCTGGCCGACCGACGCGACGCGGCGGCATACCTGCTGCTCCACGCCATGGCCCGCCGGGAGGTCGGCCGGGTCCTGGGCCGACCACCGGAGTCGCTGCGCTTCGACCGCACGTGCCCCGACTGCGACCGGCAGCACGGCGCCCCCCGCCTGCTCGACGACCCGGGGCTGCACCTGTCGCTGAGCCGCACCCGCACGGTCGTCGCGCTCGCACTGAGCCGGCACGGACCTGTCGGCGTCGACATCGAGCCCGTCGACGCCGTGGGGTTCGGTGGCTACGGCGACGTGGCACTCCACCCCGGCGAACGAGCCCGCGGCACCGGGGAACTCACGGACATCACGACGTGGGTGCGCAAGGAGGCCGCCCTCAAGGCGCTCCGGGTCGGTCTCCGCATCGACCCCACGACCTTCGCGACGCCCGTGCCGGGAGTCCCCACCGACGTCGTCCCGGGCATGCCGTCGGTCACGGTCGCCGACCTCGACGTGCCGAGGGCGTATGCCGCCGCCGTCGCTCTCGAGTCCGCCGCGGGAGCGCTGGCGGTACGCGCCCACTGAGACGTCAGGCGGGCTGGGCGAACCGGGGCAGGGGAGTGGCCCAGAGCCACCGCTCGAGCAGGTCGCGTGCCCGCCGGCCCGCAGCGTCGCCGTTCCCGTCCCCGTCCACGGGCGGGATCTCCCGCACGAACGTCTCGACGTGGCTGACGAACTCGTCAGTGGTCACGGACCCGTGCCGGTGGGCCGCGACCCAGTCGCGCAGGAGGTCGAAGAACGCGACGTCACCGAGCTCCACCCGCAGGGCGTGCAGGGTCAGGGCCCCGCGCTTGTAGACGCGGTCGTCGAACATGTGGTCGGGCCCGGGGTCGGCGAGCACGACGTCCTGTGCCAGACGGGAGAGCCGGGACCAGTGGGTCGCGGCGTTGACGCGCACCGGGACGCCGTCGGCGTGCTCCGCCCAGAGCCACTCGGCGTAGCAGGCGAACCCCTCGTTGAGCCAGATGTCGGCCCACGTCGACGGGGTCAGGCTGTTGCCGAACCACTGGTGTGCGAGCTCGTGGGCGACGAGGCGCTCGTGGCGGCGACGCCCGTCGAGCCAGTTCGGCCCGAACGTCGCCATGGCGTGCGCCTCGAGCGGGATCTCGAGGTCGTCGGCGGTGACGACGACGGTGTAGTCCTCGAACGGGTAGGGCCCGAAGAGCGCCTCGTAGAGGCTCGTCATGGCAGGCAGCCGCTCCAGGTCGTGCATGACGTCGCGCTCGCGGGTCGCCGGCAGCACGACGGCGATCGGCACGTCGGCCGGGGCCAGGGCGCGCCGCACGTAGTGGCCGACGTGCACCGTGGCGAGGTAGGTCGCCATGGGGACGTCCTGCTCGAAGACCCGCCGCGTCCGGCTGCCGCGCGCCCGGGCGGCCACGAGCGCCCCCGTCGCGACGACGTCGTAGGGCGAGTCGCACTCGAACGCCAGTCGGTACGTGGCCTTCGTCCGGGGATGGTCGTTGCACGGGAACCACGTCGCCGCTCCGTTGGGCTGCGCGGCCACGAGCGCCCCCTCGGTGAGCTCCTCCCAGCCGACGTCGCCCCAGCGCGTCGCCACGGGACCCGGCGTGCCGGCATACGTGATCGCGACCTGGGTGCGCTCACCGCGTGCCAGCGGGACCGACGGGGTGACGACGACCCGGGGGCCGCGGTGGACCCACTTGGCGGCCCGGCCACCGACCGAGACCTTGAGGACCCGCAGGCCCACGAGGTCGACGACGAGCCGCCGCACGTCCTCGAGCGCGGTGATCTCGAGGACGGCGCGACCGGCGAGACGGTTGGTCGAGACCTTGTAGTCGAGGTCGAGGTCGTAGTGGGTGACCTCGTAGGCAGGGTCACCACGGTCGGGTGTGTACGCGTCGGTCAGGGCAGGCACCTGCTGGACGAGGCCGCCCGTCATCGCACGCCGCTCGCGACGTCGCCCGAAGATCCAGCCGACGATGATCCCGGCGCGGGTCCGGACGCGTGGGCCACGGGGTCGGCGCCGCTCCACGGTGCGATCGGGTTGCCCGTCCAGCGGGTCCCGCGCGGCACGGCCTCGCCCCGGAGCACGAGCGAACCGGGACCCACCGTCGCGGCCACCCCGATGCTCGCCGCGGGCAGGATCACCCCGTTGGGGCCGAGCGTGGCTCCGTCCTCGAGCGTGACCGTGTCCATGCTCATGATTCGATCATGGAAGAGATGGGTCTGGAGCACGCAGCCCCGGTTGACGGTCACACCGTCACCGAGGGTCACGAGGTCCGCCTCGGGCAGCCAGTAGGTCTCACACCACACCCCATGCCCGATCCGGGCCCCGAGGCTTCGCAGCCAGACGTTGATGGCCGGTGTGCCCGTCGCCGTCCACGCGAACCACGGTCCGGCCACCATCTCGACGAACGTGTCGACGACCTCGTTGCGCCAGACGAAGGAGCTCCACAGCGGGTGCTCGACGGCCCCGATGCGGCCGACGACGACCCACTTGGCGACGGTCGTCACGCCGGCGGCGACGGCCCCGGCGGCGGCGAGGACGACACCGCCCAGAGCCGCCGCGCCGGCCAGGCCGACGCGGTCGACGAGCCACTGGAGCGCCACGAGGACGGTGACACCGATCGCCACGGTGACCATGACGGGGACGACCCGGCACAGCTCGACGAGGCCACGGACCACCTTGAGCCGCAGCGGGGGAGCGAAGGTCCTCTCGTCGTCGGAGCCCTGCGGGGGGCGGCGCAGCCGCACCGGCGGGCTGCCGAGCCAGCTCGACCCGGCCTTGGACTTCTGCGGTGCGGCCGAGAGCACCGCGACGAGGCCGTGCTTGGGCACACGTCGGCCCGGCGCCGTCATCCCGCTGTTGCCGAGGAAGGCGCGCTTGCCGATCTTGGCCGGTGCGATGTGCACCCACCCGTGGGCGAGCTCGTAGCCGGCCACCATCGTGTCGTCCGCGAGGAAGGCGCCGTCGGCGACCGACGTCATCGACGGCAGCAGCAGGACCGTCGAGGCCTCGACATCACGGCCGACGCGCGCGCCGAGGGCGCGCAGCCAGATCGGGGTGACGAGACTGGCGTAGACGGGGAAGAGCAACGTCCGCGCCTGGTCGAGGAGCCGCTCGGTCGCCCACACCTGCCACCCGACCCTGCCGCGGACGGGGTGGTAACCCTCGCGCAGCCCGATGGCGAGGAGGCGCACCAGCACGATCGTGATGGCTGAGAGCGACGCGAGACTGAGCACGGTCAGGACGGGCACGGCCGCGTATGCCGTCACGACCGCCTCGCGTGACCCCGCGGCCCGGGCGACCGCGCCGCCCACGACGAGCACGCCTGGGAGGAGCGCGAGGAAGGGCAGGACCGACAGGAGGACGCCGGACAGCCCGTAGACGACGAGCCAGGCCGGTGCGTTCGGGGGACGGTCCGTGGGCCATCTCGAACGGCTCGGGTCGTCGACCCGCTGGGCCGGCGACCCGGCGACGACCCGCCCGGGTCGCACGGACCGGAGGACGGTCGAGCCGGCCTCGACGACGACGCCACGGCCGATGTGCACGTCCGGACCGATGGTGCTGCGGGCGCCGATGACCGCCTCGCGGCCGATGTGGACGAGGCCCACGTGCACGACGTCGCCGTCGATCCAGTAGCCGGAGAGGTCGACCTCGGGCTCGACGCTGGCACCGGACCCGATCGTCAGCATGCCCGTGACCGGGGGCACGGAGTGGAGGTCGACACCGGGACCCACCGAGGCGCCGAGCATCCTCGCGTAGTAGATGATCCACGGCGCTCCGGCCATCGTGATGGCCCCCATCGCATCGGCGAAGCGCTCGGCGGCCCAGAGCCGCATCTGCACGCTCCCACCACGGGGGTACGTGCCCGGACGCACACCGGCGAGGAGGACCCGGGCGGCCAACGCGGACAGGCCCATCCGGCCGAGGGGGGTGATGAAGAGGAGCCAGCCGATGCCGAGGGCCCACCAGGACACCGGTTGCGACCAGTCGGCGAGGTGGGCGAGGCGCAGGAGCTCGGTGAGAGTGACGAGACCGACGAGCCACTGCAGTCCCTTGACCGTGAGCAGGACGAGGGACACGGCCGTCTGCACGAGCTGGGTGCCGCGCGGGATGCGGCGTACCGTGCGCTCGGTCCGTGACCCGTCGGCCGTGTCCATCGTCTCGAGCAGCTCGGCCTGGGCGCCGAGGCGCGGGTGCGTGTGGACGTCGGCCACGGTCACCGTCGGGTAGCGCTCGCGGAGCAGCGACACGAGGCGCGCCGACGACAGGCTCCCGCCGCCGTGGTCGAAGAAGTCCGCCTCGGCCGAACGAACCTCGGTGCCGAGCACCGCGGTCCAGTGATCCGCGAGCCATGCCGCCGTGCCGGACAGGTCGCTGGGCTCGCCGTCGTCGGCCGCGCCCGGCAGCGGCCACGGCAGCGCCGCACGGTCGACCTTCCCCGACGTGCGCGTCGGCAGGGACTCGACGACGGCGAGCACCGGCACGAGGGCGGCCGGAAGCTCCTCGTGGAGGCGCGCGAGCGCCGCCGTCCGGTCGAAGTCGGGGGCCGACACCGGGAGGCCTGCGCGGCTGACGGAGTCGGGCACGACGTAGCCGACGAGGACCTGGCTCCCGGCGCCCGTCGTCTTGACGGCCGCGGCTGCCCCTGACACGCCCGGGAGGGACTGCAGCGCCGCGTCGACCTCCCCGAGCTCGATCCTGCGACCGCCGAGCTTGACCTGCTCGTCGGCGCGCCCGACGAAGACGAGGCCTTCGGGGTCGTTGACGACGAGGTCGCCCGACCGGTAGGCGCGGTCCCAGCCGAGGGTCGGCATCGGGGCGTACTTCTCGGCGTCCTTGGCGGGGTCGAGGTAGCGGGCGAGCCCGACTCCGCCGATGATGAGCTGGCCCGTCTCACCCTGGGCAACGGGCCGGTCGTCCGGGCCCACGACGGCGAGGTCCCAACCGTCGAGGGGCAGGCCGATCCGGATCGGGGTGGTGCCGTCGAGCCGCGCTCCGCAGGCGACGACGGTCGCCTCGGTCGGGCCGTAGGTGTTCCAGACCTCGCGGTCCGGGGCGACGAGCCGTTCGGCCAGTTCGGGCGGGCACGCCTCGCCCCCGAAGACGAGCAGTCGCACCGGCTCGAGGGCCTCGGCCGGCCAGAGCGCGGCCAGCGTCGGGACCGTGGAGACGACGGTGACGTCCTGGGCCACGAGCCACGGTCCGAGGTCCATGCCGGTGCGCACGAGACTCCGTGGTGCCGGGACGAGGCACGCCCCGTGCCCCCAGGCGAGCCACATCTCCTCGCACGACGCGTCGAACGCGACCGAGAGGCCTGCGAGCACGCGGTCACCCGGACCGATCGGACTGTCCTGCAAGAACATCCGGGCCTCAGCGTCGACGAAGGCCGCCGCTGAACGGTGGGAGACCGCCACACCCTTGGGCACGCCGGTCGACCCCGAGGTGAAGATCACCCAGGCGTCGTCCTGCACGCGGACCTCGGGCAGGACGCCCGGGTCGTGCCGACCGTCCCGGCCCGCGCGCGCCGGCCGCGGTGCCGCGCGTCGGGCGGTCCGCCCGGACGCCGGGACCGGTGAGCCGGGCGACGGCACCGTGACCTGCCGACGCGCTCCCACGACCGCCTTCACGGCGGCCTCGGAGAAGACGAGGTCGGCCCGCTCCTGCGGGTCGTCGACGTCGACGGGCACGTACGCCGCCCCGGCGTGGAGGACTCCGAGCACGGCGACGTAGAGGTCGGTCGTCCCCGACGGCACGCGTACGCCCACCCGGTCGCCACGGCATACGCCCGCGGCCACGAGCTCTGCGGCCATCCGTCTCGCCTGCTCGGTCAGCTCGGCATACGTCAGGACGGTGACGGTGTCGTCGAGCGCCGGCGCGTCGGGGTGACGCGCGGTGACGTCGGCGAGGACGTCGACGAGCGTCCGCGGCGCGGCGACGCGGTCACCGGCCAGCAGTGGGTCCACCATGCACGCTCCTCGTCGGGTCGACGCCCGGTCGGCCTCCACCTCTGCGCCGAACGTAACGCGGCTGGGTGAACGGATGGTTCCGGATCGGCGATGACACCCCCAGTTTCCCGGCAGGGGACAGGAACTGCGTCAGACCTTCGCGACCGCGCTGCCCGTGGCGGAGGTGCGCAGAGTCATGGCGGTGGACGCTGCGGCGGCCGCCGAGTCGTGGATCGTGCCCTTGGCGGGCTGGTGACGACCCATGAGGACCGCCATGAGCACGCCGGCCATGCTGAAGCCGGCCATCACCCACGATGCCGTCGCGAGGCCCGAGGCCAGAGCCTCCCCAGCCGGGTTGCCCTCGGCCGTCCGGTCGGCGATGACGGCGCCGTAGATCGTCGCCGCCAGCGCCGTGGCGACCGCGGCTCCGACGTAGCGCGCCATGTTCGAGACACCGGACGCGGACCCGACCTGCTTCTCCGGCACACAGGCCGTCGAGGCGGAGGACGCCGGCCCGTTCGACAGGCCCATGCCCACCGCGACGGCGAGCAGCGGCAGCAGGAAGGCGCGGTAGGCCCAGTCGGAGTCGGCGAACCCGAGGGCGGCGAAGCCGACGGCGGTCAGCAGGAAGCCGATGGCGACGACCTGGCGTCCCCCGAGGCGCGCGGTGAGCCGCGGCACGGCGGCCGCGATGACGACGAGCCCGATCGTCGCCGGCAGCGTTGCCAGACCCGCCTGGAGCGTCGTGAAGCCGAGGGCGTTCGGGTCCTGGAAGTAGAGGCTCAGCAGGTACATCAGCGCGTTGATCGTGCCGGCACCGATGAGGATGGCGATCGTCGAGCCGACGAGGACGCGGTTGCGGAGCAGTCCGAGGTCGAGCATCGGGACGGCCACCCGCCGCTCGACGGCGACGAAGGCGAATCCTGCCGCGACACCGATGGCGATGCACGCGAGCGTGGCGACCGACCCCCAGCCCCAGTCGCCGCCCTTGCTCAGCGCGAGGATGAGGGGCGCCAGCGTCAACGCGATGAGGATCGAGCCGGCGTAGTCGATCGACCGCGAGCGGGTCGTGTCGCGCGACTCGGAGACGCGTCGGGCCGTGATGAGGATGCAGACGACGGCGATGACGGCGTCGACCCAGAAGAGCCCCTGCCAGCCCATCACCGACACCAGCACCCCACCCATGAGCGGGCCGGCCGCCGCTCCGACGGCGGCGGCGGCCCCCCAGAGCGACACCGCACGCAGCTGCGCCTGCCCGTCGTTCGCCACGGACAGGAGGCTCAGGCCGCAGGCCAGGATGGTGGCCCCCGCCGCGCCCTGGATGACGCGGCCGGCGATGACGGCGCCTCCGGACGACGACAGGGCGATGAAGATGCAGGACACGACGAAGAGCATCAGGCCGAGCTGGAAGACCCGCTTGCGGCCGAAGACGTCACCCAGCGAGCCGGACGTCACGATGACCGCGGCGCCGACGAGCGAGTAGCCCGTGACGGCCCACTGCAGGGTCGTCACGTCCATACCCGTGTCCGCGCTGATGGCCGGCAGGAGGATGCTGACCGCCGACGTGTTGGCGTTGACGACGAAGGTCGACAGGCAGGTGGCGGCCAGCACCCCGCCCGCGCGAGCCGCAGCCTGCGCCGCCGCCCGTCCGGAACTCCCGGACGCGGCTGACGAACTCGCTTCGGTCATGGTTGCGCTCCCTCCGCCAAGCACACGCGCCTGCCGCGCTCCTCGAATCTAGGACGCCCGCGACGCGTCAGAGTCACCCGTGGAGGATGACTCTGACGACCCCAGCGGCTGCCACGCTGGTGACGTGTCCATCGAATCGGACCCGGTGCCCGGGGGGCTCGTCACACCGGGTGCACGGGTGCGATCGGTGAGCCGTCGGTGGTGGTCGCGCGTCGCGGAGGTCGCCCAGTCCCACCTCGCGCCTCTCGGCCCTGCGGCGGACCCCGAGCCCGAGGACTTCGACGCACCGCCCCCCGAGGCCGTCCTCGACCTGCTCCGCCGTCTCGGCGTCGTCATGTCCCGCGCCGGTGACGCGACGGAGCGCGTGACCCAGATCCTCGAGGAGGTGGCCGGTGTGTACGCGGCCACCGGTGTGACGTTCTTCGTCGTACCCACCGGGGTGTTCGTGCGCATCGACACGGGTGACTCCAGCCGGATGGACTTCGAGGCCTGCAGCAGCGTGCCTTTGCGGCTCGACCAGGTCGATGCGCTCTACCGGCTCATCGACGACATCCGCCACGGCTCGGTGGAGGCCGGCGTCGCGTGCGAGCGCCTCGATGCGCTGGTTGCCTCACGGCCGCGCTTCGGCGGCGGCGTGTCCGTCCTCGCCAGCGGAGTCCTCACCGTCGGGCTGGGACTCATGCTCGACCCCACGGCCAGCGCCCTGCCGGCGTTCCTGCTCATCGGCTTCCTCGTCGGCGGCCTCCGGTGGTGGGCCGACCGCGAGCCCTTGCTCTCGCTCGTGCTCCCCGTCGTGACCGCCACGGTGGTCACGGCCATCGTGTTCCAGTGGGTGGCCCCGGCGCTCGACTCGCCGCCGCTGGAGATCGTCATCCCCGCCCTCGTCACCTTCCTGCCGGGTGCGGCCCTCACGATGGCGACCGTGGAGCTGTCGACGGGAGACATGCTGGCGGGCTCCGCGCGCCTGGTCTACGGGCTCGAACGCCTGCTCGTGCTGACCTTCGGCATTGCTATGGGGGCCGAGCTGGCCGGCCTGCCGCCGGCCGTGGGACAGGCGCCCGTGACCCTCGGAGCGTGGGCGCCCTGGGTGGGCGTGCTCGTCTTCGGGGTCGGGCAGTTCGTCGCCTCGTCCGCGCCGCGCCGGACCCTCGGATGGCTCCTCGTGGTGCTCTACGTCGCCTACGGTGTCCAGGCGCTTTCAGGACGCGTCCTCGGCACCCTCGGCGCGAGCTTTCTCGCCGCGGCCGTCGTCCTGCCCGTGTGCTACGCGATCCAGAGCCGTCGAAGCGGTCCTCCGGTGCCGGTGACCTTCCTGCCCACGTTCTGGATGCTCGTGCCCGGCGCGCTCGGACTCCAGGGCGTGGCGCGCATCGTCGGTGTCGACCAGGCCGCCGGCCTCGGCGACTTCGTCAACGCCCTGCTGAGCATCGTGGCCATCGCCGTCGGGGTGGTCGTCGGCTCCGGGCTCTCCGAGCGCATCGGCCGCGCGACGTCGACCTGGCGCGGGATCTAGAGGGCGTGCCCTGCCGGACGGAGTGTCACCGGGGCGGCGTCCCTGCTTCGTCACGCGGCCCGTACGTGGTGTGCCCGCCCACCGACCGGCGCACGGCCAGCGGCTCTGCCGCGGGCTGGGTCTCGACCGCGGGACCGGTGTGCTGTGCCCAGTCCCCGTACCGCTGCGCCCAGGGCCCCGCGGAGAGGCCGTGCAGGATGACACTGAGGAGCACGGTCGTGGCGACGGCGCCGATGACGGTCTGGACAGCGGGGTCGGCTGCGCCGAGGGTCTCGTAGGTGATGAGCGCGAAGACGACGGAGGCGAGCCCGCGCGGCCCGAACCAGCCCACGAAGAGGACGGTGCGTCGTTGCAGTCCCGTGCCCAGCAGACACAGCGCGACGGGAAGCATCCGCAGGGCGGTGAGGGAGAGCGCCGCGTAGAGCAGGCTCTGCCACCGCACCATCCAGTCGAGATGGTGGGCGACCGTGATCCCGAAGAGCAGCCACACGCCGAACCCGAGGAGTGCAGAGAGCCGATCAGTCATCTCCAGGCCGGCGTGCGTGTGCCTCGAGTCCGTCTGAGCAGCTGCGTATGCCGTCCCGGCCACGAAGGCTGCGACGAACCCGTTGCCGCCGACCTCGACGGCGCCGTAGTACGCGAGCACCGGCACCGAGAGCGTTGCGATGGGCAGCAGCCCCGACTCCGCCCACCCGGCTCTGCGCGACCGCTCGATCAGCCGGCCGGACGCGTACCCCGCCGCGATGCCGACGAGCGCTCCGATCGCGAGCTCGCGCAGGGCGTCGACGAGGGCGTCCTCGGGCGCGACCCCAGCGGCCGCTGCGATGGCGAACAGCACCACCGGAGTGGCCATCCCGTCGTTGAGACCGCTCTCGACGTTGAGGATGCGCCGCACCCGGACCGGCACGACCGGGTTGAGCACGGTGGCCGCGCCGAGTCCGGCGTCGGTGGGAGCCAGGGTCGCCGCGAGGAGCAGGGCCAGCCACGCGCTGGAGCCGGGGAAGATGCCGCGCGCCAGCAGGTACCCTGCCCCGATCGTGAGGGGGAGACCGATGAGGAGGAGTCGTCCGGTGAAGACCGAGTCACCACGCACCTCGCGGGGCTGCAGCTGTGCCGCGTCGTGGAAGAGCGTCAGGGCCAGCGTCACCTCGGCGATGGTGCGGCTCGTCCTCGTGTCGGCCCCGCCCGACACGAGGACGCCGAGCACGATGCCGGCCACGACGAAGACGATGGGACCAGTCAGGTGCGCCCGGCCGACGCGGGCCGACTGGGTCACGAAGACGATGACCAGCAGCGCGAAGACTGCGACGACCCACGTCATGCGCCGGCCGCCGCGGCCTACCCGGACCCGGACCCGGCGCCCTCGGCGAGGCGCTGGAGCAGGAGGGCCTGGGCCACGATCATCTTCTCGATCTCGCTCGGGTCGACGCTCTCGTCGGACGCGTGGATCCGCGCTGCCGCGACGTCCTCCGGCCCCCACAGCACGAACTCCGCGCCGGGAGCAGCCGTCTCGAGCGTGCGGAGCAACGGGATGGAGCCGCCGCAGCCCGCCTCGCCGGCCGGTCGGCCGTAGGCCTCGGCCAAGGCGTCGCGCGCCGCGGCATACCCCGGGCCGTCCGTCTTGCAGAGGAACGGGGGAGCGGCCTTGGTGCGCTGCACCTCGACCTTCGCCCCCCAAGGTGCATGCGTCTCGAGGTGCGTCACGAGGGCGTCGAGCTCCGCCTCCGGCTCGGACCCCGGGACGATGCGCATCGAGATCTTGGCCCTGGCCTCGGGGATGAGCACGTTCGATGAGGTCGCGATGTTCGTCATGTCGATGCCGATCGCGTTGACGGACGGGCGGGCCCACAGCAGGTCACCGATGCGACCGGTGCCGGTGAGCTGGACTCCGTCGAGCACATCGGCGCTCGACCGGAGGTCGTCCTCCGTGAGGTCGGCGCCGTCCCACACGGTGGTGGAGGCACCGGCGATCGACACGTTGCCCTCGTCGTCGTGCAGGGTCGACAGCAGTCGCGCGAGGGCCATCATGGCGTCCGGCGCCGGGCCGCCGAAGACGCCCGAGTGCAGGGGATGCTCGAGGGTGCGGACCGTCACGACACAGGCGACGTCTCCGCGCAGGGCCGTCGTCAGCGCCGGCTCGCCGACGCGGAGGTTGCCCATGTCGCAGATGACGAAGAGGTCGCAGGCGAAGAGCTCGGGGTGCGCCTCGACGAAGGCCTCGAGGTTGCTCTCCGTCTCCTCCATCCCCTCGAGGATCAGCTTGACCGTGCAGGGCGGCTTACCGTCGAAGACCCGCAGCGTGCCGAGGTGGCTGACGAGCCCGCTGATGTCGTCGGCCGCACCCCGGCCGTAGATGCGGCCGTCGTCCTTGTGGGTCGGCGTCCACGGGTCGCTCGTCCACCCCTGCTCGGGCGGAGCGGGCTGGACGTCGTAGTGGGCGTAGAGCACCACGACCGGCGAGCCCGCCGGTCCCTCGATCTCGGCGTAGATCGGCGGGTACCCCGAGGGCACCTCCATGAGCTCGGCGTTGGTGAAGCCCACGTCACGGAACATCTGCAACGTCGTGGCCCCCATCTGCTCCATGGGCTCCGAGGGATACCCGGGGAAGGCGATCGACGGGATCGCCACCAGCTTCTCGAGGTCCTCGATGACCCCGGGCATCAGTGCCCGAGCCTTGTCGGCGATCTCCTTGGCCTGCATGGTCTCTCCTTCGTGGTTGTCAGGTGGCGCGGTCAGGCGGGGTCAGAAGAAGACCCCGCCGATCAGCGCGCCGACGGCGATGGTGACCACGGACATCACGAGCATGGGGACGAAGAAGCTGTGGTCGAGCAGCTTCGTGCCGAGCTTGGTCGTGCCCGTCAGGTCGAAGTTGGCTGCGGCGATCTGGGTGCCGTTCGCGGGCAGGGTGTAGACGCCGCTCAGGGCGCCGGCCCACATGCCCGTGACGACTCCCACCGGGAGGCCCGCGGCGAGGCCGATGGGGACGATGGTCCGCGTCGCCGTCGACTGGCTCGTCGTCAGTGCGGCGACGAGGAAGACCGCGAGGGCGAAGATGAACTGCCAGCTCGTGACCCATCCGCCGATGGTGCTGACGATGTAGTCCTCGTGGGCCGAGATGAACGTGGCCGTGAGCCAAGCGATCCCGAAGAGGGCGATCGCCGAGATCATGCCGGCCTTGAACACGGACTGGTCGGGGACGGTCTTCACGTCCGGGCGACCGAGGAAGAGGATCGCGACGCCGACGACGAACATCACCATGACGATGGTCGTCGTCATGTCGATGGGCACGGCGGCCTCGCCCTCGGCGGCGAACGCCGGTCGCAGCTGGGGGAAGAGGCCGAAGACGACGATGAGGATGACGCCGGCCAGGAACGCGACCGCGGAGTTGCGCCCCTCCTTGGTGTAGGTCAGCCTCGAGGAGGCCGACTCGCCCTCGATCGCGTGCTGGGGTGCGGCGAGCTCGCCCGAGGCGATCTTGGCCTGCACCTCGGGGTCGTCGTCGAGGTTCTTCCACATCCGGTTGACCACGAGCGAGGTGACGACGATGCCGATGACGCACGACGGGATGGTGATCGCGAGGATCTGCGTCAGCCCGAGGTTGTAGGGCGCGACCTCCGTGAGCGTCAGCATCGCCGCCATGGCCGCCGAGACGGGCGAGGCGGCCAGCGCCATGCCTGACTGGACGACGGTCACCGTCAGGGGTCGCGCGGGGCGGATGTGGTTCTTGTACGACACGTCGTAGATGACCGGCAGCAGCGGGTAGATGATGTTGCTCGTCCCCGCGCCGATCGAGAAGAGGAACGCCGTGAGCGGTGCGATGAGCGTGATCTGCTTGGGACGCTTCTCGATGACACCTGCTGCGACGTAGACCATCCAGTCGATCCCGCCGGCAGCCTGCATCATGGCGGCCGAGGTGACGACGGCGAGGATGATCGCGAGGGCCGCTGCGGGCGGCTCGCCGGGCGGCTCGCGGAAGACGAAGACGAGCACGAAGGTGCCGAGGCCGCCCCACAGGCCGACCCCGACGCCGCCTGCGCGGGTTCCCATGACGATCGCTCCGAGCACCACGAGTGCCTCGAGCACGAAGCTGACGCTCATGTCGATTCCTTCCTAGCGAGATGCCCGGCCGGTCAACCGGTCGGGCACTGGGTGGCGAGGGACTCGTTGAGTGCCGCGTACGCCGAGCTGACGTCCTTGAGCGACGACGTGAGCTGCGGTGCGGCGGCGGTGAACGCCTCGTTGCTGGCGGCGGCCAGGGTCTGCCGGAAGGCGTCGAGGTTCGCGCGCAGCGTGGAGACGGCGGAGTCGAACCGTCCTTCGGTCACGGCCTGGAACGTGTCGAGCTTGGCGAGGGCGGCATCGACCCTGGCGGTGAGGGCGTCGACCTTCGTACCCTCCGGTTTGAGGGCGCGCATCTCCTCGACCGCCGTCGTGAGGTTCTTGGCGTTGCTGCACAGGTCCTGCGTCGCCGGCGCGGTGGCGCAGCCTCCGAGGACGAGCGTTGCCGATACGGCCACGGTGGCTGCTGTCCGACTCAGGGTCCGGTGTCTCATGGCGCTCACTCCTGAGCTGGTTGGGTGACGATCGCGACGAGGGTCTGGCAGGCCAGCACCATGTCGTCGATGGCGATGTGCTCACTGGTTGCGTGCTCGTCGACCATGCCGGTCGGCAAGGCCACGCACGGGATTCCCTTGGCGTTGAAGTAGTTTCCGTCCGTGCCGCCACCCGACTTGCGTGGAGAGAGCTCGAGGCCGAGGGACCGGATCGCCGTGGCTGCCTCTCGGTAGGGGAGGGCGTCCTCGGCGATCTTGTACGTCTTGTAGATCTCCTCCGCCGCGAAGTCCACCGTCGCCCCGGCCTCGTCGGCCGCGCGCTGGCACGCGCTCCGCATCGCCGCCAGCTGGTGGTCGAGCTTGTCCTGGTCGTGGCTGCGCGCCATCCCTTCGAGCTCGACCGTGTCGGGGATGATGTTGCGGGCCTCGCCGCCCCGGATGGTGCCGATGTTGGCGACCGTCTCCTCGTCGATGCGCCCCAGGGGCATCGAGGCGATGGCCTGTGCGGCCACCCGCACGGCGCTGATGCCCTTCTCGGGCTCGACGCCGGCGTGGGCCTTGCGGCCGCGGACGGTGATGGTGAGGTAGACCGAGGTCGGTGACCAGTAGGTGATCGACCCCATGACGCCCGCGGTGTCGAGGACGAAGCCGTGCGTCGCGTCGAGCCGGCTCACGTCGAGATGACGTGAGCCGACCAGACCTCGCTCCTCGCCGACGGTCGACACGAACTCGATCGTCGGGAAGGTCCATCCGCGGTTGGACTGGAGCAGCCGGAGCAGCTCCAGGCAACCGGCGAGCCCGGACTTGTCGTCGGCCCCGAGGATCGTCGAGCCGTCGGTCCGGATGACCCCGTCGTCCCCGATGATGGGGACGATCCCGCGGTCGGTGCCGGCCGTGTCCATGTGCGTCGACACGAGGATCGTTCCGGGCCGCGTGCCCGGGTAGACCGCGACGATGTTGCCGATGTCGTCCATGGTGGTCGAGCAGCCCAGCTCGCGGTAGCGAGCCTCGAGGACCGTGCCGATCGAGCCTTCGTGGCCCGTCGGGCTGTCCACGGCCACGAGCCCGAGAAACGTGGCCAGCAGGCGGTCACGGTCGACGGCCCCGGCCGGCCGAAGCGCACCCGGGGCGGTCGGGGTCATGCCAGGGCCCGGGACTTGATCTGTGCGAACTCCTCGGGCGAGATGGCGCCGGCGTCGAGCAGCGCCTTGGCCTGCGTCAGCTCCTCGATGGACGACGACTTGGGCGCGGCGACGGTGCGGATGTAGTCCTCCTGTGCCGCCATCTGCTCAGAGGTGCGCTTCATCGTGCGCTCGGCCATGCCGCGACCGCGGACGATGACGTAGACCAGCGCCGAGATCAGCGGGAAGAAGATGAGCACGATGACCCAGATGGCCTTCGCGACGCCGCCCAGCGACTCGTCACGGAAGAGGTCACCGAAGATCTGGAAGAGCATCATCAGGTAGGCGACGAAGAAGAAGGACCAGACGAGCAGCCAGAAGAAGCTCCAGAAGTCCATGGTGAAGACCGACCTTTCAGTGCCGCCGCGTGCTGCGACGGTCGAGTGGATTGACCTGTTGTCGAGCCCTACATTCATCCCGCCGAGGGGAGTGCGGCATCGCTCTCCCAGAGCGAGATCGGGTGTCAGCGACGGGGGTCGGAGGGAGCGGGGCCACCCGGCTCGTCGACGAGCCGGGTCGAGATGACCTCGAGCCCCAGCGCGGTCAGCGCGGCGAGCACGCCGACGAGCTCCTGGCTGTCGTGCACGGTGACGGTCAGCGTCGTGCTCGTGCCGTCGCCGTCGGACCACACGGCATACGGCCACACGTCGCGCTCGTCGACGTCACCGGCCACGACCACGATCGCTCGCATGCTGGCCCCTCTCGTGACGGGGGTGTCCACGTCTCTGTCGCAGGATGTCGCGAGGTCCTGGCACCGTGCGTCATCCGCCGAGGGGGAGATGGACGCCGAACGCGCGGGAACGGCCGGTCGAGCGAGGTGCGGGGTCGGGCCTAGTAGAGCTCGAGGTCGGCGGCCCGACGGATCGCTGCCCGGCGGCTGCCCACCCCGAGCTTCTGGTAGATGTGCGCGATGTGCGTCTTCGTCGTGTGGAGCGAGATGAACTCGGCCTCGGCGATCTCGGCGTTGGTGAGGTTGGTCGCCAGGTACTGGAGGATCACCCGCTCACGGTCGGTGAGGCGCTCACCCCACCCGGGCACGTGGTGCTCGTGCTGCCTCGAGAGGCGCGCGAGCACCTGCGTCAGCGCAGCGGGGTGGCTCGTCCCGTGGCGCAGGTGCGCCTTGAGCAGCTGGGCCATCGTCTTGCCGCCGGCGAGGAACGGCCCGTAGAGCTGGTCGGGCTCGGCCGCCGCGAGGGCGAGCTCGAGGGAGGCATGGGCATCGGCTCGCCCGAGCTTGGACCGGGCCTCTGCCTCGATGCACCGGCCGAGGCAGGTGAGGTGGACGAACCCCCCGCCCATCGGCACGCGGGAGATCTCTGCCAGCGCAGCCTCGGGGTCACCTGCCAGCAGCAGGACCCTGGCACGGTGAGCCGGCGCGAGGCGGTAGTCGGTCTCCAGCGGGGCCGAGGATGCGAGGGCGACGGCTTCGGGCTTCCGACCCTCGGCCATGAGGGCCAGCCCCTCCAGGCCGTCGAGCATGGAGGGCCACCACGGGATCTGGGGATGGGAGCTGATCATGGCGCCGATCTCGGACATGCTGGCCCTGGCGGCCTTGGTGTCACCGAGCGCCAGGCACGTCTTCGCGTGGAAGTTCAGCGTGAGCCCCCGCAGCTCCAGGTCGAAGGGGAGCACCATCGACAGGCTGCGTTCGAGCTGGTCCCTCGCCTGGGTCAGGTTGCCCCGCCAGTAGTCCAGCCAGCCGAGGTAGGCGACCGCAGGGGCGAGCGTCACGAGACCGACCCAGCCGCGGTCCGCGGCCCGGGCCAACACGTCGACGGCGAGGTCGTGCACCTCGGTCAGCCGGCCCTCGGCGATCGCGGGGATGCAGGACTCGGCCAGGGCGGTGAGCTCGAGCGCGAGCAGGCCGCTGTCGTGAGCGGTGGCCGCCGAGGCCCGCAGCATCTCGAGGGGCAGCTCGTCGTGGGTCTGGAGGCGCGCCTCGCCCATCCCGACGAAGACCTGCAGGGACGCCTGGACCGCCGGGTCCGGGGCGCGGCCGCCCCGGGCGAGCCGCTCCAGCATCGCCTCCCCGGACTCCACCGCGGCGCCCAGCCCCTGGTCGTAGCCGGTGAGGAAGAGCTCGACGATCGCCGTGCGCTCCTCGATCCCGTCCTGGTCCTGCTGCGGCAGCCGCTCCACGGCGCGTCGAGCAGAGGCGATCTCGGCGCGGGCGGCGTCGAGCCGGCCCCGGCGCACGAGGACGAGCGCTTGGGCCAGGTGCACGTCGGCACTGTCCGCGACGGCGTGCGGGAGGTGCTGCACGGCGTCCGTGACGGCGTCGACCCGACCCTCGAGGAACAGCTCCAGCCAGTGCTCGGAGAAGATGCGCGACGCCATGTCACCGTCGCCCGCGGCCACGGCGTGCCTGATCGCCGTCGGCGCGTCGACGCGGACCCACCAGGCTGCCGCTGCGGAGTGCAGCTGGACGGCCCGCTCGGGCCGATCCGTCGCCAGACGGCGCTGGATGTGGCTGGCGAAGAGCGGGTGCCACTGGTACCAGGGCTCGTCCGTGGGAGCCGCTCCCCGCGACAGGAAGATCCCGTCGGACAGGCACTGCTCGAGGAGCGCCTCGGCGGTGGTCGTGCCACGGATGCCGTCGATGAGGGATGGGCACACCAGCTCGTCGAGGCAGCTGTCGAGGACGAAGTCGCGCATCTCGTCACTCAGGGCTGCGAGCACCTCCGTCGCGAGGTACTCGGCCAGCGCCCGGTCGCGGCGCAGCTCGACCGGCACGTTGCGGGGTCGGTCGTCGTGGCGGGCCGCGAGGATGGCCATGCGGACCCCGGCGGGCCACCCGCCCGTGGCCTCGTGGATGGAGGCCACGGTGTCGCCGTCCAGCTCGAGGCCGGACGCCTTGACCGCCTCGGCCGTCTCGTCGGCGCTGAAGGCGAGCTCGCTGTGGGCGAGGTAGGTGAGGTGGTCGTCGAGCCGCAGTCTCTGCAGCCGCAGCGGCGGCACCACCCGCGCGCCGATCACGACGCGCATGTTGGCAGGGGCCCATCTGAGCAGGTGGTTGACCAGCTCTGCCGACGCCTTGGCCCCTGCGAGGTGCTGTGCGTCGTCGAGGGCCAGGACGAGGGGCTCAGCGGTGTCGTAGAGCGCCTCGAGCAGCGCGTCGACGAGGGCCACGGGCTCGGCACGCAGCGACGAGGCACGAAGCGGAGCCAGGGCCGCGGTGAGCTGTTCGATGCCGGCGAGGCTGGCCGCGGCCAGCAGATCCGACACCAGACGCACCGGGTCCCGGTCCGAGTCGTCGACGGTCAGCCAGAATCCCGCTCCGCGGACCTGCTGGCGTCGCACCGTCTCGGACAGCAGCGTCGACTTGCCGAACCCCGCCATGCCGGAGAGCACCGTCACGGGACGCCGCTCGAGCAGTGGGGTCAGCCGCAACCGGTCGATGGCGCCGGCCGATGGGAGGGGCACAGACATCCGGGCGTGGCGTGGACCGACCATGGGTGCCCCTGCTTCCCAAGAGGTCACCCCCGCTGAGGGATGCGGGGATGTCTGGATCCCCTCCAGAGTAACCACGTGGGCGAATGCCGCGGAAGGGCATCGCCGAGATCGGGATGTGGGGCGCAGCATGCAGGTGTACGAGGTCGTCGTCGACGGGCAGCTGTCAGCGGACCTCGCCGACGCCCTCGGCACGATCCCGCGACGTGACGTCGGCGGCGCGACGGTCCTCAGTCTGCCGACGGCCGACCCCGAGGCCTTGCCGCGCGTCCTGGCCCTGCTGGAGACGCTCGGGATCGGCGTCACCGCGGTGCACCAGGTCGGCGACCCGACGCCGGGTCACGACCCCGTGAGCTGATCAACGCCGTCGACAGGTCACGGTCAACTCATCCTCGTGGAGCGATGCACGGGGACCGGCCCCGGGACGAGTGTCGGGGTGTCAGTCGAGAGTCGCCAAGGAGGCAGACATGAGTGTCAACGTCGATGTCGGACCGATCGACTACCTTGCGCTGGAGTTTCCCGGCGCCCGGCTCACGGGCGAAGGTCTGGCCGAGCTGGTCAGGCTCGTCGACGCCGGCACCATCCGGGTGCTCGACATGCGAGGCCTCGTCCGGGACGCGGACGGGACGGTCACCGCGGTTGCCATCACCGACCTCGACGGGGACGGCACGCTCGACCTCGCCGTGTTCGAAGGCGTCGAGTCCGACCTGTTGGACGAGGAGGACCTCGCCGCGGCGGCGGACCTCGTGAAGCCCGGGGATGCGGTGGCCGTCCTCGTCTACGAGAACACCTGGGCCGGTCCGTTCGTCTCCGCCATGAGGCGGGCCGGAGCCGAGGTCGTCGCCAGCGTCCGACTCCCCGCCGACGCCGTCATCGCCCGGCTCGAGGCGCTCGAGGCCGCCGCCGGCGACGCCGAGTAGCGACGCCGACCAGCGACGTCCCGCACCGGGTCGGTGCCAGGGCTCGTGAACGTCAGGACGAACCGCAGTCGAGAAGGAGGAGAACACGATGGGACTACTACGTGGGGTGGCGCGGACGGCCGTCGTCGCGGGGACCGCGACCGCGGTGTCCAACCGGGTGTCACGGCGACAGGCCGGCCGGTGGGCGGCCCAGGAGGCACCACCGGAGCAGGCGCCGCAGGAGTATGCCGCGCCACCGCCGCCGCCTCCACCCGCGGCCCCCGACCCTGACGCCGACCTGGCCCGTCTGCAGCAGCTCGGCGAGCTGCGTGCCTCGGGGGTGCTCACCGAGCAGGAGTTCCAGACACAGAAGTCCCGAATCCTGGGTCTCTGACGAGACCCAGGCTCCGGGGTCATCCGGCCCGTGCAGTCCTTCGGGGGTGCACGGGCCGAGTGGCGCCCTCAGGCCACGTGGATGGGTCGGACCGGCTCGAAGGGCCGCAACTCGTCGTCGCCGGGCTGGATGATGCCGCAGGACGACTCCGGCACCTCACGCCAGGCGCCCGGCAGGTCCCGGAGCGGCTCGGACACGACGAACCGTGCTTCGTCACCGAGGGTGCGGAGCATCTCCACCTCCGGGTGGAGCTCGCGCAGCTGACCCACGTTGGTCGAGTGGAAGAGGGTGCGGCTCTCGTGCTGCGACGAGTAGCGGAAGGCCCAGACGCGTTCCCCGTCGCTCGTGGCCATCGTGGCCTGGACGGGGTTGCTCACGCCGCGTCGTTCGGCGAGGTCCTCGACGAAACCGACGGCTCGGGCGACACCGCCGACTGGGTCGTCCTGCAGGCCGAAGGTCAGGGCGAGGAAGAAGAGCGCCTCGGAGTCGGTCGATCCCTCGACGTCGGGGTAGAGCGAGGGGTCGATCGCGAACATGAGGTCGCGCTTGAGCTCGTGGAAGCCGTAGACGGCGCCGTTGTGCATCCAGAGCCACGTGTCGTGCCGGAACGGGTGGCAGTTGCTCCGTTGCACCGGGGTCCCGGTCGAGGCCCGCACGTGGGCGAACATCAGGCGCGTGCGCACCTGGGTCGTGAGCTCGCGGAGGTTCTCGTCGTTCCACGCGGGGTCGACGCTCTTGAAGACCGCGGGTCGGGGCTCGTCTCCGTACCAGCCGATCCCGAACCCGTCGCCGTTCGTCGTCGTGGCGCCCATCCGGGAGTGGAGGCTCTGCTCGATGAGCGAGTGCTCCGGTTTGAAGAGCAGGTCCTCGGCGAGGATCGGGTCACCCGAGTACACCATCCAGCGGCACATACCTCCATGGAACGCGCCGACTCCGCACCCGACATCACCCCCCGGGGATGAAGCGGCAGGACGCTGCACGATGGGTGGCGTCCACTGTTGGGTATCCCACCCGAGGACCGTGTCGCGAGCGCCGCCGCTCCCGGCACACACGAGACCGACTCATCCAGACCCAGGAGTGACCTGCCTTGATCTTCATCACCGCGAAGTTCCCCGTGAAGCCCGAGCACGCCGACGACTGGCCCGAGATCTCCCGGGCCTTCACCGAGGCCACCCGCGCCGAGGACGGCTGCCTCTGGTTCGACTGGTCGCGCAGCCTCGACGACCCGACCGAGTACGTCCTCGTCGAGGCCTTCCGTGACGACGCCGCCGGAGGCGCCCACGTGCAGAGCGACCACTTCCGCCAGGCCACCTCCGACCTGCCGGCCTACCTCTCGGCCACCCCGAGGATCGTCAACACGACGGTCGACGGGACGCAGTGGTCCGAGCTCGGCGAGATGGCCGTCGACAAGTAGCCGAACGGCCACTCCGAGAGCGGGTTTCGGCGCATTTCGCCAACCGGGTGACCGTCCGCTATGGTCTACCTCGCACCCACGGAGCCCCCGGCTCCGAGGGCCTGGCAGGCGGACGTAGCTCAGTTGGTAGAGCGCAACCTTGCCAAGGTTGAGGTCGCCGGTTCGAGCCCGGTCGTCCGCTCCGTCGGAAGGGCCCGTCGACTCACGTCGGCGGGCCCTTCCGCACGTTCGGGGGCGTATGCCGCCGGCCGGTTCACGCGCCGGAGATGGTCCGGTCCGTAGGCTGTCGGCCATGGCTGCGTCGAGCAAGGCCCCCGCCGTCGAGATCGAGGTCGGCGACCACACCGTGCGGCTGTCGAGCCCCGACCGCGTCTACTTCTCCCAGCGCGGCGAGACCAAGCGCGACCTCGTCGACTACTACCTGTCCGTCGGCCCCGGGATCGTCAACGCCCTGCGCGAGCGGCCGTGCATGCTGCACCGCTTCCCCAAGGGCGTCGACGGGCCCAAGGTGCACCAGAAGCGGCTTCCCGCCGGGGCCCCGCCGTGGGTCGAGACCGTGCGTCTGCACTTCCCGCGCTACGGCCTCCACGCCGACGAGCTCTGCGTGACCCGTCTCGCCGACGTCATCTGGGCGGTGCAGATGTCGACGGTCGAGTTCCACCCGTGGAACAGCCGTCGCGCCGACACCGAGAGCCCCGACGAGTGGCGCATCGACCTCGACCCGATGCCCGAGTGTGGCTTCGAGAAGGTGCGGCGGGCCGCGGCCACGACCCACGAGATCCTCGACGACCTCGGCGCCGTCGGCTGGCCCAAGACCTCGGGCGGCTCCGGCCTGCACGTCTACGTCCGGATCGCCCCCGACTGGGGGTTCAAGGACGTGCGCCGCGGCGCGCTGGCGTTCGCCCGCGAGGTCGAGCGGCGGCTGCCCGACGACGTGACGACGACGTGGTGGCGCAAGGACCGGTCGCCGAAGGACCTCTTCGTCGACTACAACCAGAACGCGCGTGACCACACCATCGCAGCGGCCTACAGCGTCCGGGGCAACCCGCGCGGCACCGTCTCGGCCCCGCTGGCGTGGGACGAGATCGCCGACGCCGAACCGCAGGACTTCACCATCGCCACCATGCCCGAGCGCTTCGCCCGCCTCGGTGACCTGCATGCCGGCATCGACGACGCCGTCTTCGACTTCAGCACGCTGCTCGAGTGGGCCGACCGCGACGAGCGCGACGGCAACGACGTGCCCCCCGAGCCCGACGACGCGGGGGCCTGACCCATCCGCGCGGTCCACGGCGCCGAACCACCGTCACGACGCACCGCGACGACGCTGCACCCTGCCGCCGCACGCCCGCTCGACCACCGATTCGCAGTTCTGGGGCTCCACGGGTGAGGATCGGGGTGACGCATGACCACCAGAGGAGACACCGTGACCGTCCTGCACGACTTCAAGGCCACCTCCATCGACGGCGGGGAGGTGTCGCTGGGCGAGTACGCCGGTGACGTCGTCCTCGTCGTCAACACCGCCAGCGAGTGCGGTTACACCCCGCAGCTCGGCGGCCTCGAGCAGCTCTACGAGACCTACCGCGCCCAGGGCCTGACGGTCCTCGGCTTCCCGTGCAACCAGTTCGGCGGTCAGGACCCGGGCAGCGACGAGGAGATCGGCGCCTTCTGCCAGAAGAACTACGGCGTCACCTTCCCGATGTTCTCGAAGGTCGACGTCAACGGCGCGGACGAGCACCCCGTCTACACGTGGCTCAAGTCCGAGAAGGGCGGCCTGCTCGGCAAGAAGATCAAGTGGAACTTCACGAAGTTCCTCGTCGCCCGCGACGGCACGGTCATCGGCCGCTACTCACCGACGACCGACCCCGCCGACCTCGCCGGCGACATCGAGAAGGCCCTCTCCGCCTAGGCCCTACGATCTGCGGGTGGACCACGCCCGCTTCGCCGACCGGGACGCCCGCGGTGTCGTCGACGTCCGCCACGGCCACGACGCCCTCGACGCGATGACGCGCGAGGGCTTCTGGGCCGTCGTGGCCACCTTCGAGGGTGCCGTGACCGCTGTGCGGTTCGCCGAGGTCACCCCGAGGGCGTATGCCGCCGGGCCGCCCGCCGCGGCCACCCGGGCGTCCGCTGTGGCGTGGCAGCCGCTCGACCGCCACTGGCACTCGTCACTCGACCGGACGGCATACGTCGGCGTCGTGCGCGAGGTGCGTGAGCGCATCGCGTCCGGGACCGTCTACCAGGTCAACGTCTGCCGCGTGCTCAGCCACGAGCTGCCCGACGACGCCGACCTCGACGGGCTCGATGCCCTTCTGCGACAGGGCAACCCGGCGCCGCATGCCGCGCGGGTCCGGTGCGATGAGGCAGGCCTCGACGTCGTCAGCGCGTCGCCGGAGCTCTTCCTCGGGCGACGCGGCGCGTCCCTCGTGACCCGCCCCATCAAGGGCACCGCCGCGACCGCCGAGCAGATGCTGCCCAAGGACTACGCCGAGAACGTCATGATCGTCGACCTCATGCGCAACGACCTGTCGGGTGTCTGCGAGCCCGGGACCGTCTCCGTCGACGAGCTCTGCACGATCGAGGCCCACCCGGGCCTCGTGCACCTCGTCTCGACGGTCAGCGGGCACCTGCGTGAGGAGGTGGGATGGGCCGACGTCTTCACGGCCGCCTACCCGCCGGGGTCGGTCTCCGGGGCGCCGAAGTCCAGCGCGCTCACAGCGATCCGGGACCTCGAGACGGTGCCCCGCGGCCCGTACTGCGGCGCGGTCGGCTGGGTCGACGCCGACGCCCGGGAGGCAGACCTCGCCGTCGGCATCCGGACCTTCTGGGCCGAGCACGACGAGGTGGGTCGGCGGTGGCTGCGGTTCGGCACGGGTGCCGGCATCACGTGGCACTCCGACCCCGAGGGGGAGTGGGCCGAGACCGAGCTCAAGGCGGCCCGCCTCATCGGGCTCGCCGCCGGCACTGTGACACCATGAGAGCTCCCGTCGGGCGCCTTCCGGGCGGCCGCCGAGCCACCAGGAAGGGACCATGAGCACGACCACGCGCGTCTGGGTCAACGGCGACCTCGTCGACCCGACCGGCCCCTCCGTCTCCGCGCTCGACCACTCGGTCACGGTCGGTGACGGCGTCTTCGAGACCGCCAAGATCGCCTCCGGCGTCCCCTTCGCGCTGACGCGACACCACCGACGCCTCGAGCGGTCGGCCACCGGGCTCGGCCTGCCGCCCCTCGACCTCACCGTCGTCGACAAGGGGGTGGCCGCGGTCCTCGACGGGCCGGCCATCGACTTCGGGCGGCTGCGCTACAGCGTCACGGGCGGCGTCGGGCCGCTCGGGTCCGACCGCGACGACACGGCGCTGACCTACATCGTCCTCGCGGCGCCGCAGCCAGTCCCTCCGTCGAGCGGCAAGCTCACCGTCGTCCCGTGGACCCGCAACGAACGCTCTGCCGTCGTCGGGCTCAAGACGACGTCGTACGCGGAGAACGTCGTCGCCTTCGCCCGTGCCAAGCAGGTGGGCGCCGTCGAGGCCGTCTTCGGCAACACCCGAGGCGAGCTCTGCGAGTGCACCGGGAGCAACGTCTTCGTCGTCGTCGACGGCGTCGTGCTGACACCGCCGGCCGAGTCCGGCCTGCTGCTCGGCATCACCCGCGAGCTCACCATCGAGTGGGGCCGCGCCGCCGGCCTCGACATCCGCGAGGAGACCCTGCCGCTCGACGTGCTCCGCAGCGCCGACGAGGTCTTCATCACCAGCTCGACCAAGGACGTCCTGCCCGTCCACGCCGTCGACGACCGGGACCTGTCCGCCGACCGCCCCGTCACGACCGAGCTGCAGCGGGTCTTCCGCAGCAACGCCGAGCGGGACAGCGACCCGTGACCGGGGAGGACCGCACCCGCGACGAGACCCGACCGCCCGTCGACTACTCCGACCCCAACGTCACGCTCGACGCGAGCGAGGACCGCTGGGCCTGGCGGGCGCGCCTGCGCCGCAACCGCGTCACCCACGTCATCTGGCGCACGGCCGTCGGCGTCGTCGGCGGCGTCGTGACGATCGGTGGCCTCATCATGGTCCCCGCGCCCGGGCCCGGATGGCTCGTCGTCTTCTTCGGTCTGCTCATCCTCGCGAGCGAGTTCGAGTTCGCCCAACGCTGGCTCGACTTCGCCAGGCGCCACGTCAGCCGCTGGAACGACTGGATCATGGACCAGGCGATCTGGGTGCGCGGTCTCGTCGCCCTCGGCACCCTGCTCATCGTGTGGGGCGTCATCTGGGGCTACCTCGCGTGGGCGGGCATCCCGCAGTTCGTGCCCCAGTGGGCCGAGCAGCTGCTGACTCAGGTGCCCGGCGTCGACTGACCGGCGCCTCGCGAGGGGCGATTACCGTGACCGCGCCACCACCGGCTATTGTTTCCCTCCGTCACCCCGACGCCAGCCGGACAGCACGTCGGCACAGGGGTGCCCGGACGTGTAGCTCAGCTGGTTAGAGCGCTCGCTTCACACGCGAGAGGTCAGGGGTTCGAGTCCCTTCACGTCCACCGCCCGACGAACATTGGGGCGAGCCGTCCACGGAACGACGGCTCGACGAACCGGATGAAGCACGGGGACGGGCGCTCGCCCCGCCTGTAGGCTCCACCTGTGAACGCTCTTCACGCGGGACGAGACCGCTCGGGCGCAGGCCGAGCCGGCCGCGGCATGCGCACCCAGAACCTCGGCTGACCGTGGCCGCGCCCACCGACCGACCTGATGTCGGAGAGCGCACGTGGAAGGAGCACGTCCCCGGTCTGCGACTGGTGCGCTCCTACGAGCGGTCCTGGCTGCCGAAGGACGTCGTCGCCGGTCTGGTCCTGTCCGCGTTGTTGGTGCCGCAGGGAATGGCCTATGCACAGCTCGCCGGGCTTCCGCCCGTCACGGGGCTGTACACCTCGATCCTGTGCCTGATCGGCTATGCGGTCTTCGGGCCCTCGCGGGTCCTCGTGCTGGGACCGGACTCGTCGCTGGGGCCCATGATCGCGGCGACGATCCTTCCCCTCCTGCTCGCCGGTGGAGACCCTGCCCGAGCCGTCGCGCTCGCGTCGATGCTGGCGGTCCTCGTCGGCGTCGTCATGGTCGTTGCGGGACTGGCCCGGTTCGGCTTCGTCGCTGACCTGCTGTCGAAGCCGACCCAGATCGGCTACATGAACGGGCTGGCGCTCACGATCATCGTCGGCCAGCTACCCAAGCTCTTCGGCTTCTCCACCGACGCGAGCGGTCTCGTGGCCGAGGCGAACGCCTTCGTGTCCGGGCTGTTCACGGGCTCGGCCAACCGTACGGCGGCCGTCATCGGGGTCAGTGCCCTGGCCGGCATCCTGCTCCTCAACAGGTTCATCCCGAAGGTCCCGAGCGTGCTGGTGATCGTGGTGCTGACCGCTCTCCTGGTCAAGGTGTTAGAGCTCCAGGCCCACGGGGTCGACACGGTCGGGGTCCTCCCACAAGGTCTCCCGACGTTCACCATCCCGCAGGTGGGCTGGGGCGACGTCCCGCCCCTCTTCCTCGGGGCGCTGGCCATCGCCGTCGTCGCTCTCGCCGACACGATGTCCACGGCCTCGGCCTTCGCGGCCCGTCAGGGCGAACGCGTCCAGGGAAACCAGGAGATGATCGGCATCGGAGCAGCCAACATCGCCGCCGGCGCGTTCCAGGGCTTCCCGGTCAGCACCAGCGGTTCGCGGACCGCGGTGGCGGAACAGGCCGGCTCCCGGTCCCAGGTCACCGGGGTGGTCGGCGCCGCAGTGATCGCCGCCGTCCTGCTCTTCGCCAACGCCCTCATGCAGTACGTGCCGCAACCCACGCTCGGCGCCATCGTCATCGCGGCGGCCGTGTCGCTGACCGACGTCGCCGGCACTCGTCGGCTCTGGTTGCAGCGCCGGACGGAGTTCCTCCTGTCCCTCATCGCCCTGCTCGGTGTGGCCCTCCTCGGGGTGCTGCCCGGCATCCTCATCGCGGTGGGTCTGTCCATCCTCAACGTCTTTCGCCGCACCTGGTGGCCGCACCAGGCCGAGCTCGGGCGCGTCGAGGGGGTTGCGGGACTGCACGACACCGAGAGCTACCCGGACGCGGAGCGGTTGCCCGGGCTGATCGTCTATCGGTTCGACGCGCCGCTCATCTTCGCCAACGCCCGGGGCTTCGGCGAGAACGTGCGCGCGATGGTCGACGACGACCCGGCGCTGCGCTGGATCGTCGTCGCCGCCGAGCCGATCACGGACGTCGACACGACGGCCTCGGACATGCTGGAGGACCTCGACACGTGGCTCAACGAGCGTGGGGTGTCTCTCGTCTTTGCGGAGATGAAGGATCCGGTGCGTGCGAAGATCGAGCGGTACGAGCTGACCCGCACCATCTCCCCGGAGCACTTCCTCCCGACGGTCGACGAGGCCGTCGCCGAGTTCCGGCGCCAGACCGGTGCCGGCTGGCGCTCTCCGAAGGAGCCGGCATGACGACGTCCGACAGTGGCGGCAGACGCAGCGCCGCTCGCAGAGCCTCGGCAGCACTCGCGCTGACAGCGTTCGCTGCCGCCTTGCTGTTCCTCGCGGTCGTCTCCATCCGCCGCTGGGACGTCCTGCTGGCCAGTGTGGTCTCGCTCGGGGTGGCGGTGGTGGCTGCGTGGTACGTCGTGTCCCGCAGGGGCGCCGTCCGAGCAGCTGCCGCTGCGCTCGGGGCCATCGCCCTGGTCGGCTTCGTCGCGGTGATCCTCGCGAGCCAGAGCGGTCGTGTGCTGGCGGTCGGGCTCGCACTCGCCGCGGTCTCCACCGCAGCGGCCGGCTACGCACTGGCCCCGACAGCCCAGGCCGACGACGCCGAGGCCGCACCCAGGGCGAGGCAGGCGGTCCTCATCATGAACCCGCGGTCCGGCGGGGGCAAGGTCGAGCGTTTCGGCCTCGTCGACCTCTGCCGGCAGCGTGGTGTGGAGCCCTATGTCCTCAACCCCGGCGACGACCTGCGAGCAGTGGCCGAGGACGCGGTCGCGCGCGGCGCGGATCTGCTGGGGATGGCCGGAGGGGACGGCTCGCTTGCGCTCGTCGCCTCGATCGCGAGTCGGCACGGTCTTCCCTTCGTCGTCGTGCCCGCAGGGACGCGCAACCACTTCGCGCTCGACCTGGGCATCGACCGCGAAGACGTGCCCGGTGCGCTGGATGCCTTCGACGACGGAGTCGACACGAGGGTCGACCTCGCTGAGATCAACGGGCGCGTCTTCGTCAACAACGCGTCGATGGGCGTCTACGCCAAGGTCGTGCAGTCGGCGGACTACCGGGACGCGAAGGTGCAGACCGCCTCGGCCCTGCTGCCCGACATGCTCGGACCCGGGGCCAACGCTCTCGACCTGCACTACACGCTGCCCTCCGGTGAGGAGGCGGTTCCGGGTCAGCTGCTGCTGGTTTCCAACAACCCCTACGATCTCGCTCACCTCCGCGGCGGGGGCACGCGAGAGCGGCTCGACAGCGGCGTGCTCGGGGTCGTCTCGCTGCGAGTCGGCTCGGCGGCGGACGCCGAGAAGCTCGCTGCTCTGGAGATGACCGGTCAGGTCCAGCGTTTCTCCGGGTGGGATGAGTGGACGGCGTCCGAGTTCGACGTGCGCTCTGCGGGGCGCGTGGAGGTCGGCGTCGATGGCGAGGCACTGGTCCTCGACCCCCCGTTGCGCTTCACCATCCGCCCCGGCGCGGTCACGGTCCGACTTCCGCGCGCGGCTCTTCGACGGTCGCGTGCTGCGCGCCCCACACGCATCACTGCCAGGTCGACACTCGCTGCGCTCTGGCAGGTTGCAACCGGGCGGGAAGCGGGGGCCGGATGAGCGGTCCGACCCCGCCCGAGCCTGTCGAAGCGCTGCTCGCCAAGGGCCTCGAGAGTCGCGGCTCGCCTCGCCTGGCCGGGGTCGTGCGGCTGCTGCGGAGATTGGACGCGGCCGACCGCAGCGCCTATCGCGTCGTGGCAGAGCTGAACACACCGTGGCTCGACGAGCCGCTACGCCGGGCGTCAGACTTCGCCAACTTCTCCAAACCCTGGCTCCTCGTGGCGGGGGGCCTGGCCGCATTCGGTGGGGCGAGCGGGCGCCGTGCCGCCCTCACGGGGGTAGCCGCGATCGGGGTGACCTCCCTCCTGGTCAACCAGCCGATGAAGCTGGCAGCCCGTCGTCGCCCGCGGCGCATCGAGCTGGGCGTGCCCGAGTCCCGATGGGTGGGCATGCCGTCATCGGCCTCCTTTCCTTCGGGGCACTCAGCGTCCGCGGCGGCATTCTGCGTCGCGACCAGCGCGATGGTGCCAGGGCTGCGATGGCCCCTACGAGTGTCTGCGGCAGTCGTGGCGTTCTCGCGCGTGTACACCGGGGTGCACTACCCCGGCGACGTGCTGGTCGGCGCTTCCGTCGGTGCCGGACTCGGACGCGCGTCCTCGACCGTGGCCTCGCGGCTGGGCCGCCGATGACCGCAGCTCCCGGCGCTCCGGCACCATTGGTCACCGGGTCAGGTCCTCGAGTCACGCTTCACGAGCGAAGCGCCCTTCAGCGTGATCCCGGACGGCGGGACCCTGCCACCTGCTCCGTACGGACCCGCGCCGCCGGGGCGACGACGTACGCGGCGATCAGGCCCACTCCGACTCCGAGGGCGTAGCCGGCAACCACCTCCGTGGGCGTGTGCACCCCGAGCATGAGCCGATCGAGGCCGACGACGAGCGAGACCAGCACACCGACCACCAGGAGGAGTCGGCGACGCGCGCGCTGGCGGAGGAACAGAGCCGACAGCACACACGCGGTCGTGACGGCCGCGGCGATGTTCGACGCGTGGCCGCTCGGCATCGCGCTCGACGTGTACTCGATGATCGGGTGCGCCACGACGGGCCTTCCCAGGTCGACGTAGTGCTTGAGCACACTGGTCACGAGCGAGGTGCCGGCGATGACCACCACGACGTACGCGGCCGCCCGACCCTGCCTCCTGATCACCAGCACACCGGCCACGAGGGCCGTCGCGACCGCGCTGGCCACGGTGCCGAAGGCGTAGGAGATCCCCACCAGCGGGCCTTCGAGCCAGGGTGAACCGGCACGCCACGCGTCGGGACCGAGCTGCAGGACGTGGTCCCAGCGGTCGAGGATCTCCGGATGGGCCACGGCCAGGGCGCAGAGGGCCAGGCAGACCGCGGTGCTCGCCGTGCCCCAGGCCAGGAACAGCCGGCGGGTGCGCGTCGTGAACGCGCCGCGCCCCGGTCTCTCGTCCGCTGTCGTCCGGTCTGTGTCGTCGACGGTCATCGGGGTGACCTCCTGCACGTCGGCTCGCTCGCCCGGCAGGGGAACCGGGCACCCCACTGGAGTCTCGGGTTGGACAAGGGACGCACTCAGAACGGAGTCGGGATGAAGCGCGGCGGCAGGGCCGGGGCACGGTAGTCACCCGGCGCCTGACGCTCCGGTAGCTCGACGTCCTTCGACTCGAGCGGCTCGTAGGGCACCTGGCTCAGCAGGTGGCTGATGACGTTCAGCCGGCCACGCCTCTTGCTGTCCGTGTAGGCGACGTTCCACGGGGCCCACGGGGTGTCCGAAGCGGCGAACATCGCGTCGCGAGCCCGGGAGTAGTCGTACCAGCGGCTGTAGGACTCCAGGTCCATGTCAGAGAGCTTCCACACCTTGCGCGGGTCATGGATCCTGTTCTCGATCCGGCGGGTCTGCTCGTCGGAACCGACCTCGAGCCAGTACTTGAGCAGGATGATGCCCGAGTCGACGATGGCCTTCTCGACGGCAGGGACCTGCTCCAGAAAGCGGTCGGTCTGGGCGGGCGTGCAGAAGCCCATCACCCGCTCGACCCCCGCTCGGTTGTACCAGCTGCGGTCGAAGATCACGACCTCACCGGCCGCCGGGAAGTGCTTGATGTACCGCTGGATGTACATCTGTGACCGCTCCCGGTCAGTCGGCGACGGCAACGCGACCACGCGGAAGACCCGCGGGCTCACGCGCTCGACGATGCGCTTGATCGTGCCGCCCTTGCCGGCCGTGTCCCGCCCCTCGAACACGACGCACACCTTGGCACCGGACGCCTTCACCCACTCCTGCATGGCCACGAGCTCCGCCTGCAGCACCGCGAGCTCCGCCTCGTAGGCCTTTCGACCCAGTTTCGGCCCGGCCGAGGACGCGTCGCGCTCACCTGCGGTCCGGGCGCGCAACACCTCGCTGGGGTTCGACTTCCTGGCCTTCTTCTTGCTCATCGCTGGCCTCCGGCGCTGCGTCGTCGCGTCTGGGCGTCGTCCGGTCCAGGGTCTCGCCTCGCCGCCTTCGTAGGCTACCTCCGACGCGGTCGCAGCGGTCGAGCCTTCCTCAAACCTCGGCGAACCGCCGAGTGACCGTTCGCGTCCTTGGTTGGTCACCGACCGGCCGACGCACGTGGTCCTCTTCGGGCGATGCGGGTCGTCGCGCAGACGGCTTGGCTGGAGCCGTGCAGCCGTTCGACAGGGCCTACAAGGGTCGCGGTGCGTTCGCGTCCGCGACTCGACCGCCGATCACGACGCGGTACGTTCCCTTCGCGCGGTCCCTCGCGGCGTACACGCGGCCGCGGCTGCGCACGGACCTCGTCGCCGGTGTCACGGTGGCGGCGTTGGCCCTGCCGTCGGCGATGGCCTACGCCGAGCTGGCCGGCGTCCCGGTCAGCGCCGGCCTCTACGCCCTGCTCCTCCCGGTGCTGGCCTACGCGGTCCTCGGGTCGGCGCCCCGGGTGGTGGTCGGCCCGGAGGGCACCGTGTCGCTGTTGATCGCGACCGTGGTCGCGCCGCTGGCCGCCGGCGGCAGCGCCCAGTACGCCGCGCTGGCCTCGTTGCTCGCGATCATGGTGGGGGTCGTCTTCCTGGCGGCCCGGCTGGCCCGCCTCGGCTGGATCGCCGACTACTTCTCGCAGGCGGTCCTCGTCGGCTACATCACCGGCGTCGCCGTCGTGCTGATCCTCGGCCAGCTCGGCAAGCTGCTCGGCGTCTCGAGCGACGCGGAGGGGGCCATCCCCGAGACGGTCGACATCGTCGGCCACCTCGGCAGCGCCAACGGCGCCACGGTCCTCGTGGGTCTCGTCTCGTTGGCCCTGCTGGTCGTCGCCGGTCGGATCAGCAAGCGGCTGCCGGGTGCCCTCGCGGTCGTGATCCTCGGCATCGCCGCGTCCTGGGCCCTGGACCTCGTCGCCCACGGGGTCTCGGTCACCGGGCCCGTGCCGCGGGGACTGCCGTCGCTCGAGCTGCCGGACGTGTCACGCGCAGACCTCGGGACGCTCGTGGTCGCGGCCCTCGCGGTGTTCCTCGTCGCCTTCTCGGACTCCATCCTCACGGCACGCTCCTTCGCCGCGCGCCACCACGAGGTGGTCGACGCCAACCAGGAGCTCCTCGCCTTCGGGGTAGCCCAGATCTCGGCCGGCGTCACGCAGAGCATCCCGGTCGGGACGAGCGGGTCGCGCACCGCGGTCAACGACGACATGGGGGCCACGAGCCAGGTCAGCGGGCTCGCGGCCGCAGGGACGATCGCCGTCATCCTGCTCTTCCTCACTGCGCCGATCGAGTACCTCCCCTCGGCGGTCCTCGGTGCGGTCATCGTGTACGCGGCGGCCAAGCTGATCGACCCGGTGCAGTGGCGCGAGCTGGCCCGCAGCAGCAGGGTCGAGGTCGTCATCGCCGCCATCACGGTCGTGTGCGTCGTGGCGGTCGGGGTCCTCCAGGCGATCATCGTGGCGGTCCTGCTGTCCGTCGCCGACATCGTGCGTCGGGCGGCACGACCCGCCGACGCCGTGCTGGGGTGGTCCGCCCGTGACGACCGCTACGTCGACGTCGCGGACCAGCCCGACGCGGGCGTCAGCGCGGGTGTCGTCGTCTACCGCATCCAGGACCGGCTGTTCTTCGCCAACGCCCACTACTTCAAGCGCCGGCTGTGGGCCGCCGTGGACGGTGCGCCCAAGCCCGTGCGGCACGTGGTGCTCGACGGCTCGTTCATCAGCGACCTCGACGCCAGCGCTGAGGTCGCGCTGCGCGAGGTGCTCGACGGGCTCCGCGAGCGCAACATCGAGCTCCACGTGGCACGGGCGGCGCAGGAGCTGAGGGACCGCCTGGACTCGGTCGGGCTGGTCGAGGCCATCGGTGCCGACCACTTCCACGGCACGGTGACCGCGGCGGTGCAGGCCTGCACGCACTAGCGTTGCGACCATGATCGCCACGGTCTCGAGCCTGTTCATCTATCCCGACTCCGACGCCCCCGGCCAGGAGCTCGCCTCCGTCGAGGTCACCGAGACCGGCCCTGAGGGCAACCGCTCGAAGAGGCATGCCGTGCACCTGGTCGCGGTCGACGACTTCGTCGCGACCCACCCCAAGGCCAACATCGTCCTCGACATGGAGTCGTCCGTGCTCGAGAAGCTCGTGGGCCGCATCGTCCGTCTCGGCGAGTGCACGCTCGAGGTGACCCAGACACCCTCGCAGTGCGCCGGCGTCTACGCCCGCGTCGTCGAGCCGGGCGAGGTGTCGGTCGACGACGCGCTGCTCGTCGCCGAGGCCGAGTGAGCACCGGCCCGGCTCACCGGCCCGCACCGCTCCCCGGCTGGGACGCGACATGACGATCCACACGGAGCACCCGTTCGACACTCCTGACGAGGACCGCGACCCGGTCCGGCGACTGCGGGGGCGCATCGGTGGCACGGTGTCGCTCTGGACGGCAGGGGAAGGCATCGAGCGGGTCGGCCTGACGGTCTCGTCCTACCTCGTCGCCACCGGGGACCCCGGCCGGGTCGTCGGGCTCCTCCATCCCGACTCCGACGTGCTCGACGCCCTCGAGGAGACCGGCACGGCCGTCGTCACGCTCCTCGGTGCGCGTGACGAGCGCCTCGCCGACGTCTTCGCCGGCGTCATGCCCGCGCCCGGCGGGGCCTTCCGGCTCATCGAGTGGGAGCAGACCGAGTGGGGTCCGCGCCCTCGCCACGCCACGACCTGGATGGGCGTGCGCCTCGACCCGGGCAGCCGTCGCGACGTCGGGTGGTCGGTGCTCGTCGAGGCGACGATCGAGCACGCCGAGGTCGGGGTCGAGGACGCCCCGCTCGTGCACCGGCGCGGTCGCTACCAGCGCGCGACCGAGTGACGCACGACTGACGGTGCGGGACGGCATACGACCTCGGGCGGCAGATCGCGCGTGAGATCGCGCAGTGTGTGCGCTCGGGCGATCCGAGCCGCGCGATCTCACGCCGGATCAGGCGGTCCCTGACATCTCCGTCGTCAGCAGGCCCTCGGGGATGCCGAAGGCGTCGACGAGCGTCGTGGCGTGCGGGCGCAGCTCCGCGCAGACCTCGTTGACGAGGGCGGTGAGGGCCTTGGCGCGCGCAGGGCTCAGCCGGTCGTGCTCGAGGTACCACGCCTTGTGGCGCTCGATCGTCGACAGGGCGTAGAGGTCGCAGACCCGGGCGAGCACGGCGCGGGCCTCGTCGTCGGAGCAGGACTCGACCGAGGCGGCGAAGGTCTCGGCGACGGTGCGCTCGACGTGGGCCGTCGCGGCCTCGACGAGGTGGTCCTGCGTCGCGTTGAAGATCGCGAACGCGTCGGCGCCCGGAGCGGTGGCCCGCCGGAGCCGTCGGGCCAGGCCCTCGATGAGGTGCTCCTCGCGTTCGCGCAGCAGGCGCAGCTGGGTGCCGCGGATGCCGAAGGTGACGTCCTCGTCGCGGCCCGGCGCAGCGTCGACGAGCCGCTGGATGATCCCCCGCGCCGACGACCGCTCGATGACGGTGCCGCCGACGAGCCGCGCGCCGAAGCGCACGATGCCGGCCGTGTCGAGGTCGCCGAACGTCGCCTGGTACTCGCCGAGGAGCGACTTGGCGACGAGCTGGAGCAGGACGGTGTTGTCGCCCTCGAAGGTCGTGAAGATGTCGGTGTCGGCCTTGAGCGCGGCGAGGCGGTTGGCCCAGAGGTAGCCGGCACCGCCGCACAGCTCGCGGCACTCCTGGATGGTGTCGGTCGCGTGCCGGGTCGTCAGCACCTTGATCCCGGCGGCCCGGGTCTCGAGCCGGCGCTGGTCCTCCTCGGACGTCGCGCGCCCGGCGAGCACGTCGTCCATGGCGGAGACGAGCTCGTGCTGCGCGAGCTGGAGGGCGTATGCCGTCGCGATCCTCGGTAGCAGGCGCCGCTGGTAGGTCCGGTAGTCGAGGACGGTCGTCTCCTCCTCGGTGCCGGGGGCGGCGAACTGGCGGCGCCCGGCGGCATACGTCGTCGTGACGGCGAGGGCCGAGCGGGCGGCAGCGCCCGCTCCGCCGGCCACCGAGATGCGACCGCGGACGAGCGTGCCGAGCATCGTGAAGAAGCGGCGGCCGGGGTTGTCGATGGGGCTCGTGTAGGTGCCGTCGTCGCCGATGTCGCCGTAGCGGCCGAGCAGGTTGGTGCGCGGCACCCGGACGTGGTCGAAGAGCAGCCGTCCGTTGTCGACGCCGGCGAGTCCGAGCTTCGGACCGCAGTCCTCGATGGTGACACCCCTTGCGGGAGTGCCGGACTCGTCGCGGATCGGGACGAGGACGCAGTGCACGCCGCGGGACTCGCCGTCGACGACGAGCTGCGCGAAGACCGCCGCGAGGCGACCGTCGCGGGCCGCGTTGCCGATGTAGTCCTTGCGTGCCGCGGGCACGGGCGAGTGGACGACGATCTCGTCGGTCGCCGGGTCGAAGGTCGCGGTCGTCAGCAGGCTCTGCACGTCGCTGCCGTGGCCGGTCTCGGTCATCGCGAAGCAGCCCTGCAGCTCGCCGGACGTGATGCGGGGCAGGAGGTGGTCGTGGCGGCTCGTACCGAGGAGGGAGACGGCGCCGCCGAAGAGGCCCCACTGGACGCCGGCCTTGACGAAGAGCGAGAGGTCGGTGTGACCGAGCATCTCGAAGGCGGCGACGGCCTCGCCGTAGCGAGCAGTGCCGCCCTGGTGCTCGGGGAAGCCGCGAGCGGCGTACGGCTCCGCGGCCAGGGCTGCGAGCTGGGCGGTGACACGGGAGCGGTGCTCGTCCATCGACAGCGGGGCCGACGGCGGTCCGAACGTCGCGGCGTCGAGCGCTCGGCAGTGGTCCCGCACCTCGCCGAACGGGCCGTCGAGATGGGCTCGGAGCGCCGCGGTCAGCGCGGGGCCGGTCTGGGTCGTGGGGTGCTGGCCCGGGTCGCGGTGCTCGGGTGCCGGGGAGCGATGAGGTGCCGGTGAGCCGACGGGGGAGCTGCCGCGTGAGTCGGCGGGGAAGCTCGTGGGGGAGTCTGTGGCCGTGGACATCTCGGTGCCTTCCGGTCTGGACCTCAGGAGGTCGCGGTGGTCGGGGAGGTGGACGTGTGGGAGTGGGCCGTGAGGACGGGGGCGAGCCCGTGCCAGGCGAGGTCGGTCAGGGAGTCGACCACGGCGGCGCGCGGGGCGCGGTCGGCCTCGGGGGTGGCGAGCCAGTCGTCGGCGACCGCACGCACGGAGCCGACGAGCGCGATCGCCCACGTGCGGGCCCGCGACGGATCGGTCGCCGGTGACTGCAGTGCCTCGAGGAGCAGTCCGGTCAGCTGGTCGGTGACCTGGTCGACCGTGCCTCCGACGGGGTCGTCGGCGAGCGGGAGGTCGACGAGCGGCCGGTTGACGACGAAGCGGTAGACCTCGGTGTCGGACTCGACGAGGGCAAGGTAGGCCTCGACCGTGGACGCGACGAGCTCGCGGGTGTCCGCCGGCGGTGTGCTCGACCGGCCGAGCGCCGCCCCGACGTTGCCGACGACGCGTCCGTCGATGCGGGCCGCCACGGCGCGGTAGAGACCGGCCTTGTCGTCGAAGTGGCGGTAGATGACGGTCTTGGACGTGCCGGCCTCGGCCGCGATGTCGTCCATCCCGACGCCGGCGCCGTGGGTGCGGATCGCGCGGATCGTCGCGTCGACGAGGGCGGCGCGGCGCTCCTCGCGGTGGCGCTCCCAGCGCGAGTCCCGCCCGTCCCGAGGGGCGGCGGGAGCCTGTCCCGGACGATCCACGTCGTTGTCCATCTCACGAAAGTAACAGGTACTGGCTGTATCGACTACTGCCGGTTTCGGTTATCTTGGTCGAGAACAACAGGTCAGACATCCGACAGCAGGAGAGACCCATGGCTTCCCAGTCCAGCCCACGCGCGCCGCGTCGAGTCGCGGTCCTCGGGGGCAACCGCATCCCCTTCGCCCGGTCCAACGGCCCCTACGCCAAGGCGTCCAACCAGGACATGCTGACCGCGACCGTCGACGGACTCGTGGCCCGCTTCGGGCTCGCGGGGGAGCGGCTCGGCGAGGTCGTGGCCGGCGCGGTCCTCAAGCACAGCCGCGACTTCAACCTCACCCGTGAGACCGTGCTCGGCACCCGCCTCGACCCCGCCACCCCGGCCTACGACGTCCAGCAGGCCTGCGGCACCGGGCTCGAGGCGGCCGTCCTCGTCGCCAACAAGATCGCGCTCGGACAGGTCGACGCCGGCATCGCCGGTGGCGTCGACAGCGCCAGCGACGCCCCCATCGCCGTGAGCGAGGGCCTGCGGCAGACGCTCCTCGCCGTCAACCGCGGGCGGTCCGCCGGGGAGCGCGCGAAGGCGCTCACGGGCCTGCGTCCGGGTCACCTCGTGCCGGCCATCCCCGAGAACGTCGAGCCGCGCACCGGGCTCTCGATGGGTGAGCACATGGCGCTGACCGCCGCGCAGTGGGGCATCACCCGTGAGGCTCAGGACGAGCTCGCGGCCGCCAGCCACCGGCACCTCGCCGCCGCCTACGAGCGGGGCTTCTTCGACGACCTCGTCACGCCCTACCTCGGCGTCTCGCGCGACACGAACCTCCGCGCCGACTCCACGGTCGAGAAGCTGTCGACCCTCAAGCCGGTCTTCGGCAAGGGCGACGGCGCGACGATGACCGCCGGCAACTCGACCCCCCTGACCGACGGCGCCTCTGCAGTGCTCCTCGCGAGCGAGGAGTGGGCCGCCGAGCACCGGCTGACCCCACTCGCCTGGTTCGTCGACGCCGAGACGGCGGCCGTCGACTACGTCCACGGCGACGAGGGCCTGCTCATGGCCCCGGCGTACGCCGTCCCTCGCCTGCTCGCCCGCAACGGCCTGTCCCTGCAGGACTTCGACTTCTACGAGATCCACGAGGCGTTCGCCGCGACGGTGCTCACGACGCTCAAGGCCTGGGAGGACCCCGACTTCTGTCGGGAGCGCCTCGGCCTCGACGCGCCGCTCGGCTCCATCGACCGCGGCAGGCTCAACGTCAACGGGTCCTCGCTCGCCGCGGGCCACCCCTTCGCCGCGACGGGCGGTCGCATCGTGGCCTCGCTCGCGAAGCAGCTCAAGGAGGCCGGCGGAGGCCGAGGTCTCATCTCCATCTGCGCTGCCGGTGGGCAGGGCGTCGTCGCGATCCTGGAGGCATGAGCATGACCGACCTCTTCACGACCATCGTCAGCTCGCCCGTGGCCCGAAGGGTCGGCGTGCCACAGCCGACCCGGCTGCGCCGCTACGAGCCCGGTATGCCGCTCTGCGAGGGACCGGTGCTCGTCGCGGGCGGCGGGCGGTTCGCCGACGGCATCGCCGCCTGGCTCGGGGGTGAGGGGGTGGGCGCGGTGTCCACGCTGCCCGACTCGGGCGACAAGGTCGGGGCCGTGGTGCTCGACCTCAGCGCCGCCACCGACCCGGCCGAGCTCGACCAGCTGCGCCTGCTCGGCGCCCCCGCGGTCAAGGCGCTCAGGCGCAACGGTCGCGTCGTGGTCATCGGCACGGACCCGGCGACGCTGACGGACGTCGCCGAGGTGACGACCCAACGTGCCCTCGAGGGCGCCGTGCGCTCCATCGGCAAGGAGCTGCGTTCGGGAGCGACGGCGAACCTCGTTCTCGCGCAGGGGGATGCACGCGACGGCGTGAGATCCGCCGTCGAGTTCTTCCTGTCCGGACGCTCGGCCTACGTCGACGGCCAGGTGGTCCGGGTCGACGAGTCCACGAGCGGCGACGTCGACGCGCTGCGACCGCTCGACGGCAAGGTGGCCGTCGTGACCGGCGCCGCACGAGGCATCGGTGCCGAGATCGCCCGCGTGCTGGCCCGTGACGGCGCGACGGTCGTCGCCGTCGACGTCCCGTCGGCCGGGGATGCGCTGGCCAAGGTGGCCAACGAAGTCAGGGGCACGGCGCTCCAGCTCGACGTCACGGCGGACGATGCGGGCTCCCGCATCGTCGAGCACGCCACGACGCGGCACGGCGGCCTCGACGTCGTCGTGCACAACGCCGGCATCACGCGCGACAAGCTCTTCGTCAACATGGACGACGACCGCTGGCGCAGCGTCATGGAGGTCAACCTCCGCTCGGTCCTGCGGATGAACGACGCGATCCTGGGCGAGGGCGGACTCGCCGACGGCGGCCGCATCGTCTGCGTCGCCTCGATCGCGGGCATCGCCGGCAACCGCGGCCAGACGAACTACGGCGCGAGCAAGGCCGGTGTCATCGGCCTCGTCACCGCGCTCTCGCGCCAGGTCGCGGGCCGCGGGATCACGGTCAACGCCGTCGCGCCCGGCTTCATCGAGACGGAGATGACGGCACGGATCCCTTTCGCCACGAGGGAGATCGGGCGCCGGATGAACTCCCTCCAGCAGGGAGGGCACCCGAAGGACGTCGCCGAGACCATCGCCTGGTTCGCCCAGCCCGGGTCCGCCGCCGTCACGGGGCAGGTGGTCCGCGTCTGCGGCCAGAGCCTGCTCGGGGCGTGAGCGCCCCATGACCAAGGAGATCACCCTCGACGCGGCGCCCGACCTGCGCCGCATCTACGCCACGGCCGCGCTCCGCAGGGGCAACGCGAGCGACACGCTGCCCGACGTCCGCTGGTCACGGGCCGGCATACGCGTCGACGTCGACGACCTCGTCGCCTACGCCCACGTGTGCCGTTTCCCGGTGTCCGGCACGTTGCCGCCCACCTACCCGCACCTCGTCGCGTTCCCGCTCCAGATGGCGGTCATGAGCGGCGACCGCTTCCCCCTGCCGCTGCTCGGTGCCGTCCACGTCGAGAACCGCATCGAGGCACTGCGACCCGTCCAGCTCGACGAGCCGCTGGACGTCTCGGTCTGGGCGCAGGACCTCCGACCTCACCGCCGCGGCCGGCAGGTCGACCTCGTGTCCGAGGTCGGGGTGCGGGGCGAGGTCGTGTGGCGCGGTGTGAGCACCTACCTCTCACGCGGGGCCGAGCACCCCGACGCCGAGCCGTCCGAACCACCGTCGACCGACCCGCTCGCTGCCGTCACGACGGGGCCGCTGTGGCGCTTGGGCGAGGGCACGGGACGGGCGTATGCCGCCGTGTCGGGTGACTGGAACCCCATCCACGTGCACGCGCTGACGGCCAAGCCGCTCGGTTTCCCGAGCGCCATCGCCCACGGGATGTACTCCTACGCCAGGGTGCTCGCCGCACTCGGACCGCGACTGCCGGAGGCCGGGCTCACGAGCCGCGTGTGGTTCCGCAAGCCGGTGCGGCTGCCGTCGTCGGTGCGACTGCGCACGGCGTTCGAGGCGTCGCGCACGCTCTCGGTCCTCGAGCACGCCAAGGGCGAGATCGAGCACGCCATCGTCGAGAACACCTGGTGACCGGCGACGGCGCAGCTCACGGCGCCGCGCACCGTGAGGCGTCGGCGGCGAGGTCCTGGACGAGTCGGTACACCCCGCTCTGCACGACGTAGCCCAGCTCGGCGTTGATCCGGCGGATCCCGGCGTTGTGCTCCTCGTTGTTCGTCCGGGCCTTCGTCGCGCCTGCCCCGGTCGCGGCCACGTGCGCCTGCTGCTTGACGAGGCGCATGAGGCCGCGACCCCGGAACGTGGGGTCGATGCCGCTGTAGGCGATGAAGAGCTCGCCTGCGCTGACCGTCCCGTAGGAGATCCCGGCGGGGGTACCGTCGACGCGCGCGACGACGCAGATCGGGATGTCGCCGTTCGTCGTCATCGTGCGGAACTTCTCGAGCGTCATGACGAAGCCGACCGCCGCCTCGGGGTTGGTCTGGCTCGCCCGGAGCATGGCCTCGACCGCGCCCTCGTCGTCGAACTCGAGGTCAGGGACCTCCTCGAGGTCGACCCCTGCCGGCACGACGGGGGCCTCGGGCGGGTGCTCGACGAGGTCGAGGGCCGAGTCGATGGCGTGCTCCTCGACGCCGAAACCCCAGTGGCGGACGATCTCGAGCGACCTCGGCTCGTCGTCGTAGACCCCTCCGCCGAGCCGTCGGGTCGTGTCCGGGACGTGGGGGAGCAGGAACCGGCGCAGGGCGCTTCCCACACCGTGGCCCTCGTGGTCACGGGGGACGACGACCCGGAGCATCGACCTGTCCGGCGGTGCGAACGTGGGCCGGAGCGACAGGCCCACACCGAGCAGGTGCTCGTCGTCGTCCCTCGCGACGGCCACGACGAGATGGGTGAACACCTCGGGCGACTCGAACGGCCAGGTCACCTCGGCCCTCGTCAGGTGCTGCAGCCGAGCGCCGACGAGCTCGATGACGTCCTGGTGGGCAGCGGGCGACGCCAGCGTCACGGTGACGGACGTGGTCATCTAGGCCCCCGGCCGCCAGACCCAGTTGCGGCGGTCGTAGACCTCGACGAAGCCAGAGCGCAGCATGTTGTGGAGCGACGGGTTGTGGGCTCCCTCGAGCTCCTGCCACGTCTCCGCGCTCATCCACGTGCAGCCGGCCGCGCGAGCCGCCTCGACCCGCAGCTGCATGAAGGCCGACTGGGCACCACGGCCGCGCGCCTCGGAAAGCGTCGCCGCCCCGCAGAAGGCAGCCGCGGGTCCCGCGACGTGCAGGTTCGCGGCGGCCACCAGCTCATCCCCGTCCCAGGCGCCGTAGGCGGTGAACCCCGGCCCGCTGCCCCCGGCGGCGGCGAACATCGAGAGCAGGTGCGGCTCGGGCGGCATCCCGAAGCCGCCGGCGAAGACGCGGGCGTACGCCTCGGCGTCCTCGGGGCCGATCGTGCCCACCCGGAGGTCGGTCGTCGACGGGGTCGTCGGCGTGGCCGCCGGCCGGAGCAGCTTGGCCCAGACGGACCCACCCACGATGCCGTGGCGCACGCAGATGTCGTCCCAGTCGGCCGGGAGAGCGGCAGGCGCGACCTGTAGGCAGAGGGCCGGGGCGCCGGCGGACGCGTAGAGGTCGACGAGGTGCGCCACGAGCGAGTCCGTGACCGGCTCGGTGACGCCGAAGCCGAGGGCCTTGTTCCAGTAGCCGCCCGTGGGGTCGTTGGCCATGACGACGGCCACGCCACCGGCGAGGCGTTCGGACCGCATGCCCAGCGCGGCCTTCGCCTCGGCGGGTGCGCCGTCGTGCAGCGCGATCATGAACTCCGCCTCGGCCGTCTCGGCGAGGGCGAGCGCCGTCGCCCGGTCGAGCCCGAGCGACTCCCACCCGGGCACCGGCGGCACCGGCGGCACGGGTGGCTCGGCCGGCTCGGCCGCCTCGGCCGGTGGTGACGGGCTGTCGGTCGTCTGCTCCACGGGCGTCCCCTCCTGTGCCGGGGCGCGCTCCGAGACGGCCGCCCGGCTCACCAGTATCCGCTCGGGAGCCGTCCCGCGAGGCCAGTTCGGGCCAGCCGAGTGGTCCCACGACCAAACCGTGTCGCCCGGTCCCGCGAAGCCTCGATACGCTTGCACGAGCCGCCTGCAGCGGCAGCCCCCACGACCCGCCGCCCGCCGGCGGGTCCCGTTCGAACGAGGAGCACCAACCGTGTCTGCACAGATCACCGTCACCGTCGCCGGAAGCGAGCGAGCGGTAGCGGAGCAGACGACGGCGGGTGAGCTCTTCGAGGGTGACCGCGCCGTCGTCGTCGCGCGCGTCAACGGTCAGCTGCGCGACCTCTTCCACGCCCTCGCCGACGGCGACGTCGTCGAGCCCGTCACGGTCGACAGCGAGGACGGCCTGGCCGTCCTGCGCCACTCGACGGCCCACGTGCTCGCCCAGGCCGTCCAGTCGCTCCACGCCGACGCCAAGCTCGGCATCGGCCCGCCCATCCGTGACGGCTTCTACTACGACTTCGACGTCGAGACCCCGTTCCACCCCGATGACCTCAAGGCCCTCGAGAAGGCCATGCAGAAGATCATCAACGAGGGGCAGACCTTCGAGCGACGCGTCGTCACCGACGCCGACGCGCTCGAGGAGCTCAAGGACGAGCCCTACAAGTGCGAGCTCGTCGGACTCAAGGGCGGCAACGCCGACGAGGCGGCCGAGGGCGCCGGGGTCGAGGTCGGAGCAGGCGAGCTGACCATCTACGACAACATCCGACGTGACGGCACCCGCGCCTGGGGTGACCTGTGCCGCGGCCCGCACATCCCGAGCACCAAGCTCATCGGCAACGCCTTCAAGCTGATGCGCTCGGCGGCTGCCTACTGGCGCGGCTCGGAGAAGAACCCGCAGCTGCAGCGCGTCTACGGCACCGCGTGGCCGACCAAGGACGAGCTCAAGGCCTACCTCGACCGCCTCGCCGAGGCCGAGCGCCGCGACCACCGTCGCATCGGCGCCGAGATGGATCTCTTCAGCTTCCCCGACGAGCTCGGCTCGGGCCTCGTGGTCTTCCACCCCAAGGGCGGCGTCATCAAGCGTGAGATGGAGGACTACGTCCGGCGCCGGCACATCGAGGAGGGCTTCTCCTACGTCGGCACGCCGCACATCAGCAAGGAGGCGCTCTTCCACACCTCCGGGCACCTGCCGTACTACGCCGACACGATGTTCCCGCCGATGGAGCTCGAGGGCGCGAAGTACCAGCTCAAGGCGATGAGCTGCCCCATGCACAACCTCATCTACCAGTCGCGGGGCCGTTCCTACCGCGAGCTGCCGCTGCGCCTCTTCGAGTTCGGCGGCGTCTACCGCTACGAGAAGTCCGGCGTCGTGCACGGCCTGACCCGGGTGCGGGGCATGACGCAGGACGACTCGCACAGCTACGTCACCGCCGAGCAGGCGCCGGCCGAGATCAAGCACCTGCTCGACTTCGTGCTCGGCCTGCTGGGGGACTTCGGCCTCGACGACTTCTACCTCGAGCTGTCGACCCGCGACACCGAGGGCGAGAAGTCCTCGAAGTTCATCGGCTCCGACGAGCAGTGGGAGGCGGCGACCAAGGTTCTCGAGGAGGTCGCCACCGCCTCCGGTCTCGAGCTCGTGCCCGACCCGGGCGGCGCGGCCTTCTACGGTCCGAAGATCTCGGTGCAGGCGCGCGACGCCATCGGCCGCACCTGGCAGATGTCGACGATCCAGTACGACTTCAACCAGCCCGAGCGCTTCGGCCTCGAGTACCAGGCCGCCGACGGGTCGCGCCAGCAGCCGGTCATGATCCACTCGGCGAAGTTCGGCTCGATCGAGCGCTTCCTCGGGGTCCTCGTCGAGCACTACGCCGGCGCCTTCCCGGTCTGGCTCGCACCGGTCCAGGCCCTCGGCGTGCCGGTCGCCGAGGACTACGCCGACTACCTCGGCGAGGTCCTCGACCGCCTGAAGCGCAAGGGAGTCCGCGTCGAGCTCGACGCGAGCGACGACCGCTTCCCGAAGAAGATCCGCAACGCGAGCAAGTCGAAGGTGCCCTTCACGCTCATCGCGGGCGAGGACGACCGCGCCGCCGGCGCCGTCTCGTTCCGCTACCGCGACGGCTCGCAGAAGAACGGCGTGCCGGTCGACGACGCCATCAGCGAGATCCTCGCCGCGATCGAGAGCCGCGCACAGGTCTGAGCGCCGTCCCCGACCGGAGCCACGGACGTATGCCGTCGGGCCGGGTGCCCCTCACCGGGCCCCGGCCCGGCGGCATACGTCCGCTTCTGTCCGATGTCGCACGTCCATCGGACAGGACACCGGCCACCGGTTGACCGTCGCGCCGGTCGTCACGAGTCTCGGGCAGGACATCGTCGTCGCCCGTGAAGGAACCTCCATGCGCACCGTGCTCCGCTCGCTCGGCACCGCCGTCCTCGCCGCCGCCGTCCTCGGCCCCGTCCTGCCCTCCGGGGCGCCACCCGCGGCGGCCGCTCCGGCCGAGCGGCTCGTCGACGCGGTCAACCCGTTCATCGGCACCCAGGACAACGGCAACACCTTCCCGGGGGCCAGCGCCCCGTTCGGGATGGTGCAGGTGAGTCCCGACACCGGGGGAGAGGGGGGCTACGACCACTCCCAGGGCTCGATCTACGGCTTCAGCCAGACCCACCTGTCGGGCGTCGGATGCCCGGTGGTCGGCGAGCTGCCGGTGATGCCGACGACCGGCTCCGTGACGAGCGTGGACCCGGACCGCTACCGGTCCACCTACAGCCACGCCGACGAGGAGGCCGAGCCCGGCTACTACCGCGTCGGTCTGGCGACCCACGGAGTCCAGGCCGAGCTGACCGCCACCGACCGCACCGGCTGGCAGCGCTACACGTTCCCGGCCGACAAGCAGCCGAACGTCCTGCTCAACACCGGCAAGGCCAACATGCGCGTCTTCGACTCCGAGGTGCACGTCGTCGGTGACCGGGTCGTCGAGGGCCGGATCCACGACGGCAACTTCTGCGCGGGCAAGGACGAGCACACCGTGTGGTTCCGTGCCGAGTTCGACCGCCCGTTCAGCTCGTTCGGCACGTGGAGCGGGTCGACGCTGACCTCGGGCGCCCGGGACGCCTCGACGAAGGACGGCGGCAACGGCGCCGCGGTCACCTTCCCGACCGGCACGACGTCGGTGACGATGAAGGTCGCCCTCAGCTACACCGGCCCCGAGGGCGCGCGGACCAACCTGACCAGCGAGACCGGTGACTCGTTCGACTTCGACGCCACCCGAGCCGCGCTCGGGCAGCGGTGGGAGTCCGAGCTCGACAAGGCGCGCGTGACCGGCGGCACGAGCGAGCGCCGCACCGCCTACTACACCGCGCTCTACCACTCGCTCATGCACCCGAACCTCGCGTCCGACGTCGACGGTCGCTATCACGGCTGGGACGGGAAGAACCATGTGGCGCAGGGCTACACGCCGCGCCAGAACTTCTCGCTGTGGGACACCTACCGCCCGCAGAACCAGCTGCTCGAGGTCCTGGCGCCCGACGTGGCCCGCGACTCGTACCTGTCCGTGCTCGCCATCGGTCGCGAGGGCGGGTGGCTGCCCCGTTGGGCGCTCGTCAACAGCGAGACCAACATCATGACCGGCGACCCCGTCACCCCGTTCCTCGTCGAGGGCTGGAGCAAGGGCTTCCTCGCCGGCCACGAGGCGGAGGCGTACGCGCTGCTCAAGCAGAACGCGACCGAGCGCCCGCCGGCCGACAGCCAGTCCAACGGCCGCGCCGGGCAGCACTGGTACGAGAAGCTCGGCTACATCCCGTTCGGTCTGGACGTGGGCACCGACTGCGTGTCGCACGGCGGGGACAACGACTGCGCCCACCCGGCCTCGGCGACGATGGAGTACTCCGCCGCCGACGCGTCACTCGCGCTGATGGCCAAGGGACTGGGCCACACCGCCGACACGGCGATGCTCACCGAGCGCAGCGGCTGGTACCGCAACCTCTGGGACGCCGGGACGCAGACGTTCCGCCCACGCCTGGCCGACGGGACGTGGCTCGACCCGTACGACCCCGTCGAGGCGTCCCACGCCTTCCACGAGGGCGGCTCGTACCAGTACCAGTGGCTCGTCCCGCAGGACCCGGCCGGCCTGACCCGCCTCATGGGTGGTCGGGCGGCGACCGAGAAGCGCCTCGACGACTTCTTCGCCTACCCGAAGCTGCTCACCGACCCGGCCGGCACCGCACGCACCGACTGGATCGAGGCGACCTACGCCTACTACAGCAAGCCCACCTACAACCCGAACAACGAGCCCGACCTGCTCGCGCCGTACGTCTACGCCTGGGTCCAGCAGCCCGCCAAGATCGCGACGGTGGCGCGGGCGGCCTTCACCCTCTTCACCGACGGCCCCGACGGCATGACCGGCAACGACGACCTCGGCACGATGTCGGCGTGGTACGTCTTCTCGTCCTGGGGGCTCTACCCGACGATGAGCGGGTCGAACGTCTTCGTCGTCAGCTCGCCCCAGTTCGAGCGCGTCGACGTCGCCGTCGCCTCACCGACGTCGGTGCGCACCGGACAGGGCGGTCACCTGACGATCACCGCACCCGGTGTCTCCGACGACCGGCGCTACGTCCAGAGCCTCACGGTCGACGGGACGAAGAGCACGAAGAGCTGGGTCGGCTGGGACGCCATCCGACACGGTGGGTCCATCGCGCACACGGTGGGCACGACCCCGAGCCGGTGGGGCACGACGCCGGCCGACGTGCCGCCGTCGGCCGTGCAGGCCGGACGCGACCCGCGCCTGTCGCTCTCGATGGCCGCTCGTCCGAACCCCGTGGTCGTGCCGACCGGGGCGCGTGAGGCCCGCCTCACCGTCGACCTCGTGGGCCAGGCCCCCAAGAGCCTGCCCGTCGACGTGTCCGTGACGGCCCCCGCAGGCTGGACGGCCGACGTGGGTTCCGGCGACGAGGGCGCCGCCGTGCTGCACAGCGACGGCGTCCCCGCGAGCGCGACGGTGCCGGTGACCCTGCGCCTCCCCGCCGGCCTGGGGGTGGGGGACCACGAGGTGGTCGTCACCGCCACGGCACCGGGTGTCGATCCCGTGACGCGCACCGTGCCCGTTCAGGTCCGCGAGGCCCTCGACTGCGTCGGCGGCGCACCGGGATGCGCCGTGGACCTGGCGCCGGCCCGCAACCACGACGGCACGGCGACCGTCGCCGCACCGAGCGAGGGCAACTTCGACGGCAGCGGCTGGAGCTACGACGCCGCCCTGCTGCCAACCCCGGGCCCGTGGGTGCACGACGGGACCACGTATGCCGCTCCGGTCACCTCCGGTACGACGCCGAACTTCGTCGAGGGACGCGGTCAGACGCTGCTCGTGCAGGCCGGCAGCCGCTCCACGATCCATCTCGTCGGGTCGACGCACAACGGCGACGTGGGGACGGCCCTGCGCCTGACCTACACGGACGGCAGCGTCCAGTCCGTCCCGGTCGCCCTGACCGACTGGGCCGCGGGCAGCGGGCACAACGGCAACACGGTGGCGATTGCCATGGACCATCGGATCAAGGGCGGTGCGGGTGTCGACGGACCTCCGGTCCAGATCTTCGGCACGGCGGTCGCCGTCGACCCCGCCCGGCAGCTCCAGGCCGTCACCCTGCCCGCCGACGACCGCTTCGAGGTGTACGCCCTGACGCTCCGCTGACGGGTCTGAAGGCCCTCCCGCGGGCGAGGGGGCGGCGTGTCAGGGCGACACGCCGCCCCCTCCGGGTCGCGGTGAAGAAACTGCCGACAAGGGCTTGCGCGCCGACGTCCGCGGGGTTACAAATGAGGAACCGAACCGCTTCGGCGGATCGGTTTCCGAATCGCTTCGGCGAGGACGAACAGAAGGCCCGGGAACTCATACTTCCCGGGCCTTCACCTTCCGTCGCACCGGTCGACCGACGAGTCCGTCGAGACCTGCGCGTCCGAGGATCCCGGCCCTGCGGCTCTCACACCCGCAGGGCTGTTCCCTGTCCGGGTCCTGTCGAGGTCCCGGGTACGACGAAGGCCCTGCGGTCTCACACACCGCAGGGCCGACTCCATTGAACCGAAGCTCGGGCCGATGGGGAAATCGACACGCGGCAGGCGGGTCGTCGCGCGTCGCGGGCGTCGTCCTAGGATCAGTCACCATGACGACGCAGGGGAGTGGCCCGACGCCCACGGGTGGGAGCCCCGCCCCCGAGCCCACTCTCGAGCCGGCGACCGCCTTCGCCCGCGTCGAGGACGGCTTCGAGCGGCTCTGGACCCCGCACCGGATGGCGTACATCCTCGGGGACCGACCCACCGCGGAGGCCGGGCACGGCTGCCCGTTCTGCGCCGCTCCGGGCAAGACGGACGCGGAGGGCCTCATCGTCCACCGCGGCGAGCACTGCTACGTGGTGATGAACCTCTTCCCCTACAACCCGGGCCACGTCCTCGTCTGCCCCTACCGTCACGTCTCCCTCTACGTCGACCTGACCGACGACGAGACGGCCGAGTTCACGGCGCTGACCAAGCAGGCCGTGCGTGCCCTGCAGGCAGCCTCCGAGCCGCACGGCTACAACCTCGGCATGAACCAGGGAGCCGTGGCCGGCGCCGGGGTCGCAGCCCACCTGCACCAGCACGTCGTGCCGCGCTGGAGCGGCGACTCGAACTTCCTGCCCATCGTCGGCCAGACCAAGGCGCTGCCCGTCCTGCTCGAGGACACCCGCGCGCGCCTCGTCGATGCCTGGCCGACCGACTGAGGACCACCGGGCGCGGGCCCGCAGGTCACGGACGCGCCACGGTGCGTGCGCCGGGCCCGAGCACGCCCGACCGGTCAGTACGCTGTCACCACCATGCTCAACAGACTCCTGCGCGCGTCGCTGACCAAGATCCTCGGTCCGATCGCCCACCTGTTCCTCCGCCTCGGGATCAGTCCCGACGTCGTGACGGTCGTCGGCACCCTCGGGGTCTGCGCCGGGGCACTGGCGTTCTTCCCCCGCGGTGAGATCTGGGTCGGCGTGCTCGTCATCACCGCGTTCGTCTTCTCCGACAACGTCGACGGCATCATGGCCCGCGAGTCCGGCCGCTCGAGCAAGTGGGGCGCCTACCTCGACTCCACGCTCGACCGCATCGGCGACGCCGCGATCTTCGGCGGCCTCGTGCTCTTCTACGCCGGCAAGGGCAACAACCAGCTCATGGCCGGCCTCGCGCTCAGCTGCCTCATCCTCGGCAGCGTCGTGTCCTACGCCAAGGCGCGGGCAGAGGGCCTCGGCTACACGGCCAACGTCGGGATCGCCGAACGCGCCGACCGGCTCGTCGCCGTTCTCGTCGCGGCCTTCTTCGCCGACCTCTTCAACTCGACGATCCTGCTCGGCGTCGTCCTGGGCCTGCTCGCCGTCGCCAGCCTCGTCACCGTCCTCCAGCGGATGCTGACGGTGCGTCGGCAGGCCCTCGCCTCCGGCGAGGTGGGCGCGTGAGCGACCTCGCACGCCGCGCCACCGACACCGTCAGCGTGCTCGGCTTCAAGCTCGGGTGGTCCGTCGTCCGCGCCCTCCCGGAGCGCGCGGCATACGCCCTCTTCGACCGGGTGGCCGCCATCTCCGTCCGGCGCGGTGGGAAGGGCATCGACCGGCTGCGGTCGAACTACCGTCGGGTGCGGCCCGAGCTGTCCGACGCCGACCTCGACTCCCTGGTGCGTCAGGGGATGCGCTCCTACATGCGCTACTACTGCGAGGCGTTCCGGCTCCCGTCCCTGACCCGGGCCCAGATCGACGGGGCGGTCGTCGTCCGTGGCGACGCCGAGATCCGCGAGCTGTGCGCGCGCGGCGACGCCGGGGTCGTCTTCGTCGGCCACCTCGGCAACTTCGACCTCGCCGCGGCCTGGTCCGCCGGCAGCCTCATGCCGGTGACGACCGTCGCCGAGCGGCTCAAGCCCGAAGAGGTCTTTCAGGAGTTCGTCGCGTTCCGGCGCAGCATCGACATGGACATCATCCCGCTCACCGGCGGGGACGACCCCTTCCACGGGCTGCTCGACGCGACACGGAGCGGCGGGAGGCTCATCGCCCTGGCCGCCGACCGCGACCTCACCAACGGCGGTGTCGAGGTCGACCTCCTCGGCCACCGCGCGCGGATGGCCAAGGGGCCGGCCGTCCTGTCGCTCATGACCGGTGCACCGCTCTTCGCGGCCCGGATCTGGTACGAACCCGCTCCCGCTGGCTCCGGCCTCGGCGGCCACCGCACGGTCATCGAGTTCAGCAACCGCCTCGTGCCCCGTGTCGAGGGCACGACGGCGGTCAAGGCGGCCGACCTCATCCAGCAGTGCGCCGACCACGTCGCCGTCGCGATCCGCGAGCACACGTCGAGCTGGCACATGCTCCAGCGGGTCTTCGTCGACGACCTCGACGCCCCTGCGGCGTCCTCGGACGCCGCCGCGCAGACCTCCGCGATGACCTCCGCGCAGCCGGCGCAGCCGACGACGGGACGCACGACGTGAGGATCGGGATCGTCTGCCCGTACTCGTTCGACGTCCCGGGCGGGGTGCAGTTCCACGTGCGCGACCTCGCCGAGCACCTCATCGGCCAGGGGCACGACGTGTCGGTACTCGCGCCGGCCGACAGCGAGACCGAGCTGCCCGACTACGTCACGTCGGCCGGCCGGGCCACCGCCGTGCGCTACAACGGCTCCGTCGCCCGTCTCAACTTCGGCCCCGTCACGGCGTCCAAGGTCGGCAAGTGGCTCGACGCCGGCCAGTTCGACGTGCTCCACCTCCACGAGCCGGTCACCCCCAGTGTCAGCGTGCTCGCACTCATGGCGGCCGAGGGACCCATCGTCGCGACCTTCCACACCTCGATGCTGCGGTCGCGGACGATGCAGACGGCCTACCCGATCATCCGACCGAGCCTCGAGAAGATCGCCGGCCGCATCGCCGTGAGCGAGGACGCCCGCCGGACGGTCACGACCCACGTCGGCGGCGATGCGGTCGTCATCCCCAACGGCGTCTACGTCGACCGGTTCGCGAGCGCCCCGCGGCGCTCGGCGTGGATGGGCGCGCCCGCATCGCCGACGATCGCCTTCCTCGGCCGGATGGGGGAGCCGCGCAAGGGACTCCCGGTGCTCGCGGCTGCCCTGCCCGAGATCCTCCGCTCGGTCCCGGGACTCCGCGTCCTCGTCGCCGGGCCCGGTGACCCCGAGGAGGTCACCGAGGGCTGGCCCCCCGAGGTCGTCGCCGCGTGCGAGTTCCTCGGCTCCGTCTCCGACGACGACAAGGCGTCGCTGCTCGCGTCGGTCGACGTCTACGTCGCGCCCAACACCGGGGGAGAGAGCTTCGGCATCATCCTCATCGAGGCGATGAGTGCCGGCGCCTGCGTCCTCGCCAGCGACCTCTCGGCGTTCTCCCGCGTGCTCGACGGCGGCACGGCCGGCGCGATGTTCGCCAACGAGCAGCCCGACGACCTCGCGCGCACGCTCGTCGACCTGCTGCGACGACCCGAGCGTCGTGCCGAGCTCGCCGCCGCCGGCCAGCACCGGGCCCGGCTCTTCGACTGGTCGGTCGTCGCCGACGAGATCCTCGCCGTCTACGAGACCGTCATCGAGGGCGTCGCGGCCGCGCACCTCGAGCCGCAGGGACGCTGGAACCGCTTCCTGCGCGGGGGTGCGCGGTGAGCGAGGTCCTCTCGTGGGTCTTCGCGATCCTCTTCGTCCTCGTCGTCATCGCCTGGTACCTCTCCTACACGGCGGCCCGCCTCGACCGGCTCCACGTCCGCCTCAGCGGCACCCTCGCCGCCCTCGACGCCCGGCTGGTTCGCCGGGCCGAGGCGGCCGTCGAGCTGGCCAACAGCGGGCTCCTCGACGGTGCGACCGCGCTCATCCTGGCCAACGCCGCGGCGGAGTCCCTCGAGGCGCCGTCGGAGCACGGCGACGCCCGCGAGCTCGCCGAGAACGACCTCACCGAGGCCCTCGAGCTCGCCCTCACCCCGCAGGCCGTCAGCACGCTGCGCTCGACGGCCCTGGGGCAGGACGTGCTCGCCCGGCTCTCCTCGGCCTGCACCCGCGTGCAGCTGGCGCGACGCTTCCACAACGACGCCGTCACCGACGTCCGCCGGGTGCGGCGCAAGTGGACCATCCGCATGTTCCACCTCGCGGGCTACACCCCGATGCCGCACACCATCGAGTTCAACGACGACTCGCCGGAGCACCTCGCCCTCGTGTGACCGGCCCCACGCGCAGGACCGCGGACCGCGTCGTCCGCACCTCTCGCGGGGGCCTACGCTTTGAGGCACACCGAACCCAGATCACGGGAAAGCAGGACATCGTGAGCACCACCCCGACCTCGGGCAGCACGCCCGCGGCTGACCAGCAGAGCGGCACGAGCCACACCGGCACGACGCGCGTGAAGCGCGGCATGGCCGAGATGCTCAAGGGCGGCGTCATCATGGACGTCGTCACGGCCGAGCAGGCCAAGATCGCCGAGGACGCCGGCGCCGTCGCCGTCATGGCCCTCGAGCGGGTCCCCGCCGACATCCGCGCCCAGGGCGGCGTGTCGCGCATGAGCGACCCCGACATGATCGACGGCATCATCGAGGCCGTCTCGATCCCCGTCATGGCCAAGGCGCGCATCGGCCACTTCGTCGAGGCGCAGGTGCTCCAGAGCCTCGGCGTCGACTACATCGACGAGTCCGAGGTGCTGACGCCGGCCGACTACGCCAACCACATCGACAAGTGGCAGTTCACCGTGCCCTTCGTCTGTGGTGCGACCAACCTCGGCGAGGCGCTGCGCCGCATCACCGAGGGCGCGGCGATGATCCGCTCCAAGGGTGAGGCCGGTACCGGTGACGTCTCCAACGCGACGACGCACATGCGCACCCTGCGCGCCGAGCTCAACCGCCTTCACTCGATGAGCCCCGACGAGCTCTACGTCGCGGCGAAGGAGCTCCAGGCTCCCTACGAGCTCGTCAAGGAGGTCGCCGAGGCCGGCAAGCTCCCCGTCGTGCTCTTCACGGCCGGTGGCATCGCGACGCCTGCCGACGCCGCGATGATGATGCAGCTCGGCGCCGAGGGTGTCTTCGTCGGCTCGGGCATCTTCAAGTCCGGCAACCCGGCCCAGCGCGCCGAGGCCATCGTCAAGGCCACGACCTTCCACGACGACCCCGACGTCATCGCCAAGGTCTCGCGTGGCCTCGGCGAGGCCATGGTCGGCATCAACGTCGACGAGATCGCCCAGCCGCACCGTCTCTCCGAGCGCGGTTGGTGACCTCCGCACTCCCAGCTCCACGCTGACGTATGCCGCCGTGCCCGACCGGGCGCGGCGGCATACGCCGTCCTGGGCCCCGGTCGGTCCGGCACCGCGGGCCACCCTGACCCGCGTCGCGCAGACCCGAACACACCGAGAAGGTCACAACCCACCGGCGTCGGATCCCGTTGGGTTGTGACCTGCACGGTGTGTTGCGGGGGCTCGGGGCTGGCACGATCGGGTGCGTGAGCGCCACCGGAGCGGAGCTGTCGCGGACCTACTTCGAACGGGTCGTCGAGCCCCTCGTGCGTGACCACTGGCCCGGGATGCCTTGTGCCGCAGCGCGTCTCGGGAGCGGGTCCGACGTCCTCGGGCTCGACGACGCGATGTCGCGCGACCACGACTGGGGCCTGAGGCTCAACCTCCTCGTCCCGGACGACGTCGTCATGGCCGTCGACGACCACCTCGCCGAGCAGCTGCCTGCGTCGTTCGCCGGCCACCCCACCCGGTTCGCGACGACGTGGGACCCGGCTGTGCGCCATCGGGTGCAGGTCGAGACGGCCCGCGACCTCGCCGTCTCGCGCCTCGGCGTCGACCCCACCCGCGACCTGACGGTGGCCGACTGGCTCTCCCTGACGGGCCAGGCCGTCCTCGAGGTCACCGGCGGAGCGGTCTTCGTCGACGACGTGGGCGAGCTGGCCGGCATACGCCAGCGCCTCGCGTGGTGTCCCGACGACGTCTGGCGCCACGTCGTCGCGACCGACTGGGTCCGGCTCGGGCAGGAGCTGCCCTTCGTCGGCCGGACGGGGGAGCGCGGCGACGACCTCGGCTCGCGTGTCGTCGCGGCGCGGCTGGCCGGGATCGCGATGCACCTGGGCCACCTGCTCGAGCGGCGCTGGCCGCCCTACGCCAAGTGGCTCGGCACGAGCTTCGCCCGGCTGCCCCGGTCCGCGGTCACCCTCGAGCCGCTCGAACGGGCGGTGGCATCGCCCGACTGGCGGCAGCGGGAGGACGGTCTCGTCGAGGCGCTGCGGGTGCTGGCCGTGGTCCAGGGCGAGGTCGGGCTGCCCACCGTCGCCGACCCCGTCGAGCCGTTCTGGGACCGGCCCTACCGCGGCGTGCGTGGCGCGGTGGTCGAGGTCCTCGAGGCCAGCGTCACCGATCCGGCCGTGCGGGCACTGCCCCGAGGAGTGGGCTCCGCCGAGCAGTGGAGCGACAACGTCGACGTGCTGACGGACGCCCGTCGACGCCGGCCCACGCGATGACGGGCGCAGCACCATTGACCCGGCGATGCGTCAGGTGACGGCGCCGCGCTCGGCGAACTCGGGACGCTCGAACTCGCGCCCGTCGAGGACCTCCTTGACGTGGACCGCGGCCTGCACCGCGTCCACGTGGGTGACGTAGAGCGGCGCGAAGCCGAGCCGGATGATGTCGGGCTCGCGGAAGTCCCCGATGACACCACGGGCGATGAGGGCCTGCACGACGGCGAACGCCTGGGGGTGGCGCAGGGACACCTGGGACCCGCGGCGCTCCGGCTCGCGCGGCGTCGCCAGCGGGAGGTCGATCCCGAGCGCGTCGAGGGCGTCGATGAAGGTGCCGGTCACGGAGAGCGACGCCGCGCGCACGTCGGCGGGAGAGAGGCCGTCGTAGGCCGTGAGCGCGGCCTCGAGGGCGAGCACCGAGAGCAGGGGCGGGGTCCCGACCCTGGCCCGGGTGATGCCGGGCGCGGGCTCGTAGTCCGGACGCATCTCGAAGGGGTGGGCGTGTCCCTGCCAGCCGGTGAGGGGCTGGTCGAAGTCGTCCTGGTGGCGGGTCGCGACGTAGAGGAAGGCGGGGGCGCCGGGGCCGCCGTTGAGGTACTTGTAGCCGCACCCGACCGCGAGGTCGGCGCCGCCCTCGTCGAGCTCGACCGCGATCACGCCGGCCGAGTGGCAGAGGTCCCAGCAGGCGAGGGCGCCGACGGCGTGGGCGGCCTCGGTCATCGCGCGCAGGTCCCAGAGCTCGCCCGTGCGGTAGTCGACGCTCGAGTAGGAGGCGAGCGCGAGGGCGTCACCGATCTCGGCGATGGCGGCCACGGCGTCGCGCGGGTGGACCCGGCGCACCTCGAGGCCGGCCAGCTCGGCCGCGGACTCGGTCATGTAGAGGTCGGTGGGGAAGGAGTCGGGGTCGGTGATGACGACGCGGCGGCCGGGCCGCAGCCGTCCGGCGCCGATGACCGCCTTGAAGAGGTTGACCGACGTCGAGTCGGTCACGACCACCTGCCCGGGAGCAGCACCGACGAGACGGCCGACGAGGTCGCCGACGCGGGTCTGCGCGCCCCACCAGTCGGCCTCGTTCCACGATCGGATCAAGCGCTCGCCCCACTGGCGGTGCATGACGTCGTCGATGACGGCCGGAACCGCGCTCGGCAGGGCGCCGAGCGAGTTGCCGTCGAGGTAGATGACGTCGTCGGGGAGGGTGAACAGGTCGCGGGTGCCCCGGAGCGGGGAGGCGGCATCGGCCTGCTCGGCGCGGGCGGTCAGGTCGTCGTGGGTGTGCACCGTCGTCATGGCCGCAACGTATCCGGTGGCATCGTGCCGATGTCAGGGCCGCCTCCGCGGACGTCTGGCATCCGAGACGGTTCTCGCAGCCCGACCCGTGGCGCGTCCGTCACGACGAGCGCTCTACGCTGACCCGGTGAGCACCATCAGCACGTTCCCCGGCACGACCGCCGACCCCGCCGCGGACCCCGCCGTGGACCCTGGCGCCGACCGTCGCGCCGAAGGCGTCGGCGTGCCGCGCATCGGCGTCCTCGCCGTCCAGGGCGATGTCCGCGAGCACCTCGCAGCCCTCACCGCGCTCGGCGCCGAGGGCGTCACGGTCCGGCGTCCGGCCGAGGTCGAGGCCATCGACGGCCTCGTCATCCCCGGTGGCGAGTCGACGGTCATGGACAAGCTCGTCCGCGCCTTCGACCTGCGGGAGCCCCTGCTGCGGCGCATCGCCGAGGGCATGCCCGCCTACGGCTCGTGCGCCGGGATGATCATGCTCGCCGACCGCATCGCCGACGCGCGTCCCGACCAGCAGACGCTCGGGGGTCTCGACATCACGGTGCGGCGCAACGCCTTCGGCCGTCAGGTCGAGTCCTTCGAGCAGGACCTCGACTACGCCTGGGGCGACCCCTCGACGACCGGCACGGTGCACGCCGTCTTCATCCGCGCCCCATGGGTCGAGCAGGCAGGTCCGGGCGTCGAGGTCCTCGCCCGCGTCAGCGAGGGCCCGGCCGCCGGTAGGATCGTCGCGGTCCGGCAGGGCAACCTCATGGCCACGTCCTTCCACCCCGAGGTGGGGGCAGACCGCCGGATCCACGCCGAGTTCGTCTCGATCGTCAGAGAGCACCGACTCCAGCAGTCGGGTGCACGCCAGTCACCGGAACGCGAGGACACTGCATGAGCGGCCACTCCAAATGGGCCACCACGAAGCACCAGAAGGCGGCCAAGGACGCCAAGCGCGGCAAGCTCTTCGCCAAGCTCATCAAGAACATCGAGGTCGCGGCCCGTCAGGGTGGCGCCGACCCCACCGGCAACCCGACGCTCTACGACGCCATCCAGAAGGCCAAGAAGACGTCGGTGCCCAACGACAACATCGACCGCGCCGTCAAGCGCGCCTCGGGTGCCGAGGCGGGCGCGGCCGACTGGCAGACGATCATGTACGAGGGCTATGCCCCCAACGGTGTCGCCGTGCTCATCGAGTGCCTCACCGACAACCGCAACCGGGCTGCCGCCGAGGTGCGCACCGCGCTGACCCGCAACGGCGGCCAGCTCGCCGACCCGGGCTCGGTGTCCTACGTCTTCAACCGCAAGGGTGTCGTGACCGTCCTCAAGGACGCCGGCTCCGAGGACGACATCCTCGAAGTGGTGCTCGAGGCGGGTGCCGAGGAGGTCAACGACAACGGTGACACGTGGGAGATCATCTCCGAGGCCACCGACTTCGTCGCGGTCCGCAAGGCGATCCAGGATGCCGGCATCGACTACGAGTCGGCCGAGGCGTCGTTCGTCCCGAACCTCCAGGTCCCGCTCGACCTCGACGGCGCCAAGAAGATGATCCGCGTCATCGAGGCCCTCGAGGACAGCGACGACGTGCAGAACGTCTTCGCCAACGGCGACATCCCCGACGACGTCCTCGCGCAGCTCGACGACGACGAGGACTGACCGCGCCGAGGGCTCGTGCGCCCGAGGTTCGACGAGGAGGCACGCCGAGACCGGCGTGCCTCCCGTCCTTTCGGGGGAGGCCCGTTAGCGTTGTCCCGAACACCTGTTCGGATCGTCCAGAGCCCCACGCCCCAGGGAGGTATGCCGTGCGCGTCCTCGCGGTCGACCCCGGGCTCACCCGCTGCGGCGTCGGCGTGGTCGACGGAGTCCCGGGGCGCAAGCTGTCGCTCGTCGAGGTCGGGGTCATCCGCACGCCGTCCGGCGACCCGACCCCGAAGCGCCTCGTCGCCGTCGAGGACGAGATGCGGCAGTGGTTCGCGCGGCACCGTCCCGAGGCCGTGGCCATCGAGCGCGTCTTCGCCGACACCAACGTCTCCACCGTGATGGGCACCGCTCAGGTGACCGGGATCGTCATGATCATGGCCGAGCGGCTCGGCCTGCCCGTCACCCTCCACACACCCACCGAGGTCAAGGCTGCGGTCAGCGGCAGCGGACGCGCCGACAAGGCGCAGGTGACGACGATGGTGACCCGGCTCCTCGGGCTCGACACCCCGCCCAAGCCCGCCGACGCCGCCGACGCGCTCGCCCTCGCGATCTGCCACGTGTGGCGCGGAGGCACGCAGAGCCGGCTCGAGGAGGCGCGGCTCGAGGTGCTCGCGCGCACGGGCAACCGGGGGAGCGGCATACCCCGCCGGGTCCCACCGGGAGCCGCCCCACCGCTGCAGCGGCTGCGCGCCGCGACCACCCAGCCCACCCGCACCGGCCAGACCGCCCGACCCCACCCTGGAGCCCAGCCCCGATGATCGCCTCGCTCTCCGGCACCGTCCTGAAGGTCGGCCTCGACTCGGTCGTGGTCGGCGTCGGCGGTGTCGGCATGCTCGTCCACACCACTCCGGCCACGGCGACGTCCGTGCGCCTGGGCCAGCCCACCGAGCTCGCCACCAGTCTCGTCGTGCGCGAGGACTCGCTGACGCTCTACGGCTTCGCCACCGACGACGAGAAGCACGTCTTCGAGACCGTCCAGACCGTCTCGGGGGTCGGGCCCCGCCTCGCGCTGGCCGTGCTCGCGGTCCACTCGCCCGACGCCGTCCGGGTCGCGCTGGGCACGGGCGACCTCGTCGCGCTGACCAAGGTCCCGGGCATCGGCAAGAAGGGCGCTGAGCGGATGGTCCTCGAGCTCAAGGACAAGCTCGGCGCCCTGCCGGGCTCGGCCGGCCAGAGCGACCACGTCCACCTCGACGCCGGCGAGGCGTGGCGCGAGCAGGTCCGGGAGGCGCTCGTCGGACTCGGGTGGACCGTGCGCCAGGCCGACGACGCGCTCGACAAGATCGCTCCCCTCGCGGCCGACGGCGCCGGGGTGTCGGCACTGTTGCGGGCCGCCCTGCAGGAGCTCGGCCGATGAGCGTCGACCGCTCCTGGGAGCTCGACACCGGGGCCGAGCCGGACGTCTGGGACGACGGCTCCTTCGACGCGACGGCGCGCATCGTCGACGCGGCCGGCGACACCGACGAGCGACAGGTCGAGGCCGCGCTGCGTCCCAAGCGACTCGACGACTTCCCCGGACAGACCCGGGTCCGCGACCAGCTGGGGCTCGTCCTCAAGGCCGCCAAGCGTCGTGGCACGCCGCCCGACCACGTGCTGCTCTCCGGCCCGCCCGGCCTCGGCAAGACCACCCTGGCGATGATCGTCGCCGGCGAGCTCGAGCAGCCGATCCGCATCACGTCCGGGCCCGCGATCCAGCACGCCGGCGACCTCGCGTCGGTGCTCTCGTCGCTCGCCGAGGGGGAGGTGCTCTTCCTCGACGAGATCCACCGGATGTCGCGCTCGGCCGAGGAGATGCTCTACCTCGCGATGGAGGACTTCCGGGTCGACGTCATCATCGGCAAGGGTCCCGGCGCGACGGCCATCCCGCTCGAGCTGCCGCCCTTCACCGTCGTCGGTGCGACGACGCGTGCCGGGCTGCTGCCCGCGCCGCTGCGCGACCGCTTCGGCTTCACGGGTCACCTCGACTACTACGCCGCGGCCGACCTCGTGACGATCCTGCACCGGTCGGCACGCCTGCTCGGCCTCGACGCCGACGAGGACGGCATCCGCGAGATCGCCCTGCGGTCGCGTGGCACGCCGCGCATCGCCAACCGCCTGCTGCGCCGGGTCCGCGACTGGGCCCAGGTGCACGGCGAGGACCGCGTCACCCACTCCGCGTCGCGTCAGGCGCTCGAGCTGTTCGACGTCGACGAGCGCGGCCTGGACCGCCTCGACCGAGCCGTCCTGGAGGCGCTCTGCCGCCGCTTCAACGGCGGGCCCGTAGGCCTTTCGACCCTCGCCGTCGCCGTGGGCGAGGAGCCCGACACCGTCGAGACGGTCGCCGAGCCCTACCTCGTGCGCGAGGGCTTCATGGTCCGCACCCCCCGTGGCCGGGCCGCCTCGAGCCTCGCTTGGGAGCACCTGGGCCTGACCCCACCGCACGACTCGCAGGCCCTCTGGACCGCCACCCTGCCCATCGACGAGGCCGGCGGCGCGCGATTCGACGCCTGAGGCCGGGCCCGGCGTGGTCGCGCGTCCCGCACCGAGCGCGACCAAAACGTGACCCGCGCACGCTGCGGGACCGTTCCGTCTTGGTCTGACAAACGGCACCGGCGCACGTAGACTCCTGCGGGCACCATCGCCGCTGCCGCGGCACCATCCGGTGCTCCCGGTCGTTGACGCGACAGCCGACCCGATCAACGGGTCGTGGCGCGCCTGCGCGCTGACCGGACGAAGACACGAAGGACTGAGCTGACATGAACAACAACGGGGCCCTCTCGTTGCTGATTTTCGCCCTGCCCCTGCTGCTGCTGGGCTGGCTGTTCTTTTCCCAGAACAAGCGGATGAAGCAGATGCGCAACTTCAGCTCGTCGCTCGAGGTCGGAGACTCGGTCGTCACCTCGTCGGGCATCTACGGCACGATCAAGCACCTCGACGACAGCAGCGCGTGGCTCGAGATCGCCGAGGGCACGACCGTCCGGTTCGACCGGCGAGCCCTGGCGATGAAGCAGGCCGACGTGGCTGCCGCCGACGCGGCAGCCGCTGGTTCGGCCGCCCACGACGCCCCCGTCGACGACGCGCCGGGTGCGAACCCGGGTTCCCACCAGAACGGTCAGTGAGGGTTTCGTGGCACGCAGCTCCACCAAGAAGTCGGCGAGACGGAGCCTCCTGGCGCTCGTCGTCATCATCCTCGCCCTCGGCGGTCTCGCCGCCGGCCTGACGAAGTGGGCCGACGGGTCGATGAACCCTCGCCTCGGGCTCGACCTCGAGGGCGGCACGGAGCTCGTGCTCCAGCCCCAGCTCAACGGCACCGAGACCATCAGCGAGGGCCAGGTCAACCGCGCGGTCGACATCATCCGCCAGCGCATCGACGCCAACGGCGTCTCCGAGGCCGAGATCACCACGCAGGGCGGCCGCAGCATCGTCGTGGCGATCCCCGGCCAGCCGACGGCCGAGCAGCTCGACGCGCTGAAGAAGCCCTCTCAGCTGCGCTTCCGCGCCGTCTACGTGCAGGCGCTCGACCCCAACGCCAGCCAGGCCAACCCGAGCGGCACGCCGACCGGGACGTCCACCGGCACGGCGACGCCTTCCGGCACCGCGACCGGCACGGGCACGCCGAAGGCCACGGGCACTGCGACGCCCTCGACGTCCGCGACCGCCCAGAACGGCGTCGTCCCCGACGCGCTGCGCGCCGCCACGACCCCGGTGACCCCGACGCCGTCGGCCACGCCGTCGGGCACGGCGACGACGCCGGCACCTGCCGCCACCGAGGCCCCCGCGCCGACGGCCGCGCAGACCGAGGCCGCCATCAAGACGCAGGTGAGCACCGGCCTCGTCGGGCTCGGCTGGGACAAGGCCAAGGCCGACGCAGCTGCGACGAAGGTCGCCAAGGAGTACACCGCGCTCGACTGCTCGGCTCCCGGGGCGGTCGACAAGATCCAGGACGACCCAGCCCAGCCCATCGCCACGTGCGGCGAGGACCGTGTCACCAAGTACGTCCTCGGCCCGAGCGAGATCGACGGCAGCGAGATCGCCGACGCCACGAGCGGCTACCAGCCCGGCCCGAACGGCCAGCCGACCTCCATCGTCGAGGTCGCACTGTCCTTCAAGGACGCCGGCAAGGCCAAGTTCGCGGCCGTGACCAAGCGCCTCTACGGCCTGCAGTCCCAGCCGCCGCTCGACCAGTTCGCAGTCGTGCTCGACAAGGCCGTCATCACGGCACCGCAGGCCCGCGCCGTCATCACCGACGGTCGGGCCTCGATCACCGGCTCGTTCACCATCGACTCGGCCAAGCAGCTCGCCGAGCAGCTGAAGTTCGGTGCCCTCCCGATCTCATTTGCCCTGCAGACGCAGGACAACATCACGCCCCAGCTCGGTGAGGAGCAGCTGCGCATCGGCCTGCTGGCCGGCTTCATCGGTCTGCTGCTCGTCGTCATCTACTCGCTGCTCCAGTACCGCGCGCTCGGCCTCGTCACGGTCGCCTCGCTCGTCGTGGCCTCCGTCATCACCTACCTCGCGGTGACGGTCCTCGGTACGACGCACGGCTTCCGCCTGACGATGGCCGGGGTGACGGGTCTCATCGTGGCCATCGGTGTCACGGCCGACAGCTTCATCGTCTACTTCGAGCGCATCCGCGACGAGGTGCGTGACGGTCGCCCGCTCGTGGCTGCCGTCGAGACCGGGTGGAAGCGCGCCCGCCGCACGATCATCGCGGCCGACGGCGTCAACTTCATCGCGGCCGGGGTGCTCTACTTCCTCGCCTCGAGCAACGTCCGAGGCTTCGCGTTCACGCTCGGACTGACGACGCTCATCGACCTGCTCGTCGTCATCCTCTTCACGCACCCCACGGTGCAGCTGCTGGCCCGCACGAAGTTCTTCGGCGGCGGCCACAAGTGGTCGGGTCTCGACCCTGAGCGCCTCGGCGCCAAGGAGGCGGTCCGCTACCGCGGCCGCGGCCAGTTCGGGGCACCCGGCGTCCAGCGCCCGCCCGCCACCGTGGGCTCGGCCCGCGTCGCCGATGGGAAGGCCCAGGCATGATCAACTTCGCCCAGGTCGGCAACGACCTCTACACCGGCAAGCGCTCGATCGAGTTCATCAAGCGCCAGAAGACGTGGTACGCCATCTCGGCGGTGCTCATCGTCCTCGCACTCGTCGGCATCTTCGTCAAGGGCCTGAACTTCGGCATCGAGTTCAGCGGTGGGTCGGAGTTCCGCGTCCAGGGCGTGTCCAACAGCCAGGGCTACGAGGAGAAGGCCCAGAGCGCCATCGCCAGCGCCGGCATCGAGGGCAACGTCGTCACGACGATCGTCGGCCAGGACACCGTCCGCGTGCAGTCCGAGGCTGCGGCCGACCGCACCGACGAGGCCAGCACCGCACTCGCCCAGCAGTTCGGCGTCGACAAGGGCGCGGTCAGCGCGTCGCTCATCGGTCCGAGCTGGGGGCAGTCGGTCAGCCAGCAGGCGATCCGGGGACTCATCGTCTTCCTCGTCATCGTGACGGCGGTCATGGCGCTCTACTTCCGCACGTGGAAGATGGCCGTGTCCGGTCTCGTGGCCCTGCTGCACGACCTCGTCATCACCGTCGGCATCTACGCGCTCTTCGGCTTCGAGATCACGCCCTCGTCGATGATCGGGTTCCTCACGATCCTCGGGTACTCGCTCTACGACACCGTCGTCGTCTTCGACAAGGTGCGCGAGAACACCGCGGACGCGTTCCGGACCAAGCGCATGACGTACTCCGCGGCGGCCAACCTCGCGGTCAACCAGACGCTCGTCCGCTCGATCAACACGACCGTCGTCGCGCTGCTGCCGATCGCGGCCGTGCTCTTCGTCGGCTTCACGCTGCTCGGCCCGGGCACGCTGCTCGACCTGTCGCTCGCCCTCTTCATCGGCATCGCGGTCGGCGCCTACTCGTCGATCTTCATCGCGACCCCGCTGCTCGTCGACCTGCGTCGCAACGAGCCCGCCGTCCGTGAGCTCGACAAGTACGTCGCGCGCCATGGTGCCAAGCAGGCTGCCTCCGCAGCACAGCTCGGCGGTGAGCCGGCCTACGTCGGCGCGGACGCCACCGGTGCTGCTGCCGACGACGGCGCCGACTCCGCGGTCGAGGGCGCACCGCGTCCCGTGCACAAGTACGCCCAGGCCGGACCGCGCAACCAGCCCAAGCGCGCGCCGAAGTCGCGACGCTGACGGCGGGGCCGCATCCGCGGCCCCGCCTCCGCACGCGGTTCGTGCACCGCCCGTTCGACCACCTCAGGAGACGGCGTGAGCCAGATCAGTGACCTCGTCGCGAGCAAGCTGCGTGACATCCCGGACTTCCCCAAGCCCGGGGTCCTCTTCAAGGACTTCACCCCGCTCATCGCCGACGGTGCCGCCCTCGGCGAGCTCGTCCGCGACATCGCGCAGCGGTATGCCGGTCAGGTCGACGTCGTCGTCGGCATCGAGGCCCGCGGCTTCATCCTCGGCGCGGCCGTGGCCTACGAGCTCGGCCTCGGCATGGTGCCCGTGCGCAAGGCCGGCAAGCTTCCGGGGGAGACCCTCAAGGAGTCCTACGCGCTCGAGTACGGCACGGCCGAGATCGAGGTGCACACCGACGCCTTCGAGCCCGGCCAGCGCGTGCTCGTCCTCGACGACGTGCTCGCCACGGGCGGCACCGCCGAGGCGTGCGCGCAGCTCGTCGAGCGGGCCGGCGCCACGGTCGCCGCGATCGAGGTCGTGCTCGAGCTGGCCTTCCTCGAGGGACGCAGCCGTCTCGCGGGCCGGCCGGTCAACGCCATCCTCACCGTCTGATCACAGAGGGACCGCCTAGACTCTCTGCATGAGCGAGGACGTCCGCAACGAGCTGTCCACCCCGTCGCGGGTGCGCGCCCGTTTCGCCCGGTTCGGGGCCACCCGGCCGGCGGGCAACCCCGTGCTCGAGCCGCTCATGACCGCGGTGCGCCAGAACCACCCGAAGGCCGACCTCTCGGTCATCGAGCGGGCGTATGCCGTCGCCGAGAGCGCCCACGAGGGCCAGATGCGCAAGAGCGGCGACGCCTACATCACGCACCCGCTCGCCGTCACGACGATCCTCGCCGAGCTCGGCATGACGCCGCCCACCCTCGCGGCGGCGCTGCTGCACGACACCGTCGAGGACACGGCATACGGCCTCGACGAGCTGCGCCACGACTTCGGTGACGAGATCGCCATGCTCGTCGACGGCGTCACCAAGCTCGACAAGGTCACCTACGGCGAGGCCGCGCAGGCCGAGACCGTCCGCAAGATGGTCATCGCGATGGCGCGCGACATCCGGGTCCTCGTCATCAAGCTCGCCGACCGGCTGCACAACGCCCGCACGTGGCGCTACGTCAGCCCCGAGTCGGCCAAGCGCAAGGCCAACGAGACGCTCGAGATCTACGCCCCGCTCGCGCACCGCCTCGGCATGAACACCATCAAGTGGGAGCTCGAGGACCTCTCGTTCGCGACGCTCTACCCCAAGGTCTACGACGAGATCGTGCGTCTCGTCGCCGAGCGCGCGCCGGCCCGCGAGGAGTACCTCGCCGGGGTGCGCACCCAGGTCACCGAGGACCTCACGGCCGCCAAGATCAAGGCCGTCGTCACCGGCCGGCCCAAGCACTACTACTCCGTGTACCAGAAGATGATCGTGCGGGGCCGCGACTTCGAGGAGATCTACGACCTCGTCGCCGTCCGCGTCCTCGTCGACACGGTGCGCGACTGCTACGCGGCGCTGGGCGCCCTTCACTCGCGGTGGAACCCGGTCCCGGGCCGGTTCAAGGACTACATCGCGATGCCGAAGTTCAACATGTACCAGTCGCTGCACACGACGGTCATCGGACCCCAGGGCAAGCCGGTCGAGATCCAGATCCGCACGCACACGATGCACCGCCGCGCCGAGTACGGCGTCGCCGCGCACTGGAAGTACAAGGACCAGAGCAACGGCGGCGGCCCCGCCCGTCCCGGCGAGATCACGCCGCAGAACGACATGGCTTGGCTGCGCCAGCTGCTCGACTGGCAACGCGAGACCGAGGACCCGGGCGAGTTCCTCGACTCGCTGCGCTTCGAGATGGGCAGCAGCGAGGTCTACGTCTTCACCCCGAAGGGCTCGGTCGTCGCGCTGCCGATGGGCGGCACGCCCGTCGACTTCGCGTATGCCGTCCACACCGAGGTCGGGCACCACTGCATCGGCGCGCGCGTCAACGGGCGCCTCGTGCCCCTCGAGTCGACCCTCGAGAACGGCGACGTCGTCGAGGTGCTGACGTCCAAGGCCGACGGCGCCGGCCCGTCGCGCGACTGGCTCCAGTTCGTCAAGAGTCCCCGGGCCCGCAACAAGATCAAGCAGTGGTTCTCCAAGGAGCGCCGCGAGGAGGCCATCGAGGCCGGCAAGGACTCGATCGCCAAGGCGCTGCGCAAGCAGAACCTCCCGCTCCAGCGGCTCATGAGCCACGAGTCGATGACCGCCGTCGCGACCGACCTGCGCTACCAGGACATCGAGGCGCTGTACGCCGCGGTGGGCGAGGGGCACGTCTCCGCGCAGCACGTCGTCGGCAAGGTCGTCGCGTCGATGGGTGGCGTCGACGGCGCCACCGAGGACCTCGCCGAGGCCACGGTCCCGACGCGGGCCGCAAGCCGGCGCAAGCCGGGCGACCCCGGTGTCGTCGTCGTCGGCACGGCGGACGTGTGGGTCAAGCTCGCCAAGTGCTGCACCCCGGTGCCGGGCGACCCGATCATCGGTTTCGTGACGCGCGGCAACGGCGTCTCGGTGCACCGCGTCGACTGCACCAACGCCGACCAGCTGACGGCCAACCCGGAGCGGCTCATCGACGTCGAGTGGGCGCCGAGCTCCGCCAGCGTCTTCCTCGTGCAGCTGCAGGTCGAGGCTCTCGACCGCAATCGCCTCCTCAGCGACGTGACCCGCGTCCTGTCGGACCAGCACGTCAACATCCTGTCGGCATCGGTCCAGACGTCGCGCGACCGGGTGGCCATCTCCCGCTTCACCTTCGAGATGGGTGACCCGGCGCACCTCGACCACGTCATGCAGGCGGTCCGCAAGATCGACGGGGTCTTCGACGTCTACCGTGTCAACGGTGGCAAGTCGACGATGTAGCCGTCGGCCTCTGGACACCGCAGCACGCGGCACGCAAAAGGGCCCACCCGACGAGATCGCTTGTCGGGTGGGCCCTTTCGTGGGTGGGGCTGGTCGTCAGCCGCCGAACTCGGCGACGCCGGCGCGGGCCTGGTCGAGCCAGACCTGACGCGCGTCGAGCGCCTCGCGGGCCTTCTTGATCTTGCTCGCGCTGCCGGACGCCTCGGCCTTGGCGAGGTCGTCCTGCAGGTCCGCGACGGCACGCTCGAGCTGGTCGACCATGGCCCGGGCACGGGCCGCGACCTCGGGGTTGCTCGACTTCCACTTGCGGTCCTCGGCGTCCCGCACGGTCTGCTCGACGCGGCGCATGGCCTTCTCGACGCGCTCCATGTCGGACCGCGGGACCTTGCCGGCGGCATCCCACTTGTCCTGGATGACGCGCAGCTGGCCCTTGGCCTTCTCGAGGTCGGTCACGGGCAGGATCGCCTCGGCCTCGACGAGCAGGGCCTCCTTGACGGTGAGGTTGCCGCGGTACTGCTCCTCCTCGGCAGCGACGACCTCGTCCTTCGCCGTGAAGAAGGTGTCCTGCGCCGCCTTGAAGCGCGCCCACAGCTTGTCGTCGTCGGACCTGCTGGCCCGACCGGCGCGGCGCCACTCGTCCATGAGGCGCTTGAACGCCCCTGCGGTGGCAGCCCAGTCGGTGCTCGTCGCGAGCTTCTCGGCCTCGGCGACGAGCCGCTCCTTGGCACCCTTGGCGTCGGCGTGCTGCGCGTCGAGCCCGGCGAAGTGGCTGCGTCGTGCCTTGTCGAAGCCGTTGCGGGCGCTGCTGAAACGCTGCCACAGGTTCGACTCCGTCTCGCGGTCGAGGCGGGTGGCGGAGCGCTGGTGCGCCTTCCACTCGTCGAGCAGCTCACGCATCCGGGCGCCGCTCGTCTTCCACTGGATCCGGTTCTCCGGCTGGCCGGCGATCGACTCGGCCTCGGCCACGATCTTCTCGCGCTCGGCCGTGGCGGCCACCCGCGCCTCGGCGCGGTGCTGCTGCTCGACGTTGCGCTTGGCGGCGAGGCCGGACTGGATCTGGTCGAGCTTGGTGGCGAGGGCGTCGAGGTCGCCGACGACGGTCGCGTCCTTGACCTGTGCCGCGAGGGTCTTGAGGCCCTCACCGACGTCCTTCGACGGGACCTCGGGCTGCGACAGGCGCTGCTCGAGCAGCACCGCCGATGCGAAGAGCTCGTCGTACTTGCGCGCGAAGTAGGTCAGTGCCTCCTGGTCGCTCGCGCCGGGATAGGAGCCGACCTCCTGCTCCTCGCCGTCCTTGGTGCGGACGAAGACCGTGCCGTTCTCGTCGACGCGTCCGAAGGCCGCCGAGGCCGAGTGGTCGGTCGTGATCGGCGCCGGCGCGGCGGGAGTGACCGTCGGGTGCGGGACGGCCTTGGCGAGTGCCGCCGGTGTCGGGATCGACGAGGGCTTGGGGATGCTCCCCGGGGACGGCGCAGCGGGTGCCGCGACCTCCTCGCCCTCCGCGGCCTCCGTGGCCTCCGTGGCCTCCGTGGCCTCCGCCGGTGCCGCGGTCTCCGCCGGCGCCGCAGTCTCGCCGGCGTCACCGGACTCGGTGCTGCTGACCGACGCCGCGGCCTCCGCGGTCTCGACCGCGGCCGCCGCCGGCTCGTCTGCCGTCATCGCGACGGGCTCGGCCACGGCCGACTCGCTGGCCTCGGGCGTGGCGACGGGCGCCTCGGCCGCTGCCTCCGGGGCGGTGCCGGCCGGCTCGGCGCTCTCCGGCTCTGCCACGGCCACCGGCTCGGGCTCGACCACGGGCTCGACCACGGTCTCGACGACGGGCTCGACCACGGGCTCGACGACGGGAACGGCCTCGGCATCAGCCTCGACGCTCTCGGTCGTGTCGCCGGACTCGGTGGCCTCCACCGAGGCGACGGCCTCGGCCGTCTCGGTCGTCGCCGCAGGCTCGGACGGGGTGGAAGCGTCGGCCGTGTCGGCCGGCGCGGTGTCGTCGACCGTCTCGACGGTGTCGGCCGTGTCGGCCGGCTTGGTGTCGTCGACCGTCTCGACGGTGTCGGCCGTGTCGGCCGGCTTGGTGTCGTCGACCGTCTCGACGGTTTCCACGGTGTCGGCGTTCTCGGCCGCCGGTTCGATCGCGGCCTCGCTGGGCTGCTCCTCCGTCGCGGTGGCGGTGGTGTCGTCCGGCTCGGGCTGCTTGATGTCGGTCATGCCTTCTTCTCCGTCACGCTGACGCTGAGGATGCTGATCGGGGAGACGGGGGTTCCGTCCGTCGGGCTGGGGGGCAGGGCCTTGTTCGCGGCGATCTTGTCGACGATGTCGAGGCCCTTGGTCACCTTCCCGAAGATCGTGTAGCCACCGCCGTCGGTGGGCAACTGGGTTTCCTTGTAGGTGATGAAGAACTGGCCGCCGTTGCTGTTCGGGTCGGAGGTGCGCGCCATGGCGAGCACACCGGTGGGGTACTTCCCGTCCTTGGGCGCGTTCTCGATGCCGAAGGTGTAGCCCGGGCCGCCCTGACCGGTGCCCGTGGGGTCACCGCACTGGAGGACGTAGATGCCCTCGGTCGTGACGCGGTGGCACGGGCTCGGGGCCCAGAAGCCGGTCTTGGCCAGGTTGATGAACGAGGCGACGGTCTGCGGCGCCTTCGTCCCGTCGAGCTCGAAGGTGAGGTCGCCGCACGTGGTCCTGACCGTGGCGACGAAGGTCTTGCCGGCAGCCGTGGCCTTGGCCGGGACCTGCTTCTGCTGCTTCGGGGTGGTCTGGTTCGCCGGGGGAGCGGTGCAGCCGGCCGCGAGCTTCTGGCCCGCAGCGAGCCCGCCCGAGCTCGTCGGGGTGCTCGTAGGGGTCGTCGACCCGGCCGCGGGGGTGGCGGTGTCGGAGCTGCCGACGAGCTTGGGCACGACGATGGCCGCAGCGATGACGAGGATGACCGCGAGGATCACACCGAAGACCTGCTTGTCGCGCGTCGAGTCGCTCACCGGCGGCTTGGCGGTCTTCTGCTGTTCCTCGTGGCGGCGGCGCGCACGTGCGCGTTCCTGCTCTTTGGTCACGAACCTCTCCTCGTACGGGCCACATGGGCTGTCCCCGGGCGTTCGGTCATTTTATGGAACGACTGCGGCGCGCACGCAGCGGGACGGGTCACGAGTCCGTGACATCTCCCCTCCGACGCGCGGATTTGCGCCCGGAAGCCCTGCGGACGGCATACCCAGTGTGTCGGTCCCGAGTCCCGAGGGCGTATGCCGTCCGCCCCGGTGGGGGTGCGTCGCTAGGCTCCCAGCGTGCTGACCATTGCCTTCCCCGCCCAGGCGTTCGACACCAACTGCTACGTGCTCGCCGCGGGTGCCGGGGAGGAGTGCGTCATCGTCGATCCCGGGATCGGCGTGGAGGAGACGTTGCGCGAGGTGCTAACGGAGCACCGGCTGAGGCCGGCCGCGGTGCTGCTCACGCACGGGCACGTCGACCACGTCTACTCGGTGACCCCCGTCTGCGGCGCCGACACGGCCGCCTACATCCACGCGGACGACCGCTACCGCCTGCACGACCTGCTCGGACGCAGCAACCCGGGCCTCGTCGCGATGCTCGAGCAGCAGTTCGGCGCCGCGGCGACGTGGACCGAGCCGACCAACGTCGTCGAGATCACCGACGGCACCCGGCTGACGCTCGCGGGCATGGAGTTCGACGTGCTCCACGCCCCCGGCCACACCGAGGGCTCGGTCATGTTCGGCATCGACCGGGTGCCCGACGGCATCCGGGACCAGGTCGACGTCGACCGGACGATGGTGACCGGTGACGTGCTCTTCGCCGGCTCGGTGGGCCGCACCGACCTGCCGGGCGGCGACCCGGCCGCGATGCAGCGCAGCCTGCGCGACGTCGTCCTGCCGCTGCCGGACACGACGCTCGTGCTGCCCGGCCACTACCAGGCGACGACCATGGCCCACGAACGCGCCACCAACCCCTACCTGAGAGACTTGCCCGCGTGAGCACCCCGCAGCCCAAGGCCACCAAGGTCATGCCGATCAGCGGCTTCCCCGAGTACCTCCCGTCCGAGCGCATCGTCGAGCAGCGCTTCCTCGACGTCATCCGGGAGACCTTCGAGCTGCACGGCTTCTCCTCGGTCGAGACCCGGTCCATCGAGCCGATCGAGCGACTCAGCGCGCAGGGCGAGGACGCCGACAAGGAGATCTACGCCGTGTCGCGCCTGGCCGGCGGCAGCGACGACGACGCGCGCTGGGGCCTGCACTTCGACATGACCGTGCCGTTCGCGCGCTACGTCCTCGAGAACGCCGGCAAGCTCGCCTTCCCCTTCCGCCGCTACCAGATCCAGAAGGCGTGGCGTGGGGAGCGACCCCAGGAGGGGCGCTACCGCGAGTTCACCCAGGCGGACATCGACGTCGTCGACGTGGGGCAGCTCTCGCCGCACTTCGAGGCCGAGATGCCGCTCGTCATCGCCGACGTCTTCAGCCGGTTCCCGGTGGGCGACTTCGTCATCCAGGTCAACGACCGCAAGATCCCCAACGGCTTCTACCAGGGGATCGGCATCACCGACGTCATCGGGACGCTGCGCATCGTCGACAAGCTCGACAAGATCGGCCCGGAGAAGGTCAAGGTGCTCCTCGTGGAGTCGGGCACGACGGACGAGCAGGCCGACCAGTGCCTCGCCCTCGCCGCGATCCGCTCGGCCGACCTCGGCTTCGTCGAGCAGGTCCGGGCCCTCGGCGTCGAGCACCCGCTCCTCGACGAGGGGCTCGACTCCCTGGCCGACGTCATCCGCACCGGCATGGCCCACGCCCCCGGCAAGCTCGTCGCCGACCTGCGCATCGCGCGCGGCCTCGACTACTACACCGGCACCGTCTACGAGACCCAGTTCGTCGGGCACGAGTCGTGGGGGTCGTTCTGCTCCGGCGGCCGCTACGACGCCCTCGCCAGCGACGGGAAGAACACCTATCCGGGCGTCGGCATCTCCATCGGCGTGACCCGCATCCTCGGCCTGCTCATCGGCCGCGGGCTCGTCACCGCGTCACGCTCGACGCCTGCCGCCGTGCTCGTCGCCCTGACCGACGACGAGTCGCGCGAGGGTGCGGTCGCCGTGGCCACGGCCCTGCGCCGCCGCGGGATCGCCTGCGAGGTCGCACCGTCGGCAGCCCGCTTCGGCAAGCAGATCCGCTACGCCGAGCGTCGCGGCATCCCCTACGTGTGGTTCCCCGGGGCGGGGGAGTCCGGCGACGAGGTCAAGGACATCCGCAGCGGCGAGCAGGTCCCGGCCACCGCCGACGCGTGGACCCCGCCGGCTGACGACCTCGTGCCGCAGGTCACGCGAGCCGACTGACCCGAGGTGCGCGACCGACCGCGTGCGGAGGTCAGGTGCCGGGCGGCGGGCGCAGGCCCTGGTCACGCAGCTCGAGCAGGGCGAGCTCCCGGATGACCTCACGGTCCTGGCGCCGCCACGCCCCGGCGGGGTCGTCGGAGACGCGGGCCAGTGCACGCATCGGCTGCGTCGCCATCGCACGGAGGGCGAAGAGGTCGAGGTCCTCACCGGCATCGATGAAGCGCTGCGACTGGGTCGCGTTGCGCACGAAGCGAACCCGGACGTAGAGCCAGACCGCGAGGACGAGGACGATCGGCACGAGCGCCAGGGCGATCCCGAGCCCGAGGGCGAGCGTGTCGACCGTGTCGGCCATCGACGTCCCGGCCTGCTGGAGCGTCGTGCCGGACCCGGCGGCCTGGGTCAGCCACGTCTTCAGCTGGTCACCCACGAGCGGCAGCTGCCCGGCCTGGTCGCCCGCGCCCGTGAGGGCCCCGTTGACGGACTTCCCGGCCGACGTGATCGAGTCCGCAGGGGCACGCAGCTGCTCGACCGTGTCGTGGACCTGGCGACCGGCATACACCCAGAGGCCGATCCACAGGAGCATGAGCACGTCGGACAGCAGCTGTCGGGTGCGTCGGGCGGGGGTGTCTGCGTAGAGCTTCACGGGCCCATGTTGGCGAAGACGACGACGAAGAACACGACGAGGGCGATGAAAGCGGCGAATCCTCCCACCAGGGAGGCCACGAGGAAGCCCCCCGCGAACGAGCGAAGTGACGGGAGAGCCGTGGCCGCCGCCGCGACCGCGAGGCCGATCACGAGCAGCACGAACGCCTCGGGTGGCTCCACGCCCTGGAAGATCGGCCCCCAGACGGCTGCCACGGCGAAGAGCACGCCGGCGACGACGCCCAGGCGCCGCGTCAGCACGATGGCGCCCCCGCCCGGCCACCGCGAGGGCCTCCGCTGCCTCGGCGGCCGTGAACCGGCCGGCGCCACCGGCCAGCTGTATCCCTCGTGCGCCGGCGGATCGGTCACGGCCCCTCCTTCTCCGAGCTCGTCGGCCGCGGATGGCGGTGACCACACTGTGGCACGAGGCCGGGCCGGTCAGCGGCAGTTGCAGGAGGTCGTGACCGGGCCGTGACACCCATGGATACAGTGGGCTCGCGGCCCCTGCGGGCCCCTTCTCACCACGGCAACGGCGCCATGGTCGAGTCAGTCCGGAAGGAAGTGCAGCAGCATGAAGGTCGGCATCCCCCGCGAGGTCAAGAACCACGAGTACCGCGTGGCCATCACCCCCTCAGGCGTCCACGAGCTCACCGAGAACGGTCACGACGTCATCGTGGAGAAGGACGCCGGTGTCGGTTCGCAGATCAGCGACGACGACTACGTCGCGGCAGGCGCCCGCATCCTCGGCTCCGCCGACGACGTCTGGGGCGAGGCGGAGATGGTGCTCAAGGTCAAGGAGCCCGTGGCCGAGGAGTACCACCGGATGCGCGAGGGCCTGACCCTCTTCACGTACCTGCACCTCGCGGCCGACAAACCGCTCACCGAGGAGCTCGTCAAGCGCAAGGTCACCGGCATCGCCTACGAGACCGTGCAGCTGCCATCCGGGGCCCTGCCGCTGCTCTACCCGATGTCCGAGGTGGCCGGCTGTCTCGCCCCGCAGGTCGGCGCCCACGCGCTGATGCGCGCCCAGGGCGGCCGCGGCGTGCTCATGGGCGGCGTCGGTGGCGTGGCCAACGCCAAGGTCGTCATCCTCGGTGCCGGCGTGTCGGGCCAGAACGCCGCCAACATCGCGCTCGGCATGGGTGCCGACGTCACGCTGCTCGACACCGACCTCGACAAGCTGCGGATGTCCTTCTGGCGCTACGAGAACCAGGTCCACGGCCTCGCGTCCAACCGCCTCACGGTGCAGCAGCAGGTCCAGGAGGCCGACATGGTCATCGGGGCCGTGCTCATCCCCGGTGCGGCCGCCCCCAAGCTCGTCTCCAACGAGCTCGTCTCCCAGATGAAGCCGGGCTCCGTGCTCGTCGACATCGCCATCGACCAGGGCGGCTGCTTCGAGGACAGCCACGCCACGACGCACGCCGACCCCACCTACACGGTGCACAACTCGGTCTTCTACTGCGTCGCGAACATGCCCGGCGCCGTGCCCAACACGTCCACCTACGCGCTGACGAACTCGACGCTGCCGTATGCCGTGAAGCTCGCCAACCAGGGGTGGCGCGACGCGCTGCGCGCCGACCACGCGCTCGGACTCGGTCTCAACACGCACGACGGGCACGTCACGTACGCCGGCGTCGCGGAGGCCCACGGCATGACGTCGGTCGGTCTCGACGAGGCCCTGTCCTGACCGAGCAGGTCGTCACCGAGCCACCCGCGGCACGGCCCTCGCGCCTCGAGCGCGACGTCCGCGGGTGGCTCGACCACGTCCGCGTCGAGAAGGGCGCGTCCGACAACACCCTCAAGTCCTACGCCCGCGACCTGCGCTCCTACGCAGCGTTCCTGGCGGCCAAGGGGATCGACGACCCGAGCCGGGTCACCGAGGCCGACGTCACCGACTTCCTCGCCTCCCTGCGCGAGCGCGGGCTCGCGGCCTCGTCCGCGGCCCGCACGCTCGTCGCCGTGCGCGGCTTCCACCGGTTCCTCGCGCTCGAGGGCGAGGTCGCCGGCGACCCGGCGGCCAACGTCGCCCCGCCCAAGCCACCCGCCCGGCTGCCCAAGGCGATCCCGATCGAGGCCGTGGAACGGCTGCTCGCGGCGGCATCGGTCGGCGACACGCCCGAGTCGCTGCGCGACCGTGCCCTCCTCGAGGTCCTCTACGGCGTCGGCGCCCGCATCAGCGAGGCCGTCGACCTCGACGTCGACGACATCGAGACCGCCGGACCCGCAGACGGCTCCGGGACCGCCCCGAACGGCGGGGGAGTGGCGTCCGTCCGGCTGCACGGCAAGGGTGGCAAGGAGCGCGTCGTCCCCGTCGGCCGCTACGCGGTCGAGTCCGTGACGGCATACCTCGTCCGGGGCCGTCCGGCCCTCGCCACGCACGGAGGAGGGGGTCCGGCGCTCTTCCTCAACCAGCGGGGGGCGCGCCTCTCGCGGCAGTCGGCCTGGGCGATCATCCGCCGCGCCGCCGAGCGGGCCGACCTCACCGAGCACGTGTCGCCCCACACGCTGCGCCACTCCTTCGCCACCCACCTGCTCGACGGCGGGGCGGACGTCCGCGTCGTCCAGGAGCTGCTCGGGCACGCCTCCGTGACCACCACCCAGATCTACACGATGGTGTCGGTCCACCGACTCCGCGAGGTCTATGCGGGCGCCCACCCCCGTGCCCGCTGATAAGGTCACACGTGATCAGCGAGAGGCTGACCGCAGCATCCCAGGGCAAGGCCGAGCGGAGTGGAACACCCGGTGAACGAGGAGTCACACGACACCATGCAGTCCGTGCCGTCCGAGGACCTCGACCAGCCCCGACAGAGTCCGGTCGGTGCCGCCCCGCGGGTCGCCCACCTGCCCGGCACCGAGTCCGCCGGCTCCGGGGCCATGGGCCCGACCGGCCGTCCGCTGCCCGACTTCCCGACCCCCGTGCCGCTATCGAGCCACGGGCCCGCGCGCATCATCGCCATGTGCAACCAGAAGGGCGGCGTCGGCAAGACGACGACGACGATCAACCTCGGTGCCGCGCTGGCCGAGCTCGGTCGCAAGGTCCTCGTCATCGACTTCGACCCGCAGGGTGCGCTCTCCGTCGGTCTCGGCGTCAACGCGCAGGAGCTCGACACGACGATCTACAACCTCCTCGTCGAGCGCGGCCACGAGATCCACGACGTCATCCAGCACACGCGCACGCCCAACCTCGACCTCGTGCCGGCCAACATCGACCTGTCCGCGGCCGAGGTCCAGCTCGTCGGTGAGGTCGCCCGCGAGCAGATCCTCGCCCGCGTCCTGCGCCCCGTCGTCGACGAGTACGACCTCGTCCTCATCGACTGCCAGCCGTCGCTCGGCCTGCTCACGGTCAACGCACTGACGGCCGCGCACGGCGTCATCATCCCGCTCGAGTGCGAGTTCTTCGCGATGCGCGGCGTCGCCCTGCTCATCGACACGATCGACAAGATCACCGACCGGCTCAACCCGCGCCTGCAGGTCGACGGCATCCTCGCCACCATGTACGACAGCCGGACCCTGCACAGCCGGGAGGTCGTGCGCTCGGTCGTCGACCACTTCGGCGAGCAGGTCTTCCACACGGTGATCAGCCGCACCGTGAAGTTCCCCGACGCGACCCTGGCCGCCGAGCCGATCACGTCCTACTCGTCCGAGCACTCCGGTGCCAACGCCTACCGCCAGCTCGCCCGTGAGCTCATCGCGCGCGGCGGCGCGGCCTGATCCGCAGTGATCTGATGACCGAGCAGGACACCGTCGACCGCCCCGCGGTCGACGCCGACGACGCTGCCGTGCCCCCGGACCCGATAGCCGAGGTCGCACCAGCCCAGGAGCTGACGCCCGGCGGTGTCATCACGCGACGCTCTGCGGCCCCCTTCGAGGTGCACCTCGACGTCTTCTCCGGGCCCTTCGACCTCCTGCTCGGCCTCATCAGCAAGCACAAGCTCGACATCACCGAGGTCGCCCTCGCCAAGGTCACCGACGAGTTCGTCGCGCACATCAAGACCGCCCAGGCAGCCAACAGCGACTGGGACCTCGGCCAGGCCTCGGAGTTCCTCCTCATCGCGGCGACCCTGCTCGACCTCAAGGCCTCGCGCCTGCTCCCGCAGTCGGGCCCCCAGGACGACGAGGACCTCGCGCTCATCGAGGCGCGTGACCTGCTCTTCGCCCGGCTCCTGCAGTACCGCGCCTACAAGGACATCGCGGCCACCTTCCGTGAGCGGATGGCCACGGCCGGGCGCATCACCCCGCGCCAGGCCGGTCTCGAGCCGGAGTTCGCGGCACTGCTGCCCGAGCTCGTCATCGCCATCACACCCGAGCAGTTCGCGATGATCGCCGCCCGGGCGATGACGCCGAAGGTGGCGCCCACCGTCGGGCTCGAGCACCTCCACGCACCGCAGGTCAGCGTCCGGGAGCAGGCGGCGATCATCGTCGAGCGCCTGCGCCACCGCGGACAGGTCTCGTTCCGCAGCCTCGTGGCCGACGCCGACAGCACCCTCGTCATCGTGGCGCGCTTCCTCGCCCTGCTCGAGCTGTTCAAGGAGGCGGCGATCGCCTTCGAGCAGGCCGAGGCGCTCGGCGAGCTCGACATCCGCTGGACGGGCACCGATGACGGCGACATCGCCATCGACGACGAGTTCGACGAGGACGACGAGAACGAGGACGACGAGAACGAGGATGACGTCGAGGGCGCCGAGGGTGACGCACCGACGCCGGACACCGAGCAGACGGGTGGCGACGCCACCTCACGAAGAGGAGCAGACGATGAGTGACCAGTCGGCGCAGGGGCCCGACGCGACCGTCGAGCCCGGGGTGCTCGGCGACCGCGAGGGTGCCGACGAGCAGATCGCCTTCGACATCAACGACTTCCCGGGCGGAGCCCGCTCGGCGCTCGAGGCCGTGCTCATGGTCGTCGACGAGCCGGTGACCGAGGTCGCCCTCGCGTCGGCACTCGAGCTGCCCGTCGACGACGTGCGGATCCACCTGCACGCCCTCGAGGAGGAGTATGCCGCCGCGCAGCGCGGGTTCACCCTCCGCAGCGTGGCGGGCGGATGGCGCGTCTACAGCCGGTCCGACTTCGCGCCCGTGGTCGAGAAGTTCGTCCTCGACGGCCAGCAGGCCAAGCTGACCCAGGCCTCGCTCGAGACGCTCGCCGTCATCGCCTACCGCCAGCCGGTCTCCCGCGCCCGCGTCAGTGCCGTCCGCGGCGTCAACGTCGACGGCGTCGTCCGCACGCTGGCGTCGCGCGGCCTCATCGAGGAGGTCGAGGACGTGGGCGAGAGCGGTGCCATGCTCTTCCGCACGACCCCCTACTTCCTCCAGCGGATGGGACTGTCGTCGCTCGACGACCTCCCGGCGTTGGCGCCCTACCTCCCGGACGCCGACGTCATCGACGAGCTCATCGAGGAAGGACACGCATGAGCGAGTACTCCAGGTCCCCCCGCCAGCCGCGCAAGAAGGGGTCCGGGCCCACCGGAGGCCCCGGAAGCGTCGGCGGCGCCCGCCGTGGCGGCCGACCCGTGGCGGGCGGCAAGAGCGCCGGCGGCAAGACCGGCGGCAAGGGCTCCGGCCCGCGCTTCGCAGGCTCGACGAAGGCCAGCCAGCCCACCAGGCTGCCCGACCGCAAGCCCGCACCCGAGATCGACGTCCACGACCCCGACGGCGTGCGCCTGCAGAAGCTCATGGCCGCCGGCGGCGTCGGCTCGCGGCGTGTCTGCGAGAACCTCATCGAGCAGGGGCGCGTCGAGGTCGACGGCCAGATCGTCACGGAGCTCGGCGTGCGCATCAACCCGCAGACCCAGGTCGTCCACGTCGACGGCGTCCGCGTCAACCTCGACGAGGACCGCGTCTACCTCGCCTTCAACAAGCCCAAGGGCGTCGTGACGACGATGCACGACGAGCTCGGCCGCATCTCGCTCGAGGACTACGTCGGCAACCGCGAGCAGCGCCTCTTCCACGTGGGGCGTCTCGACGCCGACACCGAGGGTCTGCTCCTGCTCACCAACGACGGCGACCTCGCCCACCGGCTCCAGCACCCGGCATACGGCGTCCTCAAGACGTACGTCGCGACGATCCGCGGCCCGGTGCAGCGCGACGTCGGCAAGCGCCTGCGCGAGGGCGTCGAGCTCGAGGACGGTCCCGTCAGCGTCGACTCCTTCCGGATCGTCGACCACCAGCCGGGCAAGGCCATGGTCGAGGTGGTGCTCCACGAGGGCCGCAAGCACGTCGTGCGCCGCATGCTCGAGGCGGTCGGGCACCCGGTTCTCGAGCTCGTCCGCACCGAGGTCGGCCCGATCCGTCTCGCCGACCTCAAGTCCGGGCGCACCCGACGCCTCAACAAGGCCGAGATCGGGGCGCTCTACAAGGCCGCCGGTCTGTGATCCGGACGTCCCGGACCCGGGACGACCGGCTCGCTACGCTGACGGGGTGAGCACGCACGTCCGCATCGTCGGCGCTGGGCTGATCGGGACCAGTCTCGGGATCGCGCTGTCCAACAACGGATTTCGGGTGTCGCTGGACGACCCATCACCGACGGCCGTCCAGCTGGCGCGCGACCTCCGGGCGGGCGAGATGGCCGAGGACGTGACGGACGCCCCGGACGTCGTCGTCGTCGCGGCGCCGCCCGACGTCGCCGCTCGCGTCGTCGTCGACGCGCTGGGCCGGTGGCCCGACGCAGTCGTCACCGACGTCGCCTCCGTCAAGGAGTCGGTGCTCCGCGTCGTCCTCGACTCGGGCGCCGACGCGAGCCGCTACGTCGGGTCACACCCGATGGCCGGTCGCGAGCGCTCGGGCGCCGCAGCCGCCCGGGCCGACCTCTTCGACGGCCGGGCGTGGGTCGTCGTGCCGCACGAGGCCTCGACCGACGCGGCGGTGCGTCGCGTGCGGGAGCTCGCCCTCGCCGTCGGCTCCGCTGTGCGGGTCATGCCGGCCCACGAGCACGACGAGGCCGTGGCAGCCGTCTCGCACGTGCCCCAGCTCGCGGCGAGCATCGTCGCCGCGTGCCTGCGCGAGCTGCCCGAGTCCGCCGTCGGTCTCGCCGGCCAGGGACTGCGCGACGTGACCCGGATCGCGGCGAGCGACCCACGGCTGTGGACCCAGATCCTCGCCGGCAACGCACCCGCCGTGCGCGACGTCCTGCGCCACGTCCGCGACCAGGTCGACGACGTCGTCGGGGCCCTCGACACCCTCGTGGACGCCGACGGCGCCGGCTCGCTCGGCACGCTGAGCCGAGTCCTCGAGGCGGGCAACCTCGGCCACGCACGGATCCCCGGCAAGCACGGTGCGGCTCCCGCCGCGTACGAGGTCGTCTCCGTCGTCGTCCCCGACGAGCCGGGATCACTGGCCCGACTGCTCACGGACGTCGGCCACGCCGGCATCAACCTCGAGGACCTCCACCTCGAGCACGGGCTCGGGCAGGCCGTCGGCGTCGCCGAGATCTCGGTCGTGCCCGCGTCCGTCGAGCCGTTGCGAGCCGAGCTCGCCCGCCTCGGCTGGCGCGTGCACGACTGACGGCGCCGCCCCTCGGGCGGGTCCGGGGACGGCCCGGTCGAGGCACTATCCTCGTCCGCATGTCGCAGACCCCCGAGGACCCCCTGTCCGGTTTCGTCATCGCTGTCGACGGTCCCTCGGGGTCCGGCAAGTCGAGCGTCAGCAAGCAGGTGGCCCGGTCCCTCGGCTACGGCTACCTCGACACGGGCGCCATGTACCGCGCCCTCACGTGGTGGTGCCTCCACGAGGGTGTCGACCTGACCGACGCCGACGCGATCACCGCTGCGGCGCAAGGCTTTCCGCTGTCCATCGGCACGGATCCCGACGCACCGACCGTGGAGGTCGGCGGCACCGACGTCGCCGGTGCCATCCGCGAGACGGGGATCTCGACCAGCGTCTCCGCGGTCGCCACCGTCATCCCCGTGCGCGAGATCCTGCGGGTCCTCCAGCGCCGCCTCATCTCCGAGGCCGCCGCGGCCACCGGTGGCGTCGTCGCCGAGGGACGGGACATCACGACAGTCGTCGCCCCCGACGCGCCCGTGCGCATCCTGCTCACCGCGTCCGAGGAGGCCCGGCTCGCACGACGCTCGACCGAGCTGCACGGCGCCGCCGACGCCGACGCCGTCGCGGCGACCCGGTCCCAGATCGTCGACCGCGACAAGGCCGACTCCGCCGTGTCGGAGTTCACCGTGGCCGCCGACGGCGTCACGACGATCGACACGTCGCACCTCGACTTCGAGGGCTCGGTCGAGGCGGTGCTCCAGGTGGTCGAGGCGGCCCGGGCATGAGCCAGGCGGTCGCTCCCCATCCGAACCGGGCCCGGATCGGCCGCCCGATCGGCAAGGTCATCTTCAGCACCCTCTACCGGGGCGCGGCCCTGCACCCCGAGCGGGTGCCGCTCACGGGGCCGGTCATCCTCGTCGCCAACCACGCGGCGTTCCTCGACGGGCCCCTCGTCTTCGGCCTGGCGCCGCGCGCCGTGAGCTTCCTCGTCAAGCAGGAGGCCTTCTCGGGCTTCTGGGGCTGGACGATCCGCAACGTCGGCCAGATCCCCATCGACCGCTCCCTCGGGGACCGCGCGGCGTTGGCCTCGGCCAGCGCCGTCCTCGAGGGCGGGGGTGCGATCGGGATCTTTCCCGAGGGCAACCGCGGTGACGGTGAGGTGCACCAGGTCAACCACGGGGCCGCCTGGATCGCGCTGCGCACCGACGCGCAGATCGTGCCGGTCGCGGTCAGCGGGACGCGCATCCCGGGCGCGACGAAGGACGACTGGCCGGCCTTCCGGTCGCGGCTTGTCGTCGACTTCGGTGACCCGTTCCGGCTCGTCGTCGACCCCTCTGCGCCCGGTCGGGACCGTCTCCGGCTGGCCAGTGACCACCTGCGGGACGCCCTCGCGTCACATGTACGCCGCTCGCGGGTGGAGAATGGTTCCTCAACAGACGTTCACTGATTCGAGGACACCGTGACTGACGAGACCGCCCGCCCCATCGACGAGGGCGCTCCGATCTCGACCGCCGACCCCTCCGTCGACGACGCCGCCGTGGAGCGCGCCCTGCGCGCCGGGCTCGACGACTTCGAGCTCAGCCCCGAGGACCAGGCGCTGCTCGACGCCCAGGGGCCGATCTCCGACGACGGCGCGGGGCAGGGCCCGCTGCCCGTCGTGGCCGTGGTCGGCCGACCCAACGTGGGCAAGTCGAGCCTGGTCAACCGCATCCTGCGGCGCCGCGAGGCCGTCGTCGAGGACGTGCCGGGTGTGACGCGTGACCGCGTCTCCTACGAGGCCGAGTGGGGCGGGCGCCGCTTCACCATCGTCGACACCGGCGGCTGGGAGGCGGACGCCACAGGCATCCACCTGCGCGTCGCCGAGCAGGCCGAGATCGCGATCGACCTCGCCGACGTCGTCATGTTCGTCGTCGACGCCACGGTCGGCGCGACGGACGACGACGAGGCGGTCGTCAAGCTGCTGCGCCGCTCCGGCAAGCCGGTGGTGCTCGTGGCCAACAAGGTCGACGACCAGCGCGGCGAAGCCGACGCGGCGATGCTGTGGAGCCTCGGCCTCGGCCAGCCGTTCCCGGTGTCCGCCGTGCACGGCCGCGGGAGCGGCGACGCCCTCGACGCCGTGCTCGAGGTGCTGCCCGACGTGTCCGCGCACGGCGCGTACGCCCAGGGTGGTCCGCGGCGGGTGGCGCTCGTCGGGCGCCCCAACGTCGGCAAGTCGAGCCTGCTCAACCGTCTCGCGGGGTCCGAGCGCGTCGTCGTCGACAACGTGGCCGGCACCACGCGTGACCCGGTCGACGAGCTCATCGAGCTCGGCGGCAAGACCTGGCGCTTCGTCGACACCGCCGGCATCCGGCGCCGCGTCCACCAGAGCCGGGGCGCGGACTTCTACGCGTCGCTGCGCACCCAGACGGCCCTGGAGAAGGCCGAGGTGGCCGTCGTGCTCATCGACGCGGAGGAGCCCATCGCCGAGCAGGACATCCGTGTCGTGCAGCAGGTCATCGACTCGGGTCGAGCCCTCGTCATCGCGTACAACAAGTGGGACACCCTCGACGAGGAGCGCCGCTACTACCTCGAGCGCGAGATCGAGAAGGAGCTCGTCCAGGTGCCGTGGGCTCCCCGGGCCAACGTCTCCGCGCGCACGGGCCGTCACATGGACCGCCTCGTGCCCGCCATCGAGACCGCCCTCGAGTCGTGGGACACCCGTGTCCCCACCGGCCGGCTCAACGCCTTCCTCGGCGAGATCGTGGCCGCCCACCCGCACCCGCTGCGTGGTGGCAAGCAGCCCCGCATCCTCTTCGCGACCCAGGCCTCGACGCGTCCGCCGCGCTTCGTCATCTTCGCGTCGGGCTTCATCGAGGCCGGCTACCGCCGCTTCATCGAGCGTCGCCTGCGCGAGCAGTTCGGCTTCGAGGGCACGCCGATCGAGGTCTCGGTCCGCGTCCGCGAGAAGCGCCGGCGCTGACCTGCCGCTGTCCCGACGGGGCACACGGCCGCTCCCGGGGGCCGATTGGGACCAGCGGCATCCGGTGCGCTAATGTTCCTTTCGCCCCGAGGGGCATTCGGGCTGTGGCGCAGCTTGGTAGCGCACTTGACTGGGGGTCAAGGGGTCGCAGGTTCAAATCCTGTCAGCCCGACCGAATGACGAAGGGCCGCACTCTCCACGGAGAGGGCGGCCCTTCGTCGTGCCCTCGCTCGCATGCTGGTCGCGCGTGCCGTCGACGGGGTCTGAATCCGCTTGTTGTGCAAGGTGTCCCGGCCGTCACTGCAAGGTCTCCGCCGTGGCCACAAGCAACCCGCAAGGTATGCGCAACATTGTCCGAGGTGCCCCTGAATCGGCCGAAACGCGTGTCACTGTTCCCTCAGCAGCACACCAAGAACCGGTAAAGCCACTCGAGGGAAGGTCATGGGGATCACCATGCGCACTCAGAAGAAGTCCAGCTCCAAGAAGAAGAAGTCCGCAGCCTTCCTCGCAGCCGGGGTCATCGGCCTCGCGACCGCCGGCGGCGCCTACGCCTACTGGACGAGCCTCGGTGGCGGAAGCGGCACGGCCTCCACGCGGGCCGGCGCCGACAACGTCTTCCTCGTCACCGGCGGCAGCGCGACGGCGATGTTCCCCGGCGACTCGGCGCAGACGATCACGGCGACGGTCAAGAACACCGGCACCGAGAACTACAAGATCCAGGCGGTCAAGGCCTACGTCACGACGAACAAGTCGAACTGCGACGGCAGCGACTACAAGCTGAACGGCGCCGTGGCCCCGCTCACCGAGGCCACGGCCGTGTCGCTCTCCGTCGTTCCCGTCGACCTCGCGCCGGCCGCGACGACGACCGTCGACTACACCCTGCAGTTCAACAACAAGGCGACGAGCCAGGACGCCTGCAAGGGCGCCACGGTGACCATCAACTACGTCGCCAGCTGAGATCCGGAAGGGGTGGGACGCCGCATCGACCCCGGCGCCCCGCCCCTTCCGCGTCCCTCGCAGGAGCATACGAAGCGCTGGCCCGCACCGACCACGACCGGGGGAGTCCCATGAAGACGCCGACGAACGCCAGGCACACCGCCCTGGCGCTGCTCGGCGTCTTCGTCGCGCTCCTCGTCACGGTCCACGGGATGCCCCGTGCGGCCTCGGGTCAGTCTGTCGTCAGCCCCGTCATCACCTCGCGTCCGGCCGACCCGTCAGCCAGCACGACGGCGACGTTCACCTTCGCGGCCCTGTCGGGTGCCGCCTTCCGGTGCGCCCGCGACGGGTCCACCTTCACGGCGTGCGCGAGCCCGGTCACCTACACCGGCCTCACGCAGGGCAGGCACACCTTCAGCGTCGTGGCGGTCGTTGCCGGCACGGAGAGCATCCCCACGGCATACGACTGGGTCGTCGACACCGTGGCACCGCCCGCTCCCGTGCTGACCACGGTGCCGGCGAACCCCACGAGCAACGCGACGAACACCGCGAGCTGGACCAGCGCCGAGGCGGGGGCCACGTTCCGCTGCTCCCTCGAGAACGGCCCCTGGACCACGTGCACGTCGCCGCTGACGTGGGTCATCGACACCTCGAACAACGGACAGCACCAGCTCGCCGTCCAGGCCGTCGATGCAGCGGGCAACGTCTCCGCGACGACGGCCTACGCGTTCAAGTACCAGAAGGGCCTGCCCGAGAGCGGCCTGCCCTTCACCGTCGCGGGGAGCGTCGGTGACCTCGTGCCGGGCGTGTGGCGGCCCCTCTCGGTGACGGTCACGAACCCGAACCCCGTCACCATCAGGGTCTCGGCGCTGGCGGTCGCCGTCGCGGCCGACAGCACCCCACCCGGCTGCACCTCGGCAGCGAACCTCGAGCTGCGCCAGCCCTCGGTCACGACGAGCTCCGTGCTGCTCGTCCCGTCCCGCGGCTCGGTCACTCTTCCCGACCAGGGAGTGGCGACCGCGGAGATCCGCCTGCGCAACCTGCCCACCGTCAACCAGGACGTCTGCAAGAACAAGAGCTTCGCGCTCACGTGGTCGGGGACGGCGAGCAACTGATGCCCGCCCCGACACCCCCGAAGACGCGCGCACGCCGTGCAGCCCCGAGCCGCGGCGTGCGCGCCCTCCACGTCACCGTCCTGCTGGTGGTGCTGATGACGGTGTCCGGCACCGCCTGGGCGTCCTGGACCGTGACCGGACGCGGCACCGGCACGGCCCCGACGGCGACCCTCACGGCCCCGACGTCGGTCACGGCCACTGCAGCCGCCGGGGTCACGACCGTGTCCGTCGCATGGTCCGCGCCGACGACGGGGGTGGCCCCCACGGGCTACCGCATCGAACGCACCGACGTCGGCAGCGCTGCCACCGTCGCCGCCTGCGGCACGTCGCCCTCCTCGCTCGTCGCCACGACGTCCTGCAACGACGCGTCGGTACCGGACGGGAGCTACCGCTACACCGTCGTCGCCGTGCGCTCCGGGTGGACGGCGACGAGCGCATCGAGCGCCTCCGTGACCGTCCTGGCCTCGGTTGGCACGAGCACCTCGGTGACGTCGTCGGCCAACCCGTCGGTGGTCGGGCAGTCCGTGACCTACACCGCCACCGTCAGCGCGGCCTCAGGGACACCGACCGGGTCAGTCGCCTTCCGCGACGGCGGCTCCGCGATCACGTGCGCCAGCGGCTCCCAGACGCTCAGCTCCGGCACCGCGACGTGCACCGTGCCCCAGGCGTCCGCCAGCACCCGGTCGATCACGGCGGCGTATGCCGGGTCGGCACCGTACGCGGCATCGTCGTCGTCCTCGCTGTCGCAGGTCGTCGGCCCGGCGTCGACGACGACGTCACTCACGTCGTCGGCGAACCCTTCGGCCGTCGGTCAGCCCGTGACCTACACGGCCACCGTGTCCGTGTCCGCGCCCGGAGGCGGCGCCCCGAGCGGGACGGTCACCTTCAAGGACGGCTCGACGCCCCTGGCCTGCGCGGGCGGCACGCAGACCCTCGGCTCCGGATCGGCGACCTGCGTGGTGACCCACACCGCTGCCGGGACGCGCAGCGTCACCGCCGTCTACTCCGGCTCGGCCGACCACCTCACGTCCACCTCGCCGACCGTCAGCCAGGTCGTCGGGCCGGCGGCCACGACGACCACCCTGACGACCTCGGCCCAGACGGTCCGGAGCGGCCAGAGCGTCACCTACACCGCGACCGTGGCGGCCACGGCTCCCGGCGGGGGAGTGCCGACCGGCACCGTGACCTTCAAGGACGGCTCGACCGTGATCAGCTGCTCGTCCGGCACACAGACCCTCAGCGCGTCGGGTGTCGCCACCTGCACGACGACCTTCACGACGACCGGCACCCGGTCGGTCACGGCGGCGTATGCCGGCACGACGAACCACTCGGCGTCGACGTCCGCATCGCTGAGCCAGGGGGTCGTCGCCGGCCAGGCGGCTGGGCTCGTCTTCTCGAACGTCACCGTGGGTGGCACCTCGGTGACTCCGAGCTGCACCGGCACGGTCGGCTCCTCGTACAGCTGCACGGTCCCCGGCGGCAACAACGCGGTCGTCGTGGCGAACGTCGGGTTCGCGAGCAGCACGCAGGCGCCGGTGCTCTACAGCGGCGCGACCGAGAGCATCGGCTGGACCTCGTCGGGCAAGACCGCCGGCGCGGGGACCGTCACCGTGGCCCCGAACGCCACGACCTCGTCCGCCACGGTGACGGCGACGAAGAACGGCGTGAACCCCGCCTCCGTCACGGTGACGTTCACCGAGGCCGGTGGGTCGACGTGGACCGCGGTGCTGACGGTCTCCTGAGCGTCAGCCTCCCCGGAGTCCCCGGAGTCCCCGGAGTCCCCGGAGTAGTCCGAGTCCCCGAGGGCTCAGGCGCGACGGGTCAGCGCGTCGGCCCTGGCCCGGACGGCCTTGAGGCTCCGGCGCGTGCGTCGGCGGGCGCCGGCGTAGATCTCGCGGCTCCGTGACGGCCGGCTTCCGGGGTCGACGGTCAGGGTCCAGTAGTCGGTCGACTTCTTGACCGAGGCCACGGTCGGCTTCCGGTAGGGCGGGTCGAGGGTGAGGTGCGGGCGCTCCCAGGCCACGTTCCGCTTGACGACCTTCGCCGGTGAGCCCGCGCCGACGACGTTGTTGGGCAGGGACCGCGTCACGACCGAGCGCATGCCGACGACGGTGCCGTCGCCGATGGTCACGCCACCGAGGACGCAGGCGCCGAGGCCGAGCCACACGTGGTTGCCGATGACGATCGACCGGGCCGCGTTGACGCGCTTGCCGGTTCGGACGTCGAAGATGGGGTGGCCGTCGTCGGCGCGGATCTGGATGTCGGACGCGATCATGACGTCGTCGCCGATCGTGATCGACGTGCCCTCCGCCGTCGACATGGCCACCGTCGTCGTCGACGACACGTTCTTGCCGATGCGCACCTGGCAGCCGTCCCCGACGCGGATCGCCGCGCGCAGACCCGGCACGCCGCGGCTGCTGCCGATCTCCACGAGGCCGTCGTCGCAGTCGAAGTCGACAAAGAGCTGGGCGATGTTCTGCTGGCTCGCGACACGCAGGACGTTGTTGCGTCCCTTGAACTTCACCCGGATGTTCTTGTCGACGCTCCCGCTGAACTCGATGCGGTTCCCCCGGTCGTCGTCGTACGCCTCGAGGGTCGTCACATGGTTCATGGCGGCGAGCCTAGTGGTTGCTGAGAACTGGTTGAAAGCCCGACGAGCGCGGGCAGACTCGAGCTGCGAGGTGACCTGCGCAGATGCCCGTCGCGGGTGGTGCCGGTCCCTCGGTGACGGCACGAACCGGTCAGGAGGAGGACATTCTCGAGCGTGCCTCGGCCCGCGTCGTGGGTGCCGGCGGCCCGCTCGCAGCCCGGACGAGGTCACCCGCGGTGGGGCCCTGGTGCTCCGACTCGTCGACCGTGCGCGGCTCACCCCGGCCGCGTCCGTCGCCGTCCACCGGCGCACGCGTCCGCGCTGCACCGACGGTGAGGGCCGCGACCGCCGTCGTGACGGGTACGGCGAGCACGAGGCCGATGGCGCTGGCGAGCGTGCGCACGATCTCCTCCGAGAGCGACTCCGTCTGGAGCATCTCGAGCACAGGCCGCTCGTAGAGGAAGAGGAGGAGCAGCACGGGTAGCGCCGCACCGGCATACGCGAAGACGATCGTGTAGATCGTCGAGGCGATGTGGTCGCGCCCGATGCGCATGCCCGACTGGAAGAGCGCCCGTCGCCCCATCGAGGGGGCCGCCGCACGCAGCTCCCACACGGCCGAGGACTGCGTGATCGTCACGTCGTTGAGGACGCCCAGACCGGCCACGATGATCGCGCACGTCAGCAGCTCGCGCGGGTTCATCGTCGTGACGAAGGAGGCCAGGGTGGCGCCCTCGTCGTTGGCGACCCCGCTGAGGCGTGCCAGGTCGACGGCGAGCAGACCCAGACCGGCCGTGACCGCGACGCCGAAGAGCGTGCCGGCGAGGGCCGTGCTCGTCCGCACCGAGAGCCCGTGGGCGAGGTAGAGCACGACGAACATGATCGCCGAGGAGCCGATGAGGGCCACGAGCAGCCCCGACTGGCCCTCGAGCAGGGCCGGCAGCATGAACTTGACGACGACGAAGCCGCCGAAGACGAGACCGGCGAGAGCCAGGATCCCGCGCCACCGCGCGACCACCGCCACGACGACGAGGAAGAGCGCGAGCATGAGCGACAGGGGAGCCCCGCGCTGCACCTGGAGGAAGGAGTACGTCTCGGGCTGGGTGTCCTGTGGCGGGGTCCGCAACAGCATGACGGTGTCGCCCTCGCGCAGGCCCGACGTGGAGACCGTGGGAGGCACCGAGACGGACACGACCGGACGCACGTCGCCGGACGTCGCGGTGGGTTGCTCGAGCTGCACCGTGATCGCGCCGCAGGTCGGGTTGCCATCGACGACGTCACCGCCCTGACCGCCGGCGGGGCCGGCCGCCGTGCTGCCCTCGGCACCCTCGCAGACCGGGAGGACCCGCTGGACCTCGGCGACGGGAAAGGTCACCCCGGGAGCCGCGAAGTCGGACGTGCCCACCCGGACGGCCGCCTGCGACTCCGCCGGCCAGTAGCGCACGAGACCGAAGATCGTGGCCGCGGCAGCGAGCGTGATCAGGAGGGTGAGGCCGACCCGGGCCAGCGTGCTGACGGCGACGGTGCCGGACGCTGCGCGGGCTCCGTGGGCATGGCTGTGCGAGTGTCCGCCGGGCATGGTGCCGAGTGTGCCAGAGCAGACCGGCGTGGACGCACCCGCGGCACCGGCCCTCGCACGTTCCGCGCGAACTCCGTCCTCGCTCGACGAGGGGTCGTGTCCGGATCGATGCCGGGCACGCATCTCGGCCACTCCGGACGCCCGTTAGGCTTGCCGCCGTGGAGGTCGAGAGAGCGGGGGAGCGCGAGCACGTCGTGACGGAGCGCCTGATGACGATCCCCAACGTGCTGTCGGTGCTTCGGCTTCTCGGCGTGCCCGTCTTCCTCTGGGCGATCGTCTCGGAGCGTGACGGGCTGGCCTTCTTGCTGCTGTTGTTCTCGGGCGTCACCGACTACCTCGACGGCAAGATCGCCCGTCGGTTCAACATGGAGAGTCGCCTGGGCCAGTTCCTCGACCCCATCGCCGACCGGCTCTACATCCTCACGACCCTCGTCGCGCTCATGTGGCGCGAGATCATCCCGGTCTGGCTCGTCGTCGTGCTCCTCGCCCGCGAGGTCGTCATGGCCCTGATGCTGCTCTACCTGCGCAGCAAGGGACAGCTCGGCCTGCCCGTTCACTTCGTCGGCAAGGCCGCGACGTTCAACCTGCTCTACGCCTTCCCCCTGCTGCTCCTCGCGCACCGTGACGACTGGCTCGGCGACCTCGTCCGCCCCATCGGCTGGGGCTTCGCGTGGTGGGGCGTCGTCCTCTACTGGCTCGCCGCCGTGCTGTATGCCGTCCACGCCCGCCTCGTGCTGGCGCAGCGCCCCCGGGTGGTGACCCCGTGAGCCCCGAGAGACGTCCGGACGAGTCGATGACGCTGCTGACCACGATGATGGAGCGGCCCCTCGACGCGGGCTACCAGGAGGCCGCCGACCGACGGGTCGCGGCCGGGCTGCCCGGAGCCACCTCCACGCGCACCGTCCTCGTCGTCGTCCTGGCGATCCTCACCGGCTTCCTCTTCGCCGTGGCGGCGCAGTCGCTGCGTCCGAAGCCGACCGCTGCCGCGGCCGTGAAGAAGGAGCTCGTCACGCGCATCGAGGCGCTGCAGAAGCACGGGACCGACCAGGAGGCCAAGGTGGCCGCCCTCGGCAAGCAGGTGCGTGACTACGAGGCCCTCGCCCTCCAGCAGTCGGGCGGCACCGACCTCACGAGCACCATCAAGGACCTCGAGGTCCAGGCCGGAGCCGTGCCCCTCACCGGGCCCGGGCTGACGCTGACCCTCGACGACGCCGCCTCGACCGACGCCGGCGCCGACGCGGGGAGCCGCCCGAGCAGCGGGTTCCAGGAGGGACGGGTGACCTCCGGCGACCTCCAGATCATCGTCAACGGCCTCTGGGGGGCCGGAGCCGAGGCCATCTCCATCAACGGGCACCGGCTCAGCTCCACCGCCGCCATCCGGTTCGCCGGACAGGCGATCATCGTCGACTTCCGACCGCTGTCACGGCCCTACGTCATCACCGCCCTCGGCGACTCCCAGGGCATGCAGCAGCTCTTCGAGCCCTCGTTCGCGGGGCTCTACCTCTCGCAGCTGACCGACGAGTACAAGATCCGGTCGATCATGGCCGGGAGCGACTCCCTGACCGTGCCCGGAGACTCGGCCGTGCGGCTCGAGGTCGCAGAACCCGTCGGTCCGCCCGTAGGCTCGACCGCGCCGGGCGCCACGACGCTGCAGCAGGGCACGACTGCCCCGAAGGGGAGCGCGGGTGCGGGTGTGGCCCCGACCGGCACGGGCACGTCGACGACGCGCTCGCCCTCGGACACCCCGAGCGGCACCACCGACTCCGGCACCGGCAGCCCGGCGTCACCGACCAGTCAGGAGAACCCTTCGTGATCCCAGTTCTCGGCCTTCTGGCCGGACTCGCGGTGGGGCTCTTCCTCGATCCCTCGGTGCCTGTGTGGCTCCAGCCCTACCTGCCGATCGCGGTCATCGCCGCTCTCGACGCCGTCTTCGGTGCCATCCGCGCGATCCTCGACGGCATCTTCAACGACAAGGTCTTCGTCGTCTCCTTCCTGTCCAACGTCGTCGTCGCCGCGTTCATCGTCTTCCTCGGCGACCAGCTCGGCGTCGGCTCGCAGCTCTCCACCGGTGTCGTCGTCGTCCTCGGCGTGCGGATCTTCTCCAACGTGGCCTCGATCCGCCGGCACCTGTTCAAGGCCTGAACATGGGCAAGCGCAAGAAGGGTCGTCCCGCTCCCACTCCTGTCGACCGGCCGGAGCCGCTCGTCGACGCCGCAGAGGGGAAGGCCACCGACAGCGCGCCGGCTCCGGAGACGCCGACCGAGCCGGTTCGTGAGTCGCTTCGTGAGTCGCTTCGTGAGTCGCTTCGTGAGTCGACTCCCGAGGCCACTCCCGAGCCGCCGACCGAGCCCGCGCTCGAGTCGCCTGCGGAACCGGCCGTGGAGTCGCCCTTGGAGCCGTCCTTGGAGCCGTCAGCGCAACCAGCCGTGGCTCCGGCTCCCGTGGTCGACGCCGGTGCCGGCGATTCACGGTCGCCCGACGCACCCTCGTCCGAGGCCCCCTCGCCCGAGATCACGTCATCCGGCGCGCCCGAGACCGGGACGAGCCGGGTGCCCGTCGAGGGGCAGGCCGCGTGGACGCGCCTGCTCAAGATGAGCAGCCCGCGCGCCACCCGGGCCAACCTGCTGGCGGCCCTGCTGGCCGTGCTCCTCGGTGCCGGCATCGCGGCCCAGGTGCAGCTGACCAACCAGCGCGGGCTCGACGAGCTGAGCCAGACCGACCTCGTCCGGGTGCTCGACGACATCTCGCTTCGCTCCTCCCGCCTCGACCAGCAGGTGCGCGAGCTCGAGTCCACCCGCGACCGGCTCAAGAACGGCACGGGCACCGCGGCCGAGGCCCTAGAGCAGGCACAGAAACGCGTCGACACCCTCGGCATCCTGGCCGGCACCCTCGCGGCCAAGGGTCCCGGCATCACGCTGCGCATCACGGACCCGACCAACGCCGTGACGGGTCCGATCGTCCTCGACATCATCCAGGAGCTCCGGGACGCGGGCGCCGAGTCGATCGACGTCGGCGGTGTCCGCGTCGTGGCCTCGTCGTTCGTCGGCGACCGGGACGGCGAGATCCTCGTCGACGGGGTGCAGGTGACCCGGCCCCTCGTGATCAAGGTGATCGGTGACTCGAAGACGCTCTCGTCGGCGATGACGATCCCCGGCGGCATCGTCGAGTCCGTGCGGCAGAAGGGCGCCGAGGCCAGCGTCACCGAGTCGAGCCTCGTCGAGATCACCTCGCTGCACCGACCGACCGAGATGACCCACGCGAAGCCCGTCGAGTGACGGCACCGGGGTGCCGGGGACGACGCGCGACCAACCGCTGCGGCACTCAGTGGGGCCCACTTCCTGCGCTCGTCGCGCGGGCATGGCATCCTCTCAGGTGCCACCGCATCGCCGGCGACACCAGCGCCCAGCAGCACGCGCATCCACCGCGACCCCGACCGGGGCCGTCCACTGACGAAGGAGCGACATGAGCGACCTGGACTACCCCTCCGACCTGCGCTACACCAGCGACCACGAGTGGGTCCGCGTCGGCGACGACGGAGTGGTCCGCATCGGCATCACGTCCTTCGCCCAGGACGCGCTGGGCGACGTCGTCTACGTGTCCCTGCCGGCCGTCGGCGACACCGTGACGCCCGGGGACTCGTGTGGCGAGGTCGAGTCGACGAAGTCGGTCAGCGACGTCTACGCCCCCCTCGAGGGCGAGGTGACGGCCACCAACGCCGCCCTGGACTCCTCACCCGAGCTGATCAACTCCGACCCCTACGGTGAGGGCTGGATGTTCGAGCTGCGCCTGGCCGACCCCTCGGCCGTCGAGGGGCTCATGGACGCCTCGACGTACACCGCGTCGCTGTCCTGACGCCCGACAGCAGCCTGTCCGCCGCCGTGCTGGGGCAGGCTCCGACCCGTCCGGGTCAACTAGAGTGGATGGACCCGAATCCGCCCGCACCACAGAGGAGGACCGCATGTCGAGCGACCTGCCCGACCCCGACGACATGAACGTCGAACCCCGCACCATGCGGTTCCAAGGCGTGCCGTCGCTGGACAGCGACCACGTCGACACCGTCGACGCCCGGGGCCTCACGGCCGAGGACCAGGCCACCATCGAGGCCCTGCGACCCGGGACCGCCCTGCTCGTCGTGCTCCGCGGTCCCAACACGGGCGCCCGCTTCCTGCTCGACGACCAGGAGGTGGCCGCCGGCCGACACCCGGACTCCGACATCTTCCTCGACGACGTCACCGTGTCGCGCAAGCACGCGGCGTTCGTCGCGCAGGGTGGCGGCTACGTCGTCCGCGACGCCGGCTCCCTCAACGGCACCTACGTCAACCGCGAGCGGATCGACGAGGCGCCCCTGCACCAGGGTGACGAGGTCCAGATCGGCAAGTTCCGCCTCGTCTACTACTCGTCCGGAGCGCCCCAGCAATCACCCGCATGACCGCAGCCACGGTGGCCGGCGACGGGGGAGCGCCGGCACCCCGCCGTCTGACGATCGGAAAGGTGCTGGCGGCCCTCTCCGAGGACTTCCCCGACGTCACCGCGTCGAAGATCCGCTTCCTCGAGGCCGAGGGTCTGGTGCTGCCGCACCGCACAGCATCGGGCTACCGCACCTACACCGACGACGACGTGCGCCGGCTGCACTACATCCTGTCCGCGCAGCGCGACCGCTACTGGCCGCTCAAGGTCATCCGGGAGGCGCTCGACGCGCTCGACCGTGGTCTGTCGGATCCCGGCGGGGAGTCGGGTGGCCGGCCCCGGCCGCCCGCGCCCTCGGCCGACCCCGAGGTCCCGACACCGCACGACCTGGCGGCTCGAAGCGACGTCTCGCTCACGGGCCCGGAGCTGCGCGAGGCGACCGGCATCGACCGCGACACGATGCTCGCCCTCGAGACGTACGGACTGCTCCAGCCCGACGAGAAAGGCCACTTCGGCCACGATGCGCTGGCGATCGCCGCCGCAGCACGGACCCTCGCCGGACACGGCCTCGAGGCGCGTCACCTGCGTCCGTTCCGCACCGCCGCCGACCGCGAGATCGGCCTCGTCGACCAGGTCCTGGCCACGCGTTCCGGGAGCGGCACCCGGGAGGAGCGAGCGGGCGAGATCGCTTCTGCCTGCATCGCGTTGCACGTCGCGCTGGTCCGCGCCGGCCTGTCCCGCTGAGGCCGTCCCCACCGTCCACGTGCCGGGGTACGGTGGAGGAGTGAGAGAGGTCGATGTCCTGGGCGTACGCGTCGAGATGCCCACGAACCAGCCGATCGTCCTGCTGCGTGAGCGGGACGGCGGGCGCTACCTGCCGATCTGGATCGGTGCGGCCGAGGCCGCGGCGATCACCTATGCCCAGCAGGGTGTCGTGCCGCCGCGACCGCTGACCCACGACCTCATGCGCGACGTCCTGTCGGTGCTCGGTCACGAGCTGACCGAGGTGCGGATCGTGGCCCTCAAGGACTCCGTCTTCCACGCGGCGCTCATCATCGACGGCAAGGCCGAGGTCAGCTCGCGAGCCAGCGACGCCATCGCTCTCGCCCTGCGCACGGGCGCCAAGGTCCTCGTCGAACCGGGCATCCTCGACGAGGCGGCCATCGTCGTCTCCTCGGAGGAGGACGACGAGGTCGAGCGCTTCAAGGAGTTCCTCGACCACGTGTCCGCCGAGGACTTCGAGGGCCCCGCGCCCGAGGAGGAGCAGGGCGACCGTCCCGACCTGCCGGATCGACCGGACTGACCGTCGACCCAGCACTCCGGTGAGACCTTCACCTTCACGTAGTACCTGAATGTTGCCGACGTCTTCTCGACACGCCGTCGGCTCGTGCCCGGGGTGATTGACCGAACGGGGGTAGCGGCCTACCGTCAGGAGAACGACGTGACTGTAGTTATCCGGTTGTCGTCTGCGCGCACGCACCACCGCGGCTCGCAGCCTGAGCAGGAGGAGGACGGCATGGCCGCCATCGAGGACGCGCACGACGCCGGTCGGGTCATGCCCGCCGGGTCCCAGGGCCTGCTGTTCACGGACGACCTGCCCGAGCTGTCCGAGGACACCGGCTACCGCGGTCCGACCGCCTGCAAGGCCGCCGGCATCACCTACCGACAGCTCGACTACTGGGCCCGCACGGGTCTCGTCGAGCCGTCCGTCCGCAGCGCGACCGGCTCCGGCACCCAGCGCCTCTACGGCTTCCGCGACATCCTCGTGCTCAAGGTCGTCAAGCGACTGCTCGACACCGGGGTCTCGCTGCAGCAGATCCGTGTCGCCATCAGCCACCTGCGCGAGCGCGGCGTCGAGGACCTGGCGCAGATCACCCTGATGAGCGACGGCGCCTCGGTCTACGAGTGCACCTCGGCCGACGAGGTCATCGACCTCGTCCAGGGAGGCCAGGGAGTCTTCGGCATCGCCGTCGGTCGGGTGTGGCGCGAGGTCGAGGGCGAGCTCGCCCAGCTGCCGAGCGAGCGGGCCGACGACGACACGCCGGCCGACCACCCCGACGACGAGCTGAACGCGCGCCGCCAGGCCCGGCGACTGGCCTGACCCGGGCACCTCGCCGACGACCGTTCGACACGGCCCGACCGGACACTCCGGCCGGGCCTCGTCCGTGCCGGGACCCCGGCCACCTGCTGGTAGATTCGGGGGTGCCGATCGACCCTGCGTGGGAGAGTCCTCGGGGTGCCCAGCACCTGCGAGGCGCCGAAGGGGCAACATCCCCGGAACCTCTCAGGCGCCAGGACCACGCGGGCGAGGCAACTCTGGAGGCACCCCCACGGTGCTCGACAGACGGGGAGCGTGTGTCGTCCGCTCGAACCCGTCAGGAGCCCGCATGTCGATCGACCAGCTCGTGCCCGTCACCACCGGAACGTCCACCGAGACCGTGATGGCCGACTTCGTCAGCCGTCACGTCGGCCCAGCCGGCGACGACGTGCGCCACATGCTCGAGGTCGTCGGCCAGCCGAGCCTCGACGCGATGTGCGACCGCGCCATCCCCGGCGCCATCCGGTCCGAGTCGCCCCTGCGCATCGAGGCGGCCGCCAGCGAGAGCGCCGTCATCGAGGAGCTGCGCGGGTTCGCCTCCCGCAACACCGTCCTCACCTCGCTCATCGGCCTGGGCTACTACGGCACCGTGACCCCGCCGGTCGTGCGCCGCAACGTGCTCGAGAACCCTGCCTGGTACACCGCCTACACGCCCTACCAGCCCGAGATCTCCCAGGGCCGGCTCGAGGCCCTGCTCAACTTCCAGACGGTCGTCACCGACCTGACCGGCCTCGACGTGGCGGGGTCCTCCCTCCTCGACGAGTCGACCGCCGCCGCCGAGGCGATGTCGCTCATGCGGCGTGCGAGCAAGGCGCCGGCCGACGCCGTCGTGCTCGTCGACGAGCGGCTCTTCCCGCAGACGATCGCCGTGATGCGCACCCGCGCCGAGGCGCTCGGGCTGCCCCTCGCCGTGGCCGACCTCCGAGCCGTCAGCGACGGCGACTCCCTCTCTGCAGCAGCAGGCGGGCGCGCCGTCGTGGGGGCGATGGTGCAGTACCCCGACGCCACCGGCGAGCTCGTCGACTGGGCCCCGCTGACCTCCGCCGTCCACGAGGCGAAGGGCCTCGTCACGGCCTGCGCCGACCTGCTCGCCCTGACCCTGGCCAGCGCGCCGGGGGAGTGGGGCGCCGACATCGCCGTCGGCAGCGCGCAGCGTTTCGGCGTCCCGATGGGCTTCGGCGGCCCACACGCCGGCTACATGGCCGTCCACCGCGGCCTCGAGCGCCAGATCCCCGGTCGCCTCGTCGGAGTCTCGGTCGATGCCGAGGGGCACCAGGCCTACCGCCTCGCCCTCCAGACGCGTGAGCAGCACATCCGCCGCGAGAAGGCGACGTCCAACATCTGCACCGCGCAGGTGCTCCTCGCCGTCATGGCGAGCATGTATGCCGTGTGGCACGGTCCCGCGGGCCTCGTGGCCATCGCGCAGCGCATCAGCGGTCTGACGGCCGCGCTGCGTGGCGCCCTCGTCGACGGCGGGCTCGACGTCGAGACGACGGCATTCTTCGACACCCTGACGGTCGTGCTGCCCGGTCGGGCCGACGAGGTCACGACGACCTTCGCCGACCGGGGCATCAACGTCTGGCGCGTCGACGCCGACCGCGTGTCGATGAGCCTCGACGAGACGTCCACGCCGGCAACGGTGCTCGCGGTCCTCGACGCCTTCGGGGTGACGCCGTCGGACGACGTCACCGCCGGCGTGAGCGCGACCGGGGCACACGGCATACCCCAGGCGCTGACGCGCACGTCCGAGTTCCTCACGCACCCGGTCTTCCACGCGCACCACTCCGAGACGGCGATGCTGCGCTACCTGCGCCGTCTCTCCGACCGTGACTTCGCCCTCGACCGGGGCATGATCCCGCTCGGGTCGTGCACGATGAAGCTCAACGCCACCACCGAGATGGAGGCGGTGACCTGGCCGGAGTTCGCCAACCTGCACCCCTTCGCCCCGGCCGAGCAGACGGTGGGCATCCGAGCCCTCATCGACGACCTGTCGTCGTGGCTGTGCGAGATCACCGGCTACGACGCGGTGTCGCTCCAGCCCAACGCCGGCTCCCAGGGCGAGTTCGCGGGGCTGCTGGCGATCCACGCCTACCACCAGGCCAGGGGTGAGGGGCACCGCCGCGTCTGCCTCATCCCCGCCAGCGCGCACGGCACCAACGCGGCCTCGGCCGTCATGGCGGGCCTCAAGGTCGTCGTCGTCAAGACCGCTGCCGGCGGCACCGTCGACATGGACGACCTGCGCGCCAAGGTCGAGGCGCACCGCGACGACCTCGCCGCGATCATGGTGACCTACCCGTCGACGCACGGCGTCTACGAGGACACGATCACCGAGCTGTGCGAGCTCGTCCACGAGGCCGGCGGCCAGGTCTACGTCGACGGCGCCAACCTCAACGCCCTCGTGGGCCTCGCCCAGCCCGGCACGTTCGGCGCCGACGTCAGCCACCTCAACCTGCACAAGACCTTCTGCATCCCGCACGGTGGCGGCGGTCCCGGGGTCGGCCCGGTGGCGGTGCGCGCGCACCTCGCCCCGCACCTGCCCAACCACCCGCTCGCGGCGGAGGCCGGGCCCGAGTCCGGGGTCGGTCCCGTCTCCGCGGCCCCCTACGGCTCGGCGAGCATCCTGCCGATCTCGTGGGCCTACGTCCGGCTCATGGGCGGCGAGGGCCTGCGGCACGCCACCCAGATGGCCGTCCTCGGCGCCAACTACATCGCCGCCCGGCTGCGCGAGCACTACCCGGTGCTCTACTCCGGCCACGACGACCTCGTCGCGCACGAGTGCATCCTCGACGTGCGCCAGATCACGGCCGAGTCCGGCGTCACCGTCGACGACATCGCCAAGCGCCTCGTCGACTACGGCTTCCACGCGCCGACGATGAGCTTCCCGGTCGCGGGCACGCTCATGGTCGAGCCCACCGAGTCCGAGAACCTCTACGAGCTCGACCGCTTCTGCGACGCGATGATCGCGATCCGCGGCGAGATCGAGGCGATCCGAGCCGGTGAGGTCGCCGTCGGCGACAGCATGCTGCGGCACGCGCCGCACACGGCCCTCAACATCGCGGGGGAGTGGGACCACCCCTACGAGCGCACCGAGGCCGCCTTCCCCGTCGGCATCAACGCCGCCGACAAGTACTGGCCGCCGGTCAGCCGCATCGACGGCGCCTACGGCGACCGCAACCTCGTCTGCTCGTGCCCGCCGCCGGAGGCCTTCGAGGGCTGAGCAGCCCCGCACGACACCGGTCACCACGGGGCCGAGGACCGGCCCCGTGGTGACCAGTCCGTGCGCGCCTCTCGCGCCGGGACCCCGAGTGTGGTTGTCTCGGCACGTGGGAGCCGACGTCGAGCAGGCCAGGTACACACGCGAGCAGCGGCAGCAGTACCGGGAGAAGGTGCGCCGCGACCTCGACGTGTTCGAACGCATGCTCGGCAAGAGCGAGTTCGAGTTCGACCGGCCCATGACGGGTCTCGAGATCGAGCTCAACCTCGTCAACGAGGACCTCGGGCCCAAGCTCGACAACAAGACGGTGCTCGAGCAGATCGCCGACGAGGACTACCAGACCGAGCTCGCGCGCTACAACATCGAGCTCAACGTCCACCCGCGCCCCCTGCCGGGCGACTCGGCCATCGAGCTCGAGCAGCTGCTGCGCGAGTCCCTCAACCGGGCCTCCGCCAAGGCCGCCGAGGCCCACGCGGGCATCGTCGCCATCGGCATCCTGCCGACGGTCATGCCCGAGCACTTCGAGGGCGACTGGATCAGCGAGAACATCCGCTACGCCGCCCTCAACAACGCCGTCCTCGACGCCCGCGGCGAGGACGTCTGGCTCGAGCTCGAGGGCCCGACGGGCGAGCGTATCGCCCGCTACTCCGACAGCCTCGCACCCGAGTCGGCGTGCACCTCGATCCAGCTGCACCTGCAGGTCCAGCCGGAGCGCTTCGCCGACCACTGGAACGCCGCCCAGGTCCTCGCTGGACCGCAGCTCGCCCTCGGCGCCAACTCGCCCTTCTTCCTCGGGCAGCGGCTCTGGGCCGAGACGCGCATCCCGCTCTTCACCCAGGCCACCGACACGCGGTCGGTCGAGCTCAAGAACCAGGGCGTGCGGCCCCGGGTCTGGTTCGGCGAACGGTGGATCACCTCGATCTTCGACCTCTTCGAGGAGAACGTCCGCTACTTCCCGGCCCTGCTGCCCGAGCTCTACGACGAGGAGCCCGAGGAGGTCTTCGAGCGGGGCGAGGTGCCCGAGCTCCGCGAGCTGCGCCTGCACAACGGCACGGTCTACCGCTGGAACCGCCCGATCTACGACATCGTCAGCGGCCGCCCGCACCTGCGCGTCGAGAACCGCGTCCTGCCGGCGGGTCCGAGCATCGCCGACGTCATGGCCAACGCCGCGTTCTACTACGGCACGATGCGGGTGCTCGCGGAGGAGGACCGTCCGGTGTGGACCAGGATGAGCTTCTCCGCCGCCGAGTCGAACTTCGAGGAGGGCGCCCGGCTCGGCATCGACGCCCGCACCTACTGGCCCGGCCTCGGCGACGTGCCCGCCACCGAGCTCGTCCTGCGGCGCCTGCTCCCGATGGCCCACGAGGGCCTCGAGCGGTGGGGCGTCTCGGCGGCCGTGCGGGACCGCTTCCTCACGATCATCGAGCAGCGCTGCCTCACCGGTGTCAACGGCGCGTGGTGGCAGACCGAGTGCGTGGCCCGCCTCGAGGCACGCGGCCTGACGCGTGACAAGGCCCTGCGCGAGATGCTGCGTCACTACATCGAGGGCATGATGGCCAACGAGCCCGTGCACACCTGGGAACTCCCCCGGGACTGACCGCAGCGGCGGGTCCCACTGCGCCACGGCGCAACCCGCGTATGCCGCGTGCCCGGGGACGCGGCATACGCCCTCCTTGCGCAGCGCTCAGTCGGAGAGCAGGCGCCAGGGGGAGAGGTTGTACATCCCGAGGCACCGGGTGGACCGGTGGTGCGTCAGCACGCTCATCGAGCCCGCGTCGAGGATGAGCTGCTGGCCGAACCGCGGGTCGAGCCCGAGGTAGGTCGCGGTGAGGACGCGCAGCGCGTGGCCGTGCCCGAAGAGCGCGACGTCGCCGTGCTCGAGGTCGGGCCAGACCTTGTCGATGACCTGCTGGGCCCGCGCCGACACCTGCTCGACCGTCTCACCGGGGGTGACTCCGGGCTGCACGCCGTCGACGAACACCTCCCACGGGTGGCCGATCTCGGCGCTGATCTGCTTCGTCGTGATGCCCTCGTAGGCGCCGTAGTCCCACTCGCGCAGCAGCGGCTCGACCTCGAAGTTCCCGAGGCCGGCGAGCTCGGCCGTGCGCTTGGCGCGCTGGAGGGGGGAGACGAGGACGCGCTCGAACCGGTGCTTGCGCAGCACGTCGGCGAGCTCACGTGCTGCGGCCTCGCCCTCGGGCAGGAGCGGGAGGTCGGTCGTGCCGGTGTGCTGTCCGCTCAGCGACCACTCGGTCTCGCCGTGCCGGAAGAGGTAGATGTTGCCGGGGACGACACCGTCGGGAGAGGCCATGCCGCCACAGTATCGGCGTGGCAGGCCCTTCGACCCTGCCGTCCGGGCCGGCGCTCGGGCACACTCGGGTGCATGGACCTGCCCTTCCACCTGCTCAACGTCTTCTCCATCGAGGGGGAGCCCTTCTCGGGCAACCCGCTGTGCGTCTTCCCCGAGGCGGGTGGACTCTCCGACGACGAGATGCTCGCGTGGGCGCGACAGTTCAACCTCAGCGAGTCGACCTTCGTGACGTCGCTCGGCGAGGGATCCACGACGGGTGACGCGGCCGTGCGCATCTTCACTCCCGGTCACGAGATGCCCTTCGCGGGGCACCCCACCCTCGGCACCGCGGAGGTTGTCGCGACGTTGGGCGGCGGCCTCGACAGCGTGCACCTCAGCATGCCGGCGGGACGCATCCCCGTGGGGCGGGTCGACGGCGGCTGGCGCCTCGCAGCCCGGCCGGCAACGGTGCGCGAGGTGACCTCGAGCGGCGCCGAGCTGGCCGAGGCGCTCGGCATCGACCGCATGCTCGTCGTGCGCTCGGACGCGTCCTGGGTCGACGCCGGGGTCGAGCAGCTGCTCGTGCGCCTCGACTCCGTCGACGCCGTGCGGGCCTGCGACCCCGACGCACACCTCATGGCCGTGCACATGACGTCCCCGCCGCGGGCACCGCACGTGTACGCGTGGGCGTGGACCGGGCCCAAGAGCATCGAGGCGAGGCTCTTCTACACCCAGGGTCAGGCGGTCCTCGAGGACCCAGCGACCGGGTCGGCGTGCGCCAACCTCGGTGGCTGGCTCGTCTCCCAGGGCGCCCGCGACGTCTCGGTGGTCGTCAGCCAGGGCACGGCCGTCGGACGCCCCTCGCGCCTGCTGCTCGACATCGACTCCGACGGGGCCGTCCACGTGGGAGGACGCGTCGAGACCGTCGGCCGCGGCACCTGCTCGCTCGGCGCGGTGGGGGCCTGACGTGCCGGTGTGGATCGGGTTCCTCCGCGCCGTCAACGTCGGCAAGCGGCAGGTGCGCATGGCGTCGCTGCGCACACTGCTCGAGGCGGACGGCTACGAGGACGTCGAGACGCACATCCAGAGCGGCAACCTCAAGGTCCGCTCGTCCACGCGGAGTGCCGCCAAGGTCGAGGCCGACCTGCGACGGGCCATCAGCGCCGAGTTCGGTTTCGACGTGCCCGTCGTCGTGCGCACGCCGGCGCAGCTGCGGACGCTGGCCGACGAGGCCGAGGCCCTCGACTCGCCCATCGCCGCGGACGCGAAGCGCTACGTGACGTTCATGACGGGCGACCTCGACCCCGAGGGCGTCGCCGCCCTGCACGAGTGGGACGTCGCCACCGAGGGCGCACGCGTCGTCGGCAACGACGTCGTGCTCTTCCTCTCCGACGGCGTGCAGGCGGCCAAGCTGTCCAACACCCGCATCGAGAAGCTGACGGGCGCGGTCGGGACGGCGCGCAACATCACCGTCGTCCGGGCCCTCGCCGAGAAGTGGGGCGGCTGACGCGGTCGCGTCAGAGGCGCGCGCGGCGGACGAGCTCGAAGCAGACGACCGCAGCCGCGGCCGAGACGTTGAGCGACTCGACGCCGGCGGCCATCGGGATCGACACCCACGTGTCGACGAGCTCGGCCACCTCGGGCGTCAGCCCGGCCGTCTCGCTGCCGAGTACGAACGCGACGGGCTCGGGCAGGTGGGCGGCGAAGAGGTCGTCGTCGCCGCCGGCATCGAGCCCGACGACGTGGAAGCCGGAGCGCTTGAGGTCGCTCACGGCCTCCGCCGCGGTGAACGCCTTGAGGATGGGCGCCCGGAACGCGACGCCGGCCGAGGCCTTGACGACGAGCGGGTCGAGGGAGGCGACTCCCTTGCGGGGGACGACGATGCCGTCGACGCCGGCTGCCGTGGCCGAACGCAGGATCATGCCGACGTTGGCAGGTGTCGTCACGCCGTCGAGCACGAGCACGGCGCGCAGCGAGCCGGCGTCCTCGGTGAGCGCCGACTCGAGAGGACGCATCCGGGGCGCGACGACGTCGGCGAAGACGCCCTGGTCCTGCCGTCCGTTGCCGGCGAGCTTCTTGACGCGCTCGGCGCTCGCGTACTGCACCTCGACGCCCCGGCGGCGAGCCGCCTGCTGGATCTCGCGCAGGCCGCTGCCACGGGCACCGTCGGCGATGACGACCTTGTCGACGAGGAGGTCACCGTCGAGGAGCACCTCGTGGACCGGGTTGCGGCCGTAGACCGTGATGAAGCGGTCCTTGGGGGAGATCTCAGCGCTCACCGCGACAGGATCCCACAGCACCGGCGGCGCGCCGGACCGCCCGGGAATGGGGGAGCCCCCCTCGATGTTCAGTATGATTGAATCGTCAATCAAAAGGAGCTGGGACACATGCAGTTCGGGATCTTCACCGTCGGCGACGTGACCACCGACCCCACGACGGGCCGTACGCCGACCGAGCACGAGCGGATCGAGGCCACCGTCGCCATCGCCAAGAAGGCGGAGGAGGTCGGGCTCGACGTCTTCGCGACCGGACAGCACCACAACCCGCCGTTCATCCCGTCGGCCCCGACGACGACGCTCGCGTACATCGCCGCCCAGACGGAGCGGATCATCCTGTCCACGTCGACGACCCTCATCACGACGACGGACCCCGTGCGGATCGCGGAGGACTACGCCACCCTGCAGCACCTGAGCAACGGGCGCATGGACCTCATGATGGGCCGCGGCAACACCGGCCCGGTCTACCCGTGGTTCGGCAAGGACATCCGCGACGGGATCCCGCTCGCCATCGAGAACTACGCGCTGCTCCACCGGCTGTGGCGCGAGGACGTCGTCGACTGGCAGGGGAAGTACCACACCCCGCTCCAGGGCTTCACCTCGACGCCGCGCCCGCTCGACGGCATACCGCCGTTCGTCTGGCACGGCTCGATCCGCAGCCCCGAGATCGCCGAGCAGGCGGCCTACTACGGCGACGGCTTCTTCTCCAACCACATCTTCTGGCCGGCCAGCCACACGAAGCAGATGGTCCAGCTCTACCGCCGCCGCTTCGAGCACTACGGCCACGGCAGCGCCGACCAGGCGATCGTCGGGCTCGGCGGGCAGGTCTTCATGCGGAAGAACAGCCAGGACGCGGTGCGCGAGTTCCGTCCGTACTTCGACAACGCCCCCGTCTACGGCCACGGTCCGTCGCTCGAGGAGTTCACGAGCCAGACCCCGCTCACCGTCGGCAGCCCGGAGGAGGTCATCGAGAGGACGCTCGGCTTCCGCGAGTACGCCGGCGACTACCAGCGACAGCTGTGGCTGCTCGACCATGCCGGCCTGCCGCTCAAGACCGTCCTCGAGCAGCTCGACATCCTCGGCGAGGAGGTCGTGCCGGTCCTGCGCAAGGAGTTCGCCGCGCTCAGGCCCGCCCACGTCCCGGACGCCCCGACCCACGCGAGCCAGCTCGCCGCGGCAACCCCCGAGAAGGAGCTCATCCCGTGACCACCTTCCACCTCGCCGTCATCACGGCCGGCATCACGCAGCCGTCGTCGACGCGCCTGCTCGCCGACCGCCTCACCGAGGCCACCGTCCGGGCGCTCGCCCGGCACGACGTCGGCGAGGTCGTCGTCGAGGTCGTCGACGTGCGCGAGGTCGCGCACGACCTGACGAACCACGTCCTGACCGGCTTCGCCTCGCCCGACCTGCAGGTACGTCTCGACGCGATCACCGAGGCGGACGCGGTCGTCGTCGCCACCCCGGTGTATGCCGCGTCGTACAGCGGGCTGTTCAAGATGCTCATCGACGTGCTCCCCAAGGACGCGCTGCGCGACACCCCGGTGCTGCTCGGCGCGACCGGTGGCACGGCCCGCCACTCCCTCGCGATCGACCACGCCCTCCGCCCGCTCTTCGCCCACCTCGGCGCACTCGTCGCGCCGGTGGCGGTCTTCGCGGCCAGCGAGGACTGGGGGAGCGTCGACGCCGGCCGGCTGGGCGAGCGGATCGAACGCGCAGGTGCCGCCTTCGCGGCCCTCGTGAGCGGTTCGCCGCGGGCCGATCGGGTCGACCCGTTCGAGCAGGTCACGCCCTTCGAGTCGATGCTCACCGACCTCCGCGCACGATGACGCGAGCACCCGGTCGGCCCCCCGCGGCCTGACCGGGTGTCGTCACGTCCGCAGCGACGCGACACGCTGGGGAGTCCTCCCCATGGCCCCGCCGGGCGGCTCCCACCTACCGTGGGGCCCACCGTCGACAGGAGGCCGCCGTGCTCTACCGCAAGGGTGCAGACCCCGAAGTCCTGGACCGCGCCGCTCGCGAGCTCACGGCGTGCGCCACCGAGGTGGACGGCATCCGTGCGACCGGCACCCGGGCGCTCGCGGTCATCGGCCGCTCGTGGGGTGGCGACGACGCCCAGTCGGCCCAGGAGAGCTGGCGCTCCACCTCGGCGGCCCTGGCGGACCTCGGCTCGACACTCGAGACGATGTCGCGGCGCCTCACCGACAACGCGCGGGCGCAGCGAGGCACGAGCGGCGCCGACGGGGTGCTGCCCGGCCCGATCGGCTTCCCGCCCCCGTCCCCGGGCCTGGGCGGGTCGGGCTCCGTCGGAGCCGACGCCACCGCCGAGCCGACCCCGCTCGGTGAGCAGGTGCGCGGGACGTCACCACAGGCCATCGACCTCGAGCTCGCCCACGTGGCCGACAACGTCTACCACCCGAGCGCGGTCGACGGCTGGACCCCGCTCGACGCCGACGCCCTCGAGGGGCTCGGCATCGACCCGGACACCCTCCACCGCCGCGACGGCTTCGACGCGGCCGTCTATCGCAACGACGAGGGCCAGTACGTCCTCGCCTTCGCCGGCACGTCCTCCCTCGCCGACTGGGGCACCAACCTCCAGCAAGGGGTCGGGGCGCTCAGTGGTCAGCACCTCGCGGCGATCGCGCTCGCCCGGGGCCTCGCCGGGGCGGTGGGCAGCGAGAACCTGGTGATCACCGGTCACTCCCTCGGTGGCGGTCTCGCGAGCACCGCCTCCGTCGCCACCGACATCCCCGCCGTGACGTTCAACGCCGCGGGCGTGCACCCCAACACCGTGCTGGCCGCGGGCGCCCTCGGCACGGGGGACGCCGGCTACTCCCCGGGCCAGATCCGCAACTACCACGTGCGCGGGGAGCTGCTCACGACGCTCCAGAACCCGCTCGGCTCCTTCGTCGACCACGTGCCCTTCGTCGGCGACGACCCGCTCCCGAACGCCCTGGGCACCCAGATCGCGGTCAACCCCACCCACGGGCCCGAGATCACGGTCTCGAAGTGGGCGGGGCTCGCCGGCACCTTCGCGCCGGCCGTCGTCGGCATCGATGCCGGCCTCGACGTCATCGGTTGGTCCAAGGACGCCCATGGAGGCGACTCCGTCGTCGACGCCATGGAGGCGAGCACCTACTTCGGCAAGCAGTGACCGACCACCACCGAGGCGGGACGGCGGCCCTTCAGCCGAGGTCGAGCCGGTCGACGACGAGGTCCGCGATGGCGAGTGATGCGGTCGCTGCCGGCGACGGCGCGTTGCGGATGCACAGGACGGAGCCGACGCGACTGAAACGGAAGTCCTCGACGAGCGCACCGTCCCGATCCATCGCCTGGGCCCGGACGCCGGCAGCAGCCGGCACGACATCTGCGTCGCCGATCGCAGGGACGTAGCGCCTGACCCGCTCGACGAACGCGTGACGGCTCAGCGACCCCAGGACCTCGTGCACGCCTGTCCGCAGGTTGGCGCGGGCGAACCGCAGGAACCCGCGCGACGAGACGAGCTCCCGGACGACGTCCAGGTCGACGTCGCGACGGCGGTAGCCCTCGCGAGCGGTCGCGAGCACGGCGTTCGGACCGAGTAGCACGCTGCCGTCGACGCGCTTCGTCAGATGGACCCCGAGGAACGGGTAGCGGGGGTCGGGTACCGGGTAGACGAGCCCGCGCACGAGGTGCTCGGCCGACGGCACGAGCCGGTGGTACTCGCCGCGGAACGGCACGATCGACGGGCTGGGGCCGTCGCCGGCCAGTCTCGCGAGACGGTCGGCGTGCAGCCCACCCGCGAGGACGACGCGGTCGGCGACGATGCGCCGCCCGTCGGCGGCACGCACGTCGACGCGAGTGCCGCGGTGGTCGAGTCCCGTGACCTCGAAGCCCGTGACGACCACGGCGCCGGCGGACGCCGCGTCCGCGAGCAGGGCCGCGGCGACGAGGGCGAAGTCGGTGATCGCCGTCGTGGGGGAGTGCAGCGCGGCGAGCCCCACGACGTGCGGCTCGACCTCACGCAGCTCACCCGGCCCGAGCCGACGCAGACCCGGCACACCATTGGTCCGGGCGCGTGCCTCGATGGTGCGGAGACCCTCGTCCTCGGCCTCGTCGAGTGCGACCACGAGCTTGCCCACCTCGTCGTACGGCAGACCCCGGTCGGCGCAGTAGCGGCGCAGACGCCGGACGCCCTCACGGGAGAGCGCCGCCTTGGCGGAGCCGGGCGCGTAGTAGAGACCGGCATGGACGACACCGCTGTTGCGGGACGTCTGGTGCCGACCCGTCGCCATCTCCTTCTCGACGACGGTCACCTCGGGGCGCGGCGTCGACAGGGTGAGCCTCCGGGCCACTGCCGACCCGACGATGCCGCCACCCACGACGACGACGTGGGGGCGGATCACCCGTCGCTCACCCTGCGGCCGCCGCCGCCCGCTCGGCCGCGTCGACGTCTGCCCGCGTCGGCGCGAGCACGTGGGCGGCATACGGCTCCGGGTGACGGCGGAGGTAGACCTTGATGTACGGACACAGCGCGACGATGGATCGGCCCGACGCGAGCGTGGCGTCGAGGGCGTACGCGGCGAGGCGCCCGGCGAGGCCCTGGCCTTCGTACGCCGGACCGACCTCGGTGTGGAAGAAGACGACGCGTGCGGGCACCTCTGGTGTGGCACCGGGGACGACGGCGTAGCTCGCCACCCCGATGACACGGTCCCCGTCGCGCAGCTCGAAGCGCCCGCGGTCGGGGTTGTCGGACACCTCAATGCCGTCGTGCGCGCCGTCGCCGGCCACCCGGCCCTCACCCGTCTGCTCGCTCATGGCCCCAGCATGGCAGGGTGGCCCCATGGCGAAGTACTTCGACGTGCACCCGGTGGACCCCCAGCCACGGGCGATCGGACAGGCGGTCGACATCCTGCGGTCCGGTGGGCTCATCGCCTACCCCACCGACTCCTGCTTCGCGCTCGGCTGCTCCCTCGACAACCCGGAGGGCAAGGAGCGCATCCTGCGGATCCGGCACCTCGACGACAAGCACCACTTCACGCTCGTCTGCTCGGACTTCGCCCAGCTGGGCCAGTTCGTGCACCTCGACAACTCGGTGTTCCGTGCCATCAAGGCCGTGACCCCCGGCCCGTACACCTTCATCCTGCCCGCGACGAAGGAGGTGCCGCGACGCCTGCTGCATGCGAAGAAGAAGACCGTGGGTGTGCGCATCCCCGAGCACCCCGTCGTCCGCGAGCTGCTCAGGGAGATGGGTGAGCCGATCCTCTCGAGCACGCTGCTCATGCCCGACGACGACGAGCCGATGACCGAGGGCTGGGAGATCAAGGACCGTCTCGACCACGTCATCGACGCCGTCATCGACTCGGGGGAGTGCGGCCTGGAGCCGACGACCGTCGTCGACTACTCCGATGGCTTCCCCGTCGTGACCCGCGTCGGGGCCGGGGACCCGAGCCCGTTCGAGTGACCTGCCCGCGATGACGCCAGCGTGCCCCTGTCGCGCAGACGCCAGGTGCTGTTCAATCGGGCCATGAGCGACGCTGCGCACGACGTCCGACCGACGACGGAGTCGGTGAACTCGCTGCTCGCGGGGCTCGACGACCACGACCGCGAGACCATCGAGCTGAGGCTCGAGCGCTGGTCCGACGACCTCGTCGCGGCACTCATGGTCCTCTACCCCGAGCACGACGTCTCGGCGCTCGCGCTGCGCCTCGTCGAGAGCGCCGTGGCCGGCTACCGGCAGCGGTCACCCGAGCTGCGACGCCTGGACCAGCGCCGGCTGCTGCGGCCCGACTGGCTCCAGCAGCCGGACATGTTCGGCTACGCGTGCTACACCGACCGGTTCGCCGGCGACCTCGACGGCCTGCGGGGCCGAGTGGGGTACCTCCGCGACCTCGGTGTCAGCTACCTGCACCTCATGCCGCTGCTCCAGCCCCGAGAGGGAGACAACGACGGCGGCTACGCCGTCCAGGACTACCGCACCGTCCGGCCTGATCTCGGAGATGTCGAGGACCTGCGCCGGCTCGCGAGCGACCTTCGGGGGCAAGGCATCTCGCTGGTGCTGGACCTCGTGCTCAACCACGTGGCGCGCGAGCACGAGTGGGCCCGGCGTGCCCGGGCGGGGGAGTCGCACTACCGGGACTACTTCCACGTCTACCCCGACCGCGTCATGCCGGACGCGTACGAGCGCACACTGCCCGAGGTGTTCCCGGACTTCGCCCCCGGCAACTTCACGTGGGACGAGAAGCTTCGCGGCTGGGCGTGGACGACCTTCAACGAGTGGCAGTGGGACGTCAACTGGGCCAACCCCGACGTCCTCGTCGAGTACGCCGACATCGTCCTGTACCTGGCCAACCTCGGCGTCGAGGTGCTCCGGCTCGACGCCATCGCCTTCACGTGGAAGCGGCTCGGCACGAGCTGCCAGAACCAGCCGGAGGTCCACGCCGTCACGCAGGCGCTGCGTGCGGTGGCGCGCATCGCGTGCCCGGCGCTCGCGTTCAAGGCCGAGGCGATCGTCGGACCGCGTGACCTCGTGCAGTACCTCGGGCAGGGCGAGCACGCCGGCCGGGTCAGCGATCTCGCCTACCACAACAGCCTGATGGTGCAGGTCTGGTCGATGCTCGCGACGGGCAGCACCGGACTCACCAAGCAGGCCCTCTCGGCGCTCCCGACGACCCCACCGAGCGGCACGTGGATCTGCTACGTCCGGTGCCACGACGACATCGGGTGGGCCATCGACGACGGGGACGCGGCGTCAGCGGGTCTCGACGGCTATGCGCACCGCCGGTTCCTGTCCAACTGGTACTCGGGCGACCACCCCGGGTCCTGGGCGCACGGTCTCGTCTTCCAGCACAACGCTGCGACCGGCGACAAGCGGATCAGCGGCACGGCGGCATCGCTGACGGGGCTGGCCGATGCGGAGGCACGCGACGACGGGGACGGGATCGGTCAGGGACTGGCCCGCCTCTTCCTGGCCCACGCGGTCGTCGCCGGCTGGGGAGGTGTCCCCGTCGTGTGGAGCGGCGACGAGCTCGGCCTGCCGAACGACCCCGACTGGGCGCGCGAGCCCGGTCACGAGGACGACAACCGGTGGGCGCACCGGGAGCGGCTGGACTGGGCCGTCGCAGTGCGGCGCGGCGACCTCGACACCGTCTCCGGGAAGGTCTTCCAGGGCCTGCGCCATCTGGCGGGCGTGCGCGCGGGGCTGCCGCAGCTGCACGCCTCCGCGCAGACGAGGGTGATCCTCGAGACCGACGACGGGGTGCTGGCGGTCGTCCGCACGCACCCGAGCGGCTCGATGGTCTGCGTCTACAACGTCACGACGTCGTGGCAGACGGTCGAGGTCCGCCACTTCGCCGACGTCGGCATCGCGCACCCCTTCGACGCGCTCGGCGGCTACCCGGTCTTCGGTGGGGCGGACGGGTTGGCGTCCTTGAGCCCGTATGCCGCGTGGTGGATCGTCGAGGCCCCCGTGGACGTCGTGCACACCTGACGACCGAGCGATCTTGATAAAGGTTGTGCGTTAACCTTTACCAAGGAGGTGTCATCGACATGGACACGACGTGGCCCGCGCTCGGCTCGACGACGGTCCGTTGGCAGCCCGTCGAGGGCCTGCTCGACCTCTCGCGACGCGCCCAGCGGTCCACACCGGCCACGTTCGAGGCGGCCGTCGTGCCCCCGATCGCCGGGGCCGGGCTCGTGCTGCCCGGAGACCTCGCCGCCGACCTCGACGAGGCCACCCGGCTGCTCGCCACCTTCGACGCCGGGGGAGCGGGGGAGATCGCCCCGTTCGCCTCGGTGCTGCTGCGGTCCGAGAGCGCGGCCAGCTCGCAGATCGAGAACCTCACCTCGTCCGCACGGGCCCTCGCCGAGGCCGAGATCGGCGAGGGCAACCGTGCCAACGCCGCCGTCATCCTCGGCAACGTCCGCACCATGCAGGCCGCGCTCGACCTCGCCGGGCGACTCGACGAGGAGGCTGTGCTCGCGATGCACCGGGCTCTCATGGCGCAGCAGTCGCTGCACCCGGCCGGCCGCTGGCGTGAGCAGCAGGTCTGGGTGGGTGGGTCCCCCCTCCACCCGGGGGAGGCGCAGTACGTACCGCCCGTGGCCTCCGACGTGCCGGCCCTGATGGCCGACCTCGTGACCTTCATGGACCGTGACGACCTGCCGCCGCTCGCGCACGCCGCCCTCGCGCACGCCCAGTTCGAGACGATCCACCCGTTCACCGACGGCAACGGCCGCACGGGTCGGGCGCTGCTCCACTCGGTCCTGCTCCACACGGGGGCGATCCGACGGGTCACCGTCCCGATCTCGGCCGGCCTCCTCGCCATCCGCGACGACTACTTCGACGCACTCACGGCCTACCGTGGGGGAGAGGTGGAGCCCATCCTGCGATGCGTGGCCGAGGCCGCGCGCAACGGCACCCACATCGGCGAGGGACTCGTCGTGACACTCCGACAGGTGCGCGCCGACTGGGCGTCGAAGGTCACGGCGAGAGCCGGCTCCGCGGCCTGGTCGATGCTCGACCTGCTGCTGCGCCAGCCCGTCGTCACGGCGCGGGTCGTCGTGCGCGAGCTCGGGGTCTCGGCCCCCACGGCACAGGCCGCCCTGCAGCGGCTCGTCGACGACGGCATCCTGCTCGAGTCGACCGGGCACCGACGCAACCGCGTCTACCGCGCCCCGACGGTGCTCCGCGCGCTCGACGCGTACGCCGCGGGCCTGGGTCGCCGCATGCGTTGATGAATTCCGTTGCAGCACAATATAATTCGCCCATAATCGACATTATGCAAACCAGTCGTGAGGTGCGTCCCGGCGTCGAGCAGGTCGACGCCGGGACGCACTCGGCTCAGAAGGCCTTCAGGACGAGCGGGATCTTGACCGCCTCGACGCGCGTGACCTGTCCCACCGTGCCCGCGGTGGCCCCGTCCCTGACCGACAGCTGCCAGCCGAAGACCTGCACGTTCGCGCGGTACTCGACGTGACCGGCGAAGGGCAGGCGAGCCGTGGACATCCGCAGGGCCTCGAGAGGCAGGGTCAGCTGGGGGACGGTGGCAGCGAGGCGTCGATCCACGCACCATGCGGGTGACAGGTCCCGAGGACCGTGGGAGGGAGCGCGTGTCCGTGGCGCCAGCGCTGCAGGCCGAGCACGGTGTTCCCTTCCACGGGAAACTCGGGCCCGTCGAGGCCCGGAACGCACCCGCCCGGCTCGGCGGTGAGCCACGACAGGTGGGAGACGGTCCCGGCCAGCTCGTCGAGGACCGCGGCCAGGTCGCGACGACGCGGTGCGGGGAGGTAGGTCATCGCCCACGAGCTGAGGACCACGACGTGCGCGCCGTCGCCGGCGTCAGTGCGCGCGAGCGTCACCGCGTCGGTCAGTCGGTCGACCATGTCGCCACGGAGCACCGTGGGAGGGTCGGGGCGGAGCAGGTCGGCAGCCGCGCGGAAGCGCTCGATGCGGCCCGGGACCTCCGGCCAGAGGCACGCCTCGAGCCAGCGCACCTCGTCGACGGACGCGAGGTCGACGGGCTCGAGATCCACGCCGACGCGACCACGCACGGCGGGCAGCGCAGCCCCGGCCGCCGTGAGCAGCGCCCCGACGCCGGAACGGTCCTCACCCGAGCACCGGACCGCAGAGGCGCCGTCGCCCAAAAGTGCCGACCCGGTGGGCGAGGACAGCTCGACGGCGTACTGGTCGACGCCGAGCAGCAGGCCGGCGCTCGCACCGAGCTCGACGATGGCGAGCGGGACGTCGCCGGAGTCGACTGTCGCCGCAGCGAGCCCTACGGCGACGTAGACGGCTCGGTTCACCTCGTTGGTCTGGGTGCCGTGCGTCGCAATGAGCCGGGTCAGCTCGTCGACGTGGTCGAGGACCGTCCGCCGCACGTCGGGCCACGGATCGCCCGTCGCAACGCTCGCCGCCCCGGTGACACTCGGATACCACCGGGCCGCAGGCAGATCCGGTTTGCACAGGACGAGGTGGTGCAGGGCGGCGAGCCAGAGAACGGGACGAGCCTGCCCTGGCCTGGCCGCGAGCAGCAGCGACGCGGTCTCGTCGTCGTGGGCGACGTGTCGGCAGACGGTCGAGTAGAGCGGAAGAGCGGCATACTCCGTCGCGAACTCGGTGAAGCGCCGCTGGATCCTCGCCAGCCGAACGGGGTCCGGTGACGATCGCACCGGGTCAGGCACCGGTGGCACCGTCGACACGCTCACGCACGAGGTCGGCGTGGCCGTTGTGCCGGGCGTACTCACCGATGAGGTGGAGGTAGACGAAGCGCAGCGAGAAGGGGTCGCCCCCGGACTCGACGACGACCGACCGCTCGACCAGCTGCTCGCCCGTCAGGCCCGAGCACTTGGACAGCAGCGTCGAGCGGTGCCAGGCGAGCATCTCGGGCAACATCTGCGCCTCGGGCGCGACGAGGGAGCCACCCGGCCGCTCGACGTCCGGCGCCGTCCAGGGAGTCTCGGGTTCACCGGTCACGTCGACACGCCTCCTGACGCGGAATCGACTGACTGAGAACGTGATTCACGCTCGAGCAGGACGATGACCTCATGGTGCGACGTCTGGGGGAACATGTCGAAGAGACGCGCCTCGCGAGCCCGGTAGGACGGCATGCGAGCCAGGTCACGGGCCAGGCTGTCGACGTTGCAGCTCGAGTAGGTCACGTGCGTGGCGCCGGAGCCCTCGAGCCATCGGGTCAAGTCCGGGCCGATCCCGCGACGCGGCGGGTTGACGACGACCATCGTCGGGTCGGATCCCGGCAGGTCCCGGTCGAGCGCGTCGACGTCCGTGGCGTCGCCGGCACGGAACTCCAGCCGGCCGAGGTCAGGGTGTTCGGCGCGCAACCGGGACGCACTGGTCTCGGCACTGCGCACGGCCTCGGCCGAGACCTCGACGCCGATGACGTGGGAAGCGCCTGCTCGCGCGCAGTGCAGCGCGAATCCGCCCACGCCGCAGTAGAGGTCGAGGACCGTGGTGGGGTCGACGGTGCGCGTCCAGGCCTGCGCCTGGTGGTAGAGGCCGGCGGCGACGGTGGTGTTGGTCTGGAAGAAGCTGTTGGGGCGCAGGTGGAGGACCACGTCGCCGACGGGCATCGCGAGGTCATCGCTCTCGGTCAGGACGATCTCGGTGTCACCTTCGAGGACGGCCTTGTGCTCCGGCTGGAGGTTCACCGTGACGACCGACACCTCAGGCAGCCGGGCCCGGAGCGACGACAGACGAGACTCGAGCAGGGCCAGGTGACGGCGGGACCGCAGGACGAGCCGGAGCATGACGTCCCCGGTGGGGGAGAGGGTGAGGATGAGGTGCTTCAGCTCGCCGCGGCGGGCGGCCACGTCGTACGGCTCCAGGCCGATCTCGTCGACGGCGGACGCGAGCCGGGGGATGAGGCGCTGAAGCGGCGGCTCGTACAGGCCGCAGCCACGCAGGTCGACGCCGTTCGCGTCGGCGTCGAGGATCCCGACGGTCACCGCGCCGGTGACGCCACCGACGACGAGCTTGGCCTTGTTGCGGAAGGCCGACTCGGCGCTGGGGAAGGGGTCGAGCCAGGCGACGTCCGGGGCCACGTCGGCGAGGGCGCGTCGGCAGCGCTCGTCCTTGTCGGCGAGCTGGACGGCATACGGCACACCCATGAGGGCACAGGAGCGGCAGCGGCCGGCGTCGAAGTAGTCGCACTGCATCACGAGCAAGGCTACGGCGCAGCAGCGTGGTCCAGGACCACGGGTGGAGCGCGGTCTCCGGGGAGGGCCTTCGTAAGCCAAAGTGACATAATGTCGATTATCGGCGTTATGGGGGAAGCAGCGAGAACGCTTCGCCTTGGACCGGCACACCAAAAAGGAAGGAGCGTCGCGCGCTTCCTTCCACTTCCAACGTATAGCGCACCCGGGGTCTTGCGGCAAGACCCCCGTCGTCACCGAGAATCACTGGCCGACACCAGAAACCTCGGGACGGAGCCCACTGCGTGAACCCGCTGACGACCAGCGCCTTCGACCTTCGCGACCACCTGGCACCCAAGGCCGACCCGGCCCTCATCGCCCACGACGACCTCCACTTCGCCGCGATCGCCGAGACCCTCGACGCGACGGTCGCCGAGCTGTCCGACCGTCTCGACGCAGCCCGTCGGGCACCGGCACGCACCGGCCAGGCCGCGCTCGACCGTGACCAGGAGGTCCACCGCCTCACCGCACGCCTGCGGACGCTGCGCCGCTACGGCATCGACCTCTGCCTCGGTCACATCGTCCCCGAGAACGATTCTCACCCTGTGTACATCGGCCGTCTCGGGCTCTCCGACACCGCCGGACGCCGGCTGCTCCTGGACTGGCGCTCCCCTGCAGCCGAACCGTTCTTCGGCGCCACCCACGGCAACCCCATGGGTCTCGCGAGCCGCCGCCGCTACCGCTGGACCCGGGGACGCGTCAGCGACTACTGGGACGAGGTGTTCACCACCGATGGTCTGCACGGACGCGTGGCCCTCGACGACGAGTCCGCCTTCATCGCCTCGCTCGGCGCGAGCCGCTCGCCGCGCATGCGGGACGTCCTGAGCACCATCGCGGCCGACCAGGACGCCATCATCCGCGCGGGCTCCCGAGGCGCGCACGTCGTCGACGGAGGCCCGGGCACGGGCAAGACGGTCGTCGCGCTCCACCGGACGGCATACCTGCTCTACTCCGACCCGCGCCTCGGCCACCGCCGGGGCGGCGTGCTCTTCGTCGGCCCGCACGAGCCCTACCTCGCCTACGTCTCCGACGTGCTGCCCAGTCTCGGCGAGGAAGGTGTGCAGACGTGCACGCTGCGCGACCTCGTTCCCGAGGGTGACGCGGCGGCCCCCGAGACCGACCCGGAGGTGGCCGGGCTCAAGTCGTCCATGGACCTCGTCCGGGCCATCGAGCCGGCCGTGGCGCTCTACGAGGAGCCGCCGACCCGCGGCATGGAGGTCGTGACGCCGTGGGCGGACGTGTGGCTCTCCCCTGCCGACTGGGCCGAGGCCTGCACCGCCGCTCTCGGCACGCCGCACAACGAGGCCCGCGACGATGTGTGGGAGGCGTTGCTGACGATCCTCGTCGAGCGGCACGACCTCGAGGACCGGATCGACGACGACGGCGCCGACGTCGAGCTCGAGGCCACCCCCGCCATGGTGCGGCGCTCGCTCGAGCAGAACCGGGAGCTGCGCACGCTGTTCGACCGGACGTGGCCGCTCCTCGATGCCGCGGACCTCGTCGGCGACCTCTGGACCGTCCCCGCCTACCTGCGTCGGTGCGCCCCCACCCTGACGGTCGAGCAGGTGCGCCGGCTGCAGCGCGCCGAGCCGGACGCGTGGACGGCGTCGGACCTCCCCCTGCTCGACGCGGCCCGGATGCGGCTCGGCGACCCGGAGGTCTCAAGACGCCGACGACAGCGTGAGGCGGCCCTCGCGGCGGAGCGCGCCGAACGCGCCACGGTCGTCGAGCACCTCATCGCCTCGGACGACTCCGACATGCACGTCATGTCGATGCTGCGAGGTGACGACCTCCGCAGCGCCCTCGACGACAACGACGGGACGACCGTCGACCCCGACCTGCTGGCCGGCCCGTTCGCCCACGTCGTCGTGGACGAGGCCCAGGAGCTGACCGACGCGGAATGGCAGATGCTCCTGTCCCGCTGCCCGTCGCGGAGTCTCACCATCGTCGGCGACCGCGCCCAGGCCCGGCACGGGTTCACGGAGACGTGGCAGGAGCGTCTGAGTCGCGTGGGTCTCGACCGGGTCACGCTGTCGTCACTCACCATCAACTACCGCACTCCGGAAGAGGTCATGCTCGAGGCCGAGCCCGTCATCCGTGCCGCGCTCCCGGACGCGAACGTGCCCACCTCGATCCGCGAGAGCGGCGTGCCCGTTCAGCACGGCCCGGCCGCCGACCTCGAGGCGGTGCTCGGGACGTGGCTCGACGCGCACCCAGACGGAACGGCCTGCGTCATCGGCGCCCCCGGCCTCGAGGAGCGGGCTCGGGTGCGGTCGCTCAGCCCGACGCTCTCCAAGGGACTCGAGTTCGACCTCGTCGTGCTCGTCGATCCGGACGCCTTCGGTGACGGCATCGAAGGCGCCGTCGACCGCTACGTCGCCATGACACGCGCGACCCAGCAGCTCGTCGTCCTCACTCAGGGGTGACCTCGCGCGGGTCGGCCCGGCCGCCCGGCTCGAGCACGGCGAGCCACGCGCGCAGCAGCTCCTCCAACCCGGCGCGCTGCCGAGGTTCGAGACCGGCCAGCAGGGACTCGTCGCCGGCCATGACGTCCGCGAAGATGCCGTCGAGCCGGGCGAGTCCCTCCGGGGTGAGCTGCACGTGCACGGTGCGCCGGTCCGGCTCCTCCCGGATGCGCTCGACGAAGCCGAGCACCTCCATGGCCTGGACGCGCTGCGTCGTCGCGCCGGCCGTGACGCGGCAGCGCCGGGACAGCTCGCCCGCGGTGAGCCGGAACGGCGCGCCGCTGCGTCTCAACGTCGCGAGGACGTCGAGGTGGCTCTGCTCGAGGCCGTGGGTGGCCAGCACGTGGGCCCGGTGGTCCATGACGATCGCGGCGAGCCGCACGACCGGCGTGATGATCCCGATCGACGACACGTCCACGTCGGGCCTCTCCCGCTGCCAGGCCTGGATGATCCGCCCCACCTGGTCACCCGACGCGCTTCCCATCCCAATACTTTAGGGCTAAACGAGAGGCCCCGCTCCGATCGACGGTGGGACGATTCCGTGAGGGAAAGGAAGCCGCATGGACCTCTCCACGTTCTATGCCGTCGTCTCGGCCACGTGCTTCACGCTCGTCGGGCTCTGGTGGTCCGCCCTGGACCGCCGGCGTGAGCTGCTCGCCGGGGAGGAGACCCGTCGGCTCGTGGGCGGCGTCTACCTCACCTTCCTGCTCCCCGGCCTCATGGGCCTCTTCGCTCAAGTCGCACCCACCCAGCCCTGGCTCTGGCGCTCGACCTTCGGGCTCGTCGCCCTCGTCGGTGCCTGGTCGACCCTGCGGCTGGTCCGCGCCGACCGCGGCCCCCTCGGGTCGGACGGCTCGGGACTCCGGGGCCCCTTCCGGCGGCACCGCTGGCTGGTCGCAGTGCTCTACGCCGTCATCGTCCTGGTCGCCGCTGCGCCCGAGCTGGGCGGCGCCGTCGGTCTCAGTGGGCTGCAGACGGCCGCCCTCGCCGTCGTCTGCCTCGTCGTGCTCGCCCACGGTCTGGCGTGGGAGCTGCTGACGACGACACCCGACGTCCAGCAGCGCCCCCTCCCCTCCCCTGCCACGGACTGAGCAGGGGAGGCGGAAGAGCGGGGGGCTCAGGTGGTCGCCTAGGCCGTGTCGTCGATGACGAAGGACGTCTGGGCCAGCGGGTGACGACCTCCTGACGCCCGCGAGGTCGACCGCTGAGAGGGCGTATGCCGTCCGCTGACCCCGGGCGCCCGACGCTGCGGCGTGTTTCGGCCTCTCCCCCTGCCCGCGTGCCGCCCCGTGTGGGACAGTCCTCGCATGTCCAACGCCGTCGTCAACGCCGCGCGACCGGAGACTCGGGAGCAGCGAGCCTGGTACTGGTACGACTGGGCCAACTCGGCCTACGTCACGACCACTGCGACGGTGCTCATGAGCCCGTACCTCACGTCCGTGGCGGAGCAGGCGGCCTGCCCCGGGCTGCCGGACGGCCAGGACTGCACGACCAACCTCTCGGTGCTCGGCATCCCGGTGGCGCCGGGCTCGCTGTGGTTCTTCACCGTGACCTTCACGACGATCCTGTCGGCGATCGTCCTCATCTTCATCGGCGCCATCGCCGACCGCAGTCCCCGACCGACCCGGCTCTTCGCCGGCTTCGCGTGGGCGGGCGCCCTGGCGGCGAGCCTCATGTTCTTCGTCGCCGGCACGAACTGGCAGCTGGGCGCCGTCCTCGTCGTCGTGGCCGGCATCTGCCTCGGGTCCTCGCTCGTGATCTACGACTCGATCCTGTGCCGCATCGCCAACGAGAACGAGCGCGACCGGGTCTCCTCGAAGGGCTGGGCGTTCGGCTATCTCGGCGGCGGCATCCTGCTCGCGCTCAACTTCGCCCTCGACTTCTTCCACGAGGACCTCGGGCTCGACCGAGCCCTGTCCACACGCATCAGCATCCTGTCCGCGGGTCTCTGGTGGGCCGGCTTCACGATCATCCCGTACCTCGGACTGCGCCACCTGACCGGCACGGTCGAGACCCCCGTCGAGCGTTCGGCCGGCATCGTCCGCGGCAGCATCGCGCAGCTGCGCAGCACCTTCCGCGACCTCGCCAACTACCCGCAGACGAAGCTGTTCCTCGTCGCCTACCTCTTCTTCAACGACGGCATCCAGACGGTCATCGGCAGCTCGAGCGTCTACGGGTCCAAGGAGCTCGGCTTCTCCGAGACGACCGTGCTCGGCGTGTTCCTCTTCGTGCAGTTCGTCGCGTTCCTCGGTGCGCGGCTCTTCGGCCGGGTGGCCGCCTCGATCGGGGCCTGGCGCACGATCCTCTACGGCATCGGCCTCTGGACGGTCGTCGTCGTCTTCGCCTTCCTCCTGCCGTCGAAGTCGCTCGTCATCTTCCTCGCGCTCGCCCTGCTCATCGGCCTCGTGCTCGGCGGCACGCAGGCCCTGTCGCGGTCGCTCTACAGCCAGCTCATCCCCCGCGGCCGCGAGGCGGAGTACTTCAGCCTCTACCAGGCCATGGAGCGCGGCACGAGCTGGTTCGGGACGCTCATCTTCGGCCTCGTCTACCAGTTCACCCTCAGCTACCGCTGGGCGATCATCGCGCTCATCGTCTTCTTCGCGATCGGCGGCGTGCTCCTGTCGAAGGTGCGGATGCGCGAAGGCATCGTGCAGGCCGGCAACCCGGTTCCCGCCGTCATCTGAGAAACGCCTACAATTCGCCGCCCGCCGGGGAACAAGTCAACCGTTCCGCTCGTTCAAGCGTCTGTGAGGGTAAGACACCAGCGAGGTGTCACAAGGGCATACGTCTTGGAGGGGTCCACATGGCCGATCGAGCACTACGCGGTTCCAACCTCGGCGCGAGGAGCATGGAGTCCGACGAGAACGTCGTCCCGAGTGAGCGTCAGCTCACCGTCTACGTCTGCGCCGACGGTCACCGCACCGAGCTCCCGTTCTCGATCGAGGCCGACGTGCCTCCCACGTGGGAGTGCCGCTGCGGACTCGACGCGAAGCTGCAGGGCGGCGGACCCGAGCCGGAGGCCAAGCCGGTCAAGCACCAGCGCACGCACTGGGACATGCTCCTCGAGCGTCGTTCCATCCCCGAGCTGGAGGAGCTCCTCGAGGAGCGCCTGACGCTCCTGCGTGAGTCGCGTGGCGAGAAGCCGCGACGCCGCAAGACCGCCTGACCTCCCCAGAGCGCACCACCGAGGAGCCCGCCCCGTTCGTGGAGGCGGGCTTTTCGCATGCCCGCAGGCTCTGAGCCCGGCTTCTCGCATGCCGCAGGCCGTATGCCGTCGTCCCCGGTTCGGGGTGATCGAGCCAGCGAGGTGCGTGCCGGGATCACCTCGAACCCGGCGACGCAGAGGGACGAGCGCGCGGGGCTCAGTCCTCGTCGTCGATGATCTCGCCCTCGACGACCTCGTCGCTCGTCGACGAGCGCTGCGGGCCATGGGGTGTCTGCTCCTGCTCCCAGGCGGGCGTCGCGGGCTGTCCGGACACCGTGGGCCCGGCGAACCGCTCGGTCTGGGCGAGCAGGCGGCGTGAGATGACCGCAGCGAGCATGCTGCGCGCGACCGGCCGCGTGAACGGGAGCACGAGGACGAGGCCGAGCACGTCGGTGACGAAACCCGGCAGGACGAGCAGGCTGCCGCCGACGAGCACGACGACGCCGTCGGCGATCTCGCGGGCCGGCATCCGGCCACTGCGCACAGCCTGCTCGAGCGCGCGCCAGGCCCGGCCGCCCTCGCGACGGATCAGCCACGCCCCGAGGAGCGAGGTCGCGACGAGCAGCAGGAACGTCGGCCAGCCGCCGATGGCCTGGCCGACGGCGACGATGACGACGATCTCGATGACCGGCAGGAGCAGCAGCGCGACGACCGCCAGACGTGTCAGGCGCACCCGCCTGACCCGTGACGGTCCGCGAGACGAGCCAGTAGGGCCGGTGGGGCCGCTCACGACCGGTCCCCGACCGGCTCGCGCCCACGCACCCGACCGGCGACGGAGCGCAGCTGGCCCACGCGGTGCTCGATGCCCCACCTCGTGACGCTGGTCAGCGCCTCGCGCACGATGTCCTGGCCCATCTTCGACACGCCGACCTCGCGCTCGACGAACGTGATCGGCACCTCGACGACGGTGAGCCCGGCGCGCACGGCACGCAGCGTCAGGTCGATCTGGAAGCAGTAGCCCTGCGACTCGACGCCCTGAAGCCCCATGGCCCGCAGCGCACTCGCGCGGTAGACGCGGTAGCCCGCCGTCGCGTCGTTGACCGTCATCCCGAGCAGCACCTTGGTGTAGAGGTTCGCACCGACCGAGAGCACCTTGCGGCGAGCCGGCCAGTTGCGCACCTCGCCGCCCTTGACCCAGCGGGCACCGATGACGAGGTCTGCCTCGCCGAGCGCGGCCAGCAGCGACGGCAGCTGCTCGGGGAGGTGCGAGCCGTCGGCGTCCATCTCGACGGCGGCGTCGTAGCCGCGCTCGAGGACGATGGCGAAGCCGGCGAGGTAGGCCTTGCCGAGGCCCTCCTTGGCGGCGCGGTGCACGACGTGGACCTGCGGGTCCGCGGACGCGAGGTCGTCGGCGACCTGTCCGGTGCCGTCGGGAGATCCGTCGTCGAGCACGAAGACGTCGGCGGCGGGCACGTTCGCGCGCACCCGCGCGACGATGCCGGGCAGGTTGTCCCGCTCGTTGTACGTCGGGATGAGCACGGCCACTCGGGTCACCGGCTCACGCTGCGTCGTCGTCATCCTCTTCCTTCGTTGTCTCCGGCGCTGCCGGGCGGCCGCTGCGAAGACCCAGGGCGAGCATCGTCAGCAGTGCGGCGGCGGCGACCCACTCGGGGGCCTCACCCACCCGGGTCGCCAGCGTCGTGGCGTCCCGCAAGGGTAGTGCTCCGCTGACCACCGCCTGTGTGAACAACGACGTCACCTGGTGGGCGGTTCCGTCGGGCGTGATCAGGGCGCTCTGGCCGACCGTCGACACGTGCACGACGGAGCGGCCGAACTCCATGGCTCGCAGTCGGCTGATGGCGAGCTGCTGGGGCGACTCGGCGGTGTAGCCGAAGGTCGCGTTGTTCGTCTGGACCACGAGGACGTTGGCGCCGGTCTGCACGGCGTCGCGCATGATGTCGTCGTAGGCCACCTCGAAGCAGATGGCGAGGCCGGCCCGGATCTGCCGGCCCGAGGCCGTCGTGACGTGGAAGACGCCGGGCGCAGGGCCCTGGACGAAGTCGCGCGTGACGAGGTCGACCTCCGTGCTGAAGTTCCGCCAGAAGGACCGGTTCGGGATGTACTCGGCGAACGGCACCGGGTGGCGCTTGACGTAGCGGTCGGTGTTGCCCTTGCCGGGCTCGAAGAGCAGGGCCACGTTGGAGACGAACCCGACGGGCTCCTCGAGCAGGCCCCCGACGATGAGGGGTCGCTTCAGCGCGTCGACGGTCTCCAGGATGAGGTCCTTGGCGTCGGCGTTGCGCAGCGGGTCGATGTCCGAGGCGTTCTCGGGCCAGACGACGAGGTCCGGGGCCGGGGCGCGCCCGGCGTCGACGTCGTCCTGGGCCTTGAGCGTCGCCGCGACGTGGTTGTCGAGGACCTGGCGGCGCTCGGCGTTGAAGTCGAGACCGGGCCGCGCCACGTTGCCTTGGACGCCGAGGAACTGGGCGGTCGAGCCGTCGGTCGGTAACGGGACCGCCAGCCCCACGAGGCCGAGCGCGAGCGCTCCCACGGCGGGCAGCACGAGGCGACGGGACGGCATACGCGATCGCGGCGTGGTGGTGGCGCCGCTCCCCCGGCGCTCGGCAGCGGCTGACAGCGCGTGCTGGGCGGCGAGCGCGAGGAGGCCACCGCTGAGCGCTATGACGAAGCCGACGAACGGCGCGCCCCCGAGTGCCACGAGCCGACCGAACGGCGAGTCGGCCTGTCCGAAGGCCAGCTTGAGCCAGGGAAAGCCACCGTAGGGGGCGCGGGCCCGGAAGCCCTCGGCCACGACCCACCCGAGCGCGAACGCCAACGGGCGGACGCTCCCCCGGCGGCTCAGCCAGCCGTAGAGCCCGCCCGCCACGCCGACGAAGAGGGCCTGCAGCGTCGCGAGGGCGAGCCACGGCAGCGCGCCGACGTAGATGCCCGACCAGCTGAGCGTCGGCACGAAGAAGACGAGCCCTCCGGCGAGACCGAGCAGGAAGCCTCGACGGCCCCCGGAGCCGGCCCAGGCCCACGCCCACAACGCGAGGGCCACCGGTGCGGCCACCCAGACGTCGAAGGTCGGGAACGCGAGGCAGAGCAGTCCGCCGCCGAGCAGGGACACGAGGAGACGCCGCACGGGGTTCACCGTATGCCGTGCGGCCGGGACGTCAGCGCTCAGGGCACGACGACGACGCCACGAGCGGTCGTGGCGACGATCGGCGGGTCGAGCATCTCGGCCGCCGACTCCCCGCGCTCCTGGTTGCCGCGCCCGACGACGCGCACCTCGAAGTCCATCTCCCGGGAGCGGGTGCCGACGCGGACGATCTCGGCCGAGATCTCGATGACGTCGCCGGCCGTGATCCGCGAACGGAACTGGACGTCGCTGTAGGAGGCGAAGAGGCCCTCGTCGCCGTCGGTGACGATGCACATCTCGGTGGCCACGTCGCCGAAGGCGGCCATCGAGTAGGCGCCGTCGACGAGGTTGCCGGCGTAGTGGGCGTGACCGTAGGGCACGTAACGGCGGTGCGTGATGCGCAGCCCGACCTTGGCCTTGGTCAGCGTGGCCGGCGTGGTCGTCGCCGTGGCCGGCGTCGTGGGCGCGGTGGCCGAGAGGGGCTCGGGCGCCGTGGGGTCGGTGGTGGTCTCGCTCATGGCTTCTTTCCCTTCCGGAGGCTGATCTCGTGGACCAGGTAGCTGGCGACCTCGCCCGGGGTCGTGCCCCGGCCGAAGATCCGGTCGACGCCCAGGGCCTTCTCGGAGCCGTCCTCGAAGCGCGGGCCGCCGGCGATGAGGATCGGCACCTGCCCCGCCGGGTAGGCCTCGCGGAAGGCCGCGGACATCTGGGTCGTGTTGTGGATGTGGGCGTCCTTCTGGGTGACGACCTGGCTGACGAGGACGGCGTCGGCCTTCTCGGCGCGGGCCCGGGCCACGAGCTCGGGCACGAGCACCTGGGCGCCGAGGTTGACGACCTTGATCTCGAGGTAGTACTCGAGTCCCTTCTCGCCCGCGAAGCCCTTGATGTTGAGGATCGCGTCGATGCCGACGGTGTGGGCGTCGGTGCCGATGCAGGCACCGACGACGACGAGCTTGCGGCGCAGCTGCTTCTTGATCGTCAGGTTGGCGTCCTTGGCGGACAGCAGGGGGTACTCGCGCTCGACGACGTGGACGTCGTCGAGGTTGACGAGGTGCGTCGAGCTGCCGTAAACGACGAAGAAGGTGAAGTCGGGACCCATCGCCTTCGCGTGCACGAGCAGGGCCGGGTCGAGGCCCATCTTCCGGGCGAGCTGGAGCGCGGCACCCTCGGCCTTCTTGTCGTGCGGCAGCGGCAGGGTGAACGACATCTGCACCATGCCGTCGCCGGTCGTGTCGCCGTAGGGCCGGATGATGTTTCCCTGCGCGGCCGCGGACGCGGCTGCCTGCTCGGGCTGCTGCTTCGCGGCGCTCATCGGCCGGTCTCCTTCGCCGGCGGGGTCCACGCGTCGAGGGCGGTGGTCGCCGGGTTGTCGTAGTCGTCGGCGCGCTCGCTGACCCCGTCGAGCCCCTTGCCCCCCGTCGCCGGTCGCTTCATGAGTCCGAAGGTGCCGTCGGCGATGGCCGCGAGGAGCGGCGCGTCGCCGGCGGCGTCGGTGTCGCTGACGATGCGGTCGAGCAGGTCGACGGCCTCGGAGAGCACCTGGCGCGCGCGGGTCTGGATGTAGCCGTCGCGCGGCGGGTGGAAGTCCTCGGTCAGTCCGCTCGCGGCGTTCATGACGTAGCGGACGTTCTGCAGCGCGAGGTCGCGGTCGGAGAGGAACGGCGTCACGACGGCCTCGGTCATCATGCCGACGAGCAGGATGCCCTGACCGGTCATGGCGCCGACGAGGTTGAAGAAGCCGTCGAGCAGGTAGCCGCGGAAGACGTCGCCCGTCATGTGCTTCGTCGGCGGCATCCACTTCAGCGGTGCGTCGGGGAAGAGCTGTCGGGCGAGCATCGCGTGGGCGAGCTCCATCCGGAAGCTGTCGGGGATCTCGGGGTTGATCTCGAAGGCGTGGCCCAGGCCCAGCTGCCAGTCCTCGAGGCCGGCCTCCTTGGCGAAGCGCTCGTTGAGCAGCTGGCTCACCGTGACCGTGTGGGCGGCCTCGACCGCGTCGGCGGTCGTGAGGTAGTTGTCCTCACCGGTGTTGATGATGATCCCGGCACGGGCGTGGACCTGACGCGAGAAGCGCTGGTCGACGAAGGTGCGGATCGGGTTGATGTCGCGGAAGAGGATGCCGTACATCGAGTCGTTGAGCATCATGTCGAGACGTTCCATGCCGGCGAGGGCCGCGATCTCGGGCATGCACAGGCCCGAGGCGTAGTTCGTCAGCCGGACGTAGCGACCGAGCTCCTTGCTCACGTCGTCGAGCGCAGCACGCATGAGGCGGAAGTTCTCCTGCGTCGCGTACGTCCCGGCGAAACCTTCGCGCGTAGCACCCTCGGGCACGTAGTCGAGCAGCGACTGACCCGTGGAGCGGATGACGGCGATGATGTCGGCGCCCTCACGCGCGGCCGCCTGGGCCTGCGGGATGTCCTCGTAGATGTCGCCGGTCGCGACGATGAGGTAGATCCACGGCTTGGTCTTCGGGTCGCCGTGACGCGTGATGAGACGTTCGCGCGTGGCGCGCGAGCGGTCGATGGTGCGCAGACCTGCACCGACCCCCTTCGCGGCGGCACGGCGGGCCGCCGTGGCCTCGCGCCCGGAAGGCAGGCGGAAGGAGACGTTGCCGCTCGCCGCCTTCTGGGCGAGCGCGGTCAGGTCGGGCGCCTCGCCGCGGAGCAGGGCGTCGTAGACCGGCGTCGTGACGCCGTGCTCGAGGCCGACCTCGTCGCGGACCGCCGTCACGAGGTGGTTGACCCACGGCACGCGCTCGTGGTCCGCGCCGGCCAGACCGGCCAGGCGCAGGGTCGCGCGCTCCACCGACACCGTGGTGTGGCTGCGCGCGATCTTCACGACGGGAGCGGCGGCCTTGCGGGCGAGCGAGCGGGCCCGACGCACGACGGCCGGGTCGAGCTCGAGCATGGCGTTGGGGCGGGTCATGCGTCAGATCCTGCCTTCTCGGTGGCGAGGCGGCCCTCGAAGAGCGCCCGCACGGCCGGGACGTCCCGGAGGAGGCGCAGCGCCGTCTCGGCGTGGCCGGGGACATAGCCGTTGCCGACGAGCATCCGCACGTCGGCGGCGAGGCCCTCGGCCCCGAGGGCGGCCGCGGCGAAGTTCGTGGCCATGCTGAAGAAGATGATGGTGCCGCCCTGCGCGGTCGCGAGGATCGCGGGCTGCTCGCAGCCGGGCACGTCGACGCAGACCACGGTGACGTCGGCCGGTCCCCCGGCGGACTCGACGGCTGCCGCCAGGCCGAGAGGCGACCGCGCGTCGGCGAGGACGACGGCGTCGGCGAGGCCGCTCCCCTCGAGAACCGTGCGCTCGCGCTCGACCGGGACGACGCCGATGGTCCGGGCGGCGCCGGCGGCGCGAGCGGCCGCCAGCGACAGCGAGCCGGACTTGCCGGCCCCGCCGAGGACGGCCACCGTCGGCGCGACGCCGCGGGCGGCATACTCCCCCACGACGCGCTCGACGAGCGCCGGCGCGCCGCACACGTCCATGACCATGAGCGCCAGGTGCGGGTCGAGGTCGGTGGGCAGGGTGGCAGCGATGCTGCGGCCGAAGAGGATCGCATGGCCTTCGGCAGGCACCTGCTCGGAGAGGCCGTCCCAGCGGGCCAGGCCGTCGGTGATGGCGAGCGGGGTCAGGGACAGCGACACGAGGGTGGCGACGCGGTCGCCGACCGCGAGACCGAGCGTGCTGTCCGGTCCGACCTCCTCGACCGTGCCGATGAGCATCCCGCCCGAGCCGGTCACGGGGTTCTGCATCTTGCCGCGCGTCGCGACGATGTCGAGGACCTCGGCGCGCACGGCTCCCCCGTCGACGGTGCCGTCGGTGCCGTGCTTCTCGGCGAGCTGCCGGTAGGACGCCGCATCGAGGTTGAGCGTCTCGACCGCGATGCGGACCTCGTCGGGCCACAGCTGCGGGCTGGCGTCGAGTCGGCGGGCCGCCTGCGGGAGGGTGATGGCGTCGCCGGTGGGCTCGAGCACACGGTGCAGGCCGACGGGCGACGACACGCGGGCGGCGTCCGTGCGATCCGGGGTGGCCGACGTCGGGTCTGACACGTTCACAAATCCTTCTGTATGTACGGACGGAAACCGAAGATCTTGCGTCAGCATAGGGGCACGTCGGCGGTATCTTCACAATTTCGTGAGCCGGACGTGTTTGAGCGAGACGGCCCCTGACGTTACTGTTCTCGGCATGAGCAAGGTTGAGCAGCCCTACGCGTACCGCCGACGAGAGCTCGTCGAGCCCGACTGGACGCGTTTCCCGGGCTGGGCGAGCATCACCCAGGCCGACTGGGACAGCGCACAGTGGCAGCGGGTCAACTGTGTCAGGAACATCAAGCAGTTGCGAGCCCTCATGGGTGACCTGCTCGACGACCGCTTCTACGACGACCTCGCCAAGGACCAGAGCGAGCGGGCGACGATGTCGATGCTCGTCCCGCCGCAGATGCTCAACACGATGGTCCCGTCGACGGACTCGCCGATGCCGTCGGCCGGGCACGACTTCACCGAGGCCTTCTACGCCGACCCGATCCGCAACTACATGCTGCCGGTCTTCTCCGACCGCCGCACCGACTGGCCGTCGCACCCGCACGCGTCGCGCGACTCGCTGCACGAGCACGACATGTGGGTCGCCGAGGGGCTGACGCACCGCTACCCCACCAAGGTTCTCGCCGAGCTGCTGCCCACGTGCCCGCAGTACTGCGGCCACTGCACCCGCATGGACCTCGTCGGCAACTCGACACCACAGGTCGCCAAGCTGAAGTTCGACCTCAAGCCGGTCGACCGCTACGCCGCGATGCTCGACTACCTCCGCACGTCGCCCGTCGTGCGTGACGTCGTCGTCTCCGGTGGCGACGTCGCCAACATGCCGTGGAAGAACCTCGAGGCGTTCATCGACCAGCTCCTCGACATCGAGAACATCCGCGACATCCGACTCGCGACGAAGGCCCTCATGGGTCTGCCGCAGCACTGGTTCGCCGAGGACGTCGTCGAGGGCGTGGCCCGCGTCTCGGCCAAGGCCCGCTCGCGCGGCGTCTCGCTCGCGATCCACACGCACGTCAACAACGCCCAGTCGCTGACCCCGTCCGTCGCCCGCGCCTCGAAGGCCATGCTCGACGCCGGCGTCCGCGACGTGCGCAACCAGGGTGTGCTGATGCGCGGCGTCAACGACACGACCGAGCAGCTGCTCGACCTGTGCTTCGGCCTCGCCGACGGCGCCCAGATCACGCCGTACTACTTCTACATGTGCGACATGATCCCCTTCGCCGAGCACTGGCGGCTCTCGCTCGCCGAGGCCCAGCACCTCCAGCACTCGATGATGGGCTACCTCCCCGGCTTCTCGACCCCGCGCATCGTCTGTGACGTGCCCTTCGTCGGCAAGCGCTGGGTGCACCAGGTCGAGGAGTACGACACCGAGCGCGGCATCTCCTACTGGCGCAAGAACTACCGCACGTCGATCGAGGGCGACGACACCGAGGCGATGTCGCGCGAGTACGTCTACTACGACCCGATCTACACGCTGCCCGAGGCCGGCCAGCAGTGGTGGCACCAGTCGGTCGACCACGAGTGGGTTCTCGCCGAGGCGACCGAACAGGCTGCGACGAGCCGCGCCGCCGCAGAGTCGCAGCTGCACGTCTGACACCGCGCACGAGCACGTATGCCGTGTGGCTCGGGACCGTCGCGGTCCCGGGCCACACGTCGTCCCGGGCCCGGGTCCGGACGTAGAACTGCGTTGTCAGCCTGACCCATCGCCACCTAGCGTGGCTCCCCGTCCACGTGCATCGACCGAGCGGAGACGAGCGCCCGATGACCAGCAACCTCATCGAGCTCTGCATCGACGCGGACGACCCGGTGCGCCTCGCGGCCTTCTGGGCCGGGCTGATGGGCCGGGAGACCGATGCCCACGACGTCGTGCTCGCGGGTGAGGACCCGGAGATCACGATCCGGTTCCTGTCGGGGCGTGAGCGCAGGACCGGGCCCAACCAGATCCATCTGCACCTGACCAGCACCACGCCGGAGCAGCAGCAGTCGACGGTCGACCGGGCCCTGCGGCTCGGGGCCCGACACCTCGACGTCGGCCAGACACCGGAGGAAGGGCACATCGTGCTCTCTGACCCGGAGGGCAACGAGCTCTGCGTCATCGAGGCGGGCAACACCTTCCTCGCCGACACCGCGTTCCTCGGGGAGCTCGCCTGCGACGGGACCCGCGAGGTCGGCCTCTTCTGGAGCCTGGCCCTGGACTGGCCGCTCGTCTGGGACCACGACGGGGAGACGGCCATCCAGTCGCCCCGCGGCGGCGCGAAGATCGCCTGGGGAGGGCCGCCCGTGCGTCCGAGGTCGGGGCGCAACGTCATGCACCTCCATGTGAGCCCGACGACACGCGACGACCTCGACGCCGAGGTCGAGCGCCTCCTCTCGCTCGGGGCCACGCGGCTCGACGCCGGCCACGGGGACGCCTGCGGGGTCCCCCTCGCCGACCCCGACGGCAACGAGTTCTGTGTCATGGAGCCCCGCGAGGGCACCCGTAGACTGCGCCGGTGACTTCCCGCTCCCCCGGCACCCGCGTCCGCATGCCTCGCGCCGAGCGGGAGGCGCAGATGCTGGCGGTGGCCGAGCAGGTCTTCTCGGCCCGCGGCATCCAGGCCGCCACGATGGACGAGATCGCCGAGCTCGTCGGCGTCACCAAGCCCCTCATCTACGACTACTTCGGGTCGAAGGAGGGCCTGCTGGCGGCGACGATCGAGCGGGCCCGCGGGCAGCTGCTCGCTGCCCTCATCGACTCGTGGGTGGCCCAGCCGGCCGCACCGGCCCGCGACCGCGTGCGCGGTGTCGTGCACGCGTTCTTCTCCTTCATCGACGAGCACGACCAGGCGTTCGCGCTGCTGCGCACCGAGGGAGCCCTCATCGGCGAGGCCTCGGCGTCCGTCGAACGCATCCGCCAGCAGACCGCCAAGGCGTTCGCCGAGGGCCTGCGGACGCTGCCGGCGTTCGAGGCCCTCGAGTCGCGCCGGGTCACCGTCATGGCCGAGATCCTCATCGGCGGGTGCGAGCGCCTCGCGGTCTGGCGCAGCACCCACCCGGGCACGACGGCCGACGAGGCCACCGACCTCGTCGTCACGACGATCTGGGACGGGCTCGCGTCCGTCGGCGACGCCTGATGGCCAAGCAGCGCGCAGCCGACGGTCCCTCGACCCCGGCCACCGTCGCCCTCGACCGCGCGGGCGTCCCGTACTCCCGCCACCCCTACGAGCACGACCCCGCGGCGGCGAGCTACGGCCTCGAGGCGGCGGTCGCGCTCGGCGTCGAGCCCTCTCGCGTCTTCAAGACCCTGCTCGTCGACACCGGCGCGACGCTGGCGGTGGGCATCGTGCCGGTGGACGGCCAGCTCGACCTCAAGGCCGTGGCCGCGGCCATCGGCGTCAAGAGCGTGACGATGGCCGATCCCGCAGCGGCCGAGCGCAGCACCGGCTACGTCGTCGGCGGCATCTCCCCCGTCGGGCAGAGGCGCGCGCTGCCCACGGTCCTCGACGAGACGGCATACGGCTTCGGGACGGTCTACGTCTCCGGCGGCCGACGCGGCTTCGACATCGGCCTGGCGCCCGAGGACCTTGCGTCGGTCACCCGAGCCCGTCGTGCCCGTATCGGTCGCGCATGACGCTGACCCACGTGGCGTCCCGCGACGCGCCGGCGCGAGCGCGCGTGCCGCAGCTGCAGCTCATCCTCGTCCTCGCGGCGCTGACGATGGTCGGGCCGTTCACGATCGACGCGATCTTCCCGGCGTTCGAGGTGATGACCCACGACCTCGGCGTCGACAAGGTCGCGATGCAGCAGACCGTCAGCGTCTACCTCGTCGCCTTCGCGGTCGCGAGCCTCTTCCACGGGTCACTGTCCGATGCCCTCGGTCGTCGTCCCGTCATCCTCGCGGGCTGCGCGCTGTATGCCGTCACCAGCGCCCTGTGCGCGCTGGCACCGAGCATGCCGCTCCTGCTGTGCGCCCGCGGCGCCCAGGGCCTCGTCGCCGGCGCCGGGATGATCGTCGGGCGCACGGTGGTGCGCGACCTCTTCGACGGCGCGCACGCCCAGCGGTTCATGAGCCACATCTCGATGATCTTCGCCATCGCCCCGGCGCTCGCGCCGATCGTCGGCGGCGCCATCCTCGGCTGGGGGTCGTGGCGCACGATCTTCTGGGTGCTCGCGGCCTACGGAGTGCTCCTCGTCGTGCTGACGCTGACGTCGCTGCCCGAGACGCACCCGGCCGCTGAGCGGGTCCCGTTCCGGCCGCGGCCGTTGCTCACGTCGTTCACGTCCGCCGCGGGCGACGGCGCGGTGCTGCGCCTCAGCGCCGCCATCGCCCTCAACTTCGGCGCCCTCTTCCTCTACATCTCCTCGGCGCCCGCGATCGTCGTCGACCACCTGGGGCTCGGCGAGCGCGACTTCGGCGTGCTCTTCGTCCCGCTCGTCGTCACCATGATGATCGGCTCGTTCCTCACGGGGCGCCTGGCCGGTCGCGTGCGACAGGGGGCCTTCGTCCTCGCCGGCTTCCTCGTTGCCCTCGCCGGCGGCGTGTTCGCGGTCGCCTACCAGGCGCTCGTCGACGTGCCCACGCTGCCGTGGACCGTCGTTCCCGTGGCCGCCGCCTCGCTCGGCGTGTCCCTCGTCTTCCCCATCCTCACGATCGCGCTGCTCGACCTGCGGCCGCGAGAGCGTGGCGCCGTCTCCTCGTTCCAGTCCTTCCTCAGCACGTGCGTCAACGCGCTCGTGGCGGGGGCGGTCTCACCGCTCGTGAGCGGCTCGCTGACGACCCTCGCCGTCGTGGCGGGGTCGATGACGCTCTCCGCGCTCCTGCTCTGGGCCTGGCACCGACGGCGTATGCGTGCCCGAGCCGGCGCTGCCCACGCACCGGTCGACGTCGTGGTGCCGTCACCCGCTCCCGAGCCGATCGAGCAGCTCTGAGGGGTCCCGGCCGACTCGTCGGGCGAGGGCCGGCGCTCGTCGAGGCAGTCGTCAGGGGGTCTCGCGCGGCATGGCCGACGCGCTGCGGGCCTCCCAGGGCGTCGACAGCACGACGGTGGTGCGCGTCGCGACGTTGGCCGCCGAGCGGATGCGCGCGAGGAGGTCCTCGAGGTTGCCCGGCGTGGCGACCCGCACCTTGAGGATGTAGCTCTCGATGCCGGCGACCGAGTGGCAGTCCTCGATCTCGGTGATGTGCCGCAGCCGCTCGGGCACGTCGTCAGGCGCGCTCGGGTCGAAGGGCGTGACCGAGATCAACGCCGTGAGCGGCAGTCCGAGCGACTCCGGCGACACCTGAGCCGTGTAGCCCGTCACGACGCCACGCTCCTCGAGCCGCCGAACGCGCTGGTGCACCGCGGACGTCGACAGGCCAGTGGCCTTGCCGAGGTCCGTGTAGCTCATCCGTCCGTCCGCGAGCAGCAGGCCGACGAGGCGACGGTCGAGATCTTCCATGGCCGAAGGGTAGACCAGGGGTTACCCGGAGGGTGGTCCATTCCTCATGCCGGTACGCCCACCCGGGACGGGGCGGGCGAACCGGCGAGACGAGGGAGGCTCAGGGGAACGACGTGACGGTGCTCGGCACCCCGACGGAGGCCGAGCTGACCGGCGCCCCGGTGTCGTTGACGACGTGGTCGAGCGTCCCCGCGCCCAGCTGGACGGTGAGCAGGGAGTGCAGGCGCACACCCGGGGTGACGGGCACCTCGAAGCCCCGCGTCGCGTGGATCGTCGGGTCGACGTTCGTGAAGATGTAGCTGCCGCCGCCCCACAGCTCGTGGGTGCGCACCTTGTCGGCGACCTTGTAGCCGGCCCACCCGAGGACACCGTCGTGCTGCCACGCCGCCTGGTTCGGCGCGTCGTAGGGCAGCTCGTTCTGGTAGAACACCGTGCGGCCGCGCTCGCCGTTCCACACGGTGTTGTAGGCCCGGAAGTGCTCGGAGAAGAGGCCTGTGGCGGTGACGTCGTCGCCGTTGACGACGACGCCGTTCTCCGCAGGGTTGACGGTCCACCCGACGCCCTGGCCGTGGTCGGCGCGCCAGGCCCAGATGTCGTCGAGCAGGGCGTGGTCGCTGTTGACCTCGAGGCCCACGGTGGCGCGCCCCGCGAAGGGGCCACCGACGCGGAGGAAGACGTCGAGCAGGGTCGTGGGGTTGCCGGCGTCCGACCGGGTCGCCGCGCGCCCGGTGCCGACCCGGACGAGCGCCGGCGAGTTCACCGGGCCGGCGTCGACCATGAGGCCGGCCACGACGACACCGGGCACGTCACCGATGACGAGCGGCACCGCTCCCCCGCGGGCCGTGAGGCTGGCGAGTCCCATGGCGATGACGACGGTGTCGGCGCGGCGCACCGTGATGCTGCGGTCGACGTCGTAGACACCGGGCGTCAGCAGGAGGTGCTTGCCCCGGGCCAGCTGGCTGTTGATCGTCGTCACCGAGTCGGAGGGGCGGGCGACGTAGAAGTCGGAGAGCGGGACCGAGCGCCCCGGGGTCTGGCCGTTCGCCCACGACACCCCGGACGAGTCAGCCGTGGCCGAGGGGACCCGCACCTGCCACGTGCCCGCGTCGTCGACGTAGAGGAAGGGACGCTCGCGGCTGACCGGAGTCGCGTCGAGCGTCGTGTAGGGCGGGCTGGGGTACGACGTCGCCGGCGCACCCTGGACCCCGGAGAAGACCTGGTTCCAGACGCCGTTGGACCAGCCACCGATCTGGCTGTTGCGCACGAGGTACTGCTGCTGCGAGCCGTTGACGACGAAGCCGGTGCGTGAGTCGGCGATGAACCCGCCGCTGGCGAACTGCGGTCCCGCCGTGCAGTAGTCCATGAGTGTCAGGTTGCCGCCGACGATGTTGACCCGGCGCATGGGCGACGCCTGCGAGGCGGCCCAGAAGTTGCCCGAAGACCGGCAGTCCGTGAGGCCCACGACGTTGATCGTCAGGTTGGACAGCGATCGCCAGAAGTTGTCGAGGGCGATGCAGTTGTCGGGCGCCAGGCAGCGGTTGTAGACGTCGACGTGGCCGTTGATGACGACGTCGGTGGGCAGGGCGCCGAGTCCCGCGACCTCGGTGTAGTAGCCGACGCGCACGATGAGCGGGTCGGCGGCCGTGCCGTAGGTGCCGGGCTTGAAGAGCAGCGTGTAGCGCGAGGCGCCCATCTCGTTGTCGACCTGCCGGGCGTAGACGGCGTCGACGCTCGCGCGGATGTCGGCCACCGACATGCTCGGGTCGTAGATGCGCACGTTCGGGCCCAGGTCCGGCCCGGGTGGCGGTGGTGGTGCCGCCGACGCGCTGCCGGGACCCACGAGGGCGACCGCCGCGGCGATCGCGACGAGGACGGCCGAGGCGCGACGCGCCCAGCCTCCGCGGGTGGGTGTGGACAGGGGGCCAGCACTGCGAGACGTCATCGTCGTCGACTCTCCACGATGGGCTGCGCTCCGGGTGGTCGCGCTCTCACGCCATCATCGTGGGCCGACCGGGCGGCGGCAAGGTGCGCTCTCGTCGCGGGCCGGTACCCTCTCGCGTATGCCGTCCCGAGCCCCCAGGATGCTCCTGCTCGACTCCGCGTCGCTCTACTTCCGCGCCTTCTTCGGCGTGCCCGAGGTGATCGGGCCGAGCGGCGTGCCGACCAACGCGGTCCGCGGGCTGCTCGACATGATCGCCTCGCTCGTCGAGCGGGGTCGCCCGACGCACCTCGTCGCGTGCTGGGACAACGACTGGCGCCCGGCGTTCCGGGTCGAGGCCATCCCGTCGTACAAGGCCCACCGGGTCGCCGAGCCCGGGCCCGACGAGCTCGCCGGCGAGACCGTTCCGGAGGCCCTCGGCGTCCAGGTGCCGATCATCGTCGACGCGCTGACGGCGCTCGGCATCGCCCGGGTCGGCGTCGACGGCTACGAGGCCGACGACGTCATCGGCACGCTGGCCACCGCGTTCAGCGGCCGGATGCCCGTCGACATCGTCACCGGCGACCGCGACCTCTTCCAGCTCGTCGACGACACGAACCACGTGCGCGTCGTCTACACGGCCCGCGGCGGTGTGCGCTCCCCCGACCTCGTCGACGAGGCGTTCCTGGCGGAGAAGTACGGCGTGGCCACCGGACCCGCGTACGGCGACATGGCGGTCCTGCGGGGTGACACGAGCGACGGGCTGCCCGGCGTGGCGGGCATCGGCGAGAAGACCGCGGCCAAGCTCATCACGACCTACGGCACCCTCGAGGCCGTCCGGGCCGCCATCGCTGACGGCGACCCCGCCATCAAGGGCGCCCAGCGTGCCCGGCTCGAGGCTGCCAGCGACTACCTCGACGCCGCCCCACGCGTCGTGGCCGTGGCCAAGGACGCCGCCGTTCCCGACATCGACCTCGCCGCACCAACGGCCGTCGCCGACCCTGCCCTGATGTCACGCCTGGCCGTCGAGCACGGCCTCACGTCGTCCTTCGACCGGGTCATCTCCGCCCTCGGGATCGACTGACCCTGAGCACCGGGACCGGACCGTCCGACCGGTCACGGTACGGTCACCTTTCGGTCGGCCCGACGCACGCCTGAGCGTCCGAGGACTACCCGCGGGTCACCACCAGGCCCCGGAAAGGCGCATACTGAAGGGTGCCCACCCATGGAACGCCCGACCGCCGTCGCCACCTCTCCAGCAGCCCGTTCAGGCCGGCCCCTGCGCCGGACATCGAGGAGTTCTCGGTCGGAGACCGGGTCTCACACCTGCGTCACGGACTCGGTGTCGTCGTCTCGTGCAGCCCCGCCACGGTGACCCTGAAGTTCGAGTCCGGCGTGGTCCGCGTCAACAGCCCGTTCGAGCGTGTGACCCGGCTCTGAGCACCACCTGAGCGCGACGCTCACCCCCACGTTCGGCCGCCACACCGGCGTGGCCCTCGGGTCCAGCTCGGGTGATCGGGGCGTGTCGGGGTCCTCGGAGGCGCCCGGCAGGCACGGCACGACTCGAACCCGGCATGACGAAAGGCCGGTCCCCGAGGGGACCGGCCTTCGTCGTGCGGACTGTGGGTCCGACGAGATCAGCGAGCGATCAGAGAGCGCGGACGCGCATCGCCTGCGGGCCCTTGGGGCCCTGCTCGACGTCGAACTCGACGGCCTGGTTCTCCTCGAGGCTGCGGTAGCCGTTGCCCGTGATCTCCGAGTAGTGGACGAAGACGTCGGGACCCTCGGTCGGGGCGATGAAGCCGAAGCCCTTCTCCGAGTTGAACCACTTGACGGTTCCCTGTGCCATGTTTTTCTCCTTTGGGTGGAAGTGAGTCGTTGCTTGTCAGCGACCCCCGGTCGGCAGAGACGCGACCACTTTCCAGAAACCCTGAAGAAACAGTTGCGCTCGCAATGGCGTTCCTTGCGAGCGTGTGAAGACACGAGCACCAAAAACGTCGACCGGTGCCCCAACCATAGCCGACCCGGTGCTCGCGACGACAATCGTCAGGCTGGGCCGCAGGCCCGGTCGACGCACCGGCCGGTCAGTCCAGACGGTCAGCGGCGACGACGCCGCGCAGCACGCCGTCACTCGCGCGACGTGCCGTCGCCGCCAGGTCCGGGTCCGCCGCGTCGGTCAGCTGGCCCAGCAGGTCGATGACCTGCTTGCACCGGCGGACGAAGTCACCGGCGGCGAGGTCGGTGCCCCGCAGCACGTCCTCGAGACGCTGCCCGCTCGCCCACCGGTGCATGGCCCACGCGAGGCCACCGTCCGGCATACCCGTGCGCGGCAGCGCCAGGGCGCCCTCGGCGTCCTCGAGGTCGGACCAGATCCTGATCATCCGGTCGTACGCCTCGCGCACGTCGTCGTTGGGCCAGCGGGGGGTGAGCCCGGTCTCCTCCCGTCGCGGCTCGTGCACGAGCGTCGAGACGATGGCGGCCAGCGACGGTGGGTCGAGACGGCGCCAGACCCCTTCGCGCAGCGACTCGGCGGCGAGCAGGTCCTTCTCGGTGTAGAGCTGGCGCAGGCGGTCGCCGTCAGCGGTGACCGTCTGACCGCCGACGCCGAGGTAGCCCATCTCGACGAGCAGCTCGCAGATGCGGTCGAACGTCTTGGCGACGGAGTTGGTGCGGCCGTCGATCTTGCGCTGGATGCCGTCGGTCTCACGCCGGAGGCGCCACCAGCGCTCAGCCCAACGGGCGTGGTTCTCGCGGTCCGGGCAGCGATGGCACGGGTGCGCCTTCATCTGCCGACGCAGCTCGTCGACGCGGTCGTCCGACGGGTCGACGTCGGCCTGACGGCGACGCGGCGGCGGGTCGTGCGGCATCGTCGCGCGCAGGGTCGCCGCCAGGTCACGACGGGCCTTGGGGTTGCGGGCGTTGAACTGCTTGGGCACGCGCATCGAGCCGAGCGGCTCCAGGGGCGTCGGGACGTCGTGCAGGGTCAGCCGGCGCAGCTGGTGGTCCTCGGTGACGACGGCCGGCGAGGCCGACTCCCCCTTGCCACCGCGGTTGGGCATGACGACGACGGCCAGACCGCTGTGGCGTCCGGCGGGGATGCGCACGATGTCGCCGATCTTCAGCGACTCCAAGGAGATCGCGGCGGCCGTGCGCATCGACGCGGACCGGGCCTTGACCCCCTCCTTCTCGACGTCGCGGATCTCGTTGCGGATCGCGGCGTACTCGGAGAAGTCGCCGAGGTGGCACGTCATCTGCTCGGCGTAGCCGGCGAGGGCCTCCTCGTTCCGGCGCACCGTGCGGACGAAGCCGACGACGGCACGGTCGGCCTGGAACTGCGCGAAGGACGTCTCGAGGATCTCGCGGGCGCTCTCGCGGCCGAACTGACGCACGAGGTTGACGGCCATGTTGTAGGTCGGCCGGAAGCTCGAGCGCAGCGGGTACGTGCGCGTCGACGCGAGGCCCGCGACCGCCGCGGGGTCGAGGCCACGGTTCCAGAGGACGACGGCATGACCCTCGATGTCGATGCCGCGGCGACCGGCGCGCCCGGTGAGCTGGGTGTACTCGGCGGCCGAGATGTCGACGTGGTTCTCGCCGTTGAACTTCACGAGCTTCTCGAGCACGACGGTCCGCGCCGGCATGTTGATGCCCAGGGCCAGGGTCTCCGTCGCGAAGACGGCCCTGACCCGGCCGGCGGTGAAGAGCTCCTCCACGATCTCGCGGAACGTCGGCAGCATGCCGGCGTGGTGGGCGGCGAACCCACGGGAGAGACCGTCGACGAAGTCCCAGTAGCCGAGCACCGACAGGTCCTCCTCGGCCAGGCCCTGGATGCGCTCCTCGACGAGCCGGCGGTTGGCCTCACCCTCGGACTCGGGGATCAGGCGCATGCCACTCGAGAGCAGCTGCCCGACGGCGCCGTCGCAGCCCGCGCGGCTGAAGATGAAGGTGATGGCAGGCAGCAGGCCCTCGCGCTCGAGGCGCTCGATGACCTCGGCGCGGGTGGCCCCGCCACCGGGTCGACCACCGCGGGCGAAGCCGCGGCCACCATCGCCGCCTCCGGGCCCACGGCCTGCGGGTGCGTCAGTGCCGCGCCGACCCCGCCCGGCCCAGTCGTCCCGTCCGCCGCGGCCGCCGCCCCCGGACCCACCGCGCGCACCCTTGCCGCGCGGACGACCCTTGTCGCGACCGCCGCGCGAGCTGACCCAGTGGGAGTCCCACGCCCCACGACCCTCGGTGCCTCGGATGGCGTGCACTAGGTCGGGGTTGACGCTCACCGAGTAGCGCCCCGGTGCGGCCACGAAGTGCTCGTCGTCCTCGCGGCCGTCGCGCTCCTCGACGAAGAGGTCGAAGAGGGTCTGGCCGACCATCATGTGCTGCCACAGCGGCACCGGACGGTGCTCCGAGACGATGACCTCGGTGTCGCCTCGGACCTCCCCGAGCCAGGCCCCGAACTCCTCGGCGTTGCTCACCGTCGCGGACAGCGACACGACGCTGACGTCCGGGGGCAGGTGGATGATGACCTCCTCCCACACCGCCCCGCGGAAACGATCGGCGAGGTAGTGGACCTCGTCCATGACGACCCAGCCCAGCCCGCGCAGGGTCGTCGACCCGGCATACATCATGTTGCGCAGGACCTCGGTCGTCATGACGACGATGGGGGCCTCGCCGTTGATCGAGGCGTCACCGGTCAGCAGGCCGACGCGATCGGCGCCGTGGACGCGCACGAGGTCGGCGTACTTCTGGTTGGACAGCGCCTTGATCGGCGTCGTGTAGAACGCCTTGCGTCCGGTCGCGAGGGCCAGGTGCACGGCGAACTCGCCGACGATCGTCTTGCCGGCACCGGTGGGTGCCGCCACGAGGACGCCACGGCCCTCCTCGACCGCCCGACAGGCCTCGGTCTGGAAGTCGTCGAGGGGGAAGTCGAGACGGGCGGCGAACTCGGCGAACCTCGGCCACGTGGCGATCACGCGGGCACCTCCATCGGGGTCACGACGTGCAGGGCACCGGGCACGACCTCGGCGTCGATCGGTAGGTCGGCGAACGTCTCGCCATCGGCCTGTGAGTGGATACCGCTCGCCTCCAAGCGAACTCGCCGGGCGCGATGGATCTCGACGGCCGGGTGGGTGGTGTGGGTTCCGGAGTAGACCTTGGGGAAGACCCGGAGGAACGACGGGATCGACAGCGCGTGGACGATCATGACGTCGAAGAGGCCGTCGGTGACGTCGGCATCAGGACACACGCGCATGCCCCCACCGAAGGACGTCGTGTTGGCGACGGCCACGAGCATCGCCCGCGTCTCGAGGCGGTGACCGTCGAGCTCGACGGCATACGGGATCGGGCGGAAGACCGGGAGCTCACGCAGGACCGCGAGGTTGTAGCGCATCTGCCCCCGCGGCCACGTCATGCGCTGGGCGCGGGCGTTGACGACGGCGTCGAACCCGGCGCCGAGGACGCCACCGAACCACGTCTCGCCGGCCACGCCGTGGGTGACCCGACCGAGGTCGATGTCGCGCGTGCGCCCCTCGGTGAGCAGCGCGACCGCCGACCGGGCGTCACGCACGGGCAGGCCGAGGTTGCGGGCGAAGTCGTTGCCCGTGCCGGCCGGCACGACGGCGAGACGCGACGTCGTGCCGGCACAGAGGTTGACGCCGAGATGGACCATGCCGTCGCCCCCGACGACGACCACCGCGTCGACGCCGTCGACGACGGCCTCGCGGGCCCGCGTGCGGGCCTGCTGGTAGTCGCTGCCCGACACGTCGACGACGTCATGACCGGCCTCGTGGAGCAGCCTGCGCGTCTCCTCGCCCAGCTGTCGGCCGACGCCCTTTCCCGAGGTGGGGTTGACGATCAGGGCGACACGCTGGGACACACCCGAACGCTACAGGGCAGAGGCCTGGTCGTCGGGGACGTCCAACCAGTCGGGCTTGTGCTCCTGCTTGCGCCGGTCGAGCAGGAAGGCGATCCCGACCGAGGCGAAGTAGAGCAGCACCATGGGACTGGCGAGGAAGAGCATGGTGTAGGCGTCGGGCGTGGGCGTCATGATCGCCGCGAAGACGAGGATGATCATGACGGCCGGCCGCCAGCCCTTGAGCATCGCCTGCGCCGGTAGGACGCCCACGACGTTGAGCGCCACGAGGAAGACCGGGAGCAGGAAGGCACAGCCGAAGGCGACGATGAACTTCAGGACGAAGTTGAGGTACTGCGACCCGTCCTGGAGGTTGTAGGCGCCCTCGGGCGTGAAGCCGAGCAGGACCGCGACGGCCTTGGGCACCATGATGAAGGCGAAGAAGCACCCCGCGAGGAAGAGCGGCACCGCGGCGACGACGAAGAGCCGCGCGATGAGCTTCTCCTTCTTCGTCAGGCCGGGGACGATGAAGCCCCAGATCTGGAAGAGCCACACCGGCGACGCGAGGATGAGCCCGACGAAGAGTGACGTCGTCAGCTGGAGCGCGAAGGCGTCCGTCATGCCGGCGAAGTTGATGTTGACAACGCCCTCGCGACCGACCTGCAGCTCACGCAGGGGCTTGGTCAGGGCGTTGATGACCTGGTCGTAGTAGATCCAGCCGAGGACCCCGCCGATGATGATGGCGATGGCGCTGATGGTGATGCGGTTGCGCAGCTCACGGAGGTGATCGCCGAGCGACATCCGCCCCTCGGGGTCGCGCTGGCGTCGCAGTGACGGCATTCAGGGAGCTCCGTGTGATGGGGTCGGGATCCGACCCACTCAGAACGTCGTGTCGCGACGGATGTCGTCGGCGCCCGACGTCGGCGTCGTCGTCGGGCTCGCGGCACGGAGGCGGTCGGCCTCGGCGCGGGCCTCGGCGGCCCGGCGCTCGGCGTCGGCGAGACGGGCCTCGGTGGCGCGGCGCTCGGCATCGGCGTCCACGACGTCACCCGGCACGGTCGTCTGCGACGCGTCGCTCGGGACGGGCTTGCCGTCCTTCTTCAGCTCGTCCACCTCGGACTTGAAGACCCGGGCGGAACGGCCGAGGCTGCGGGCCATGTCGGGGAGCTTCTTCCAGCCGAACAGGGCGATGAGCACGACCGCGATGATGATGAGTTCGGGGGCACCCAGGTTGGGCATGGTTACGTCTCCTCGTCGAAAGCCGGTCCGGATCCGAACCGTCATGGTGCAGCCTCGGTGCTGCAGGTGTCCAGCATACGTGCGCCCGGTGAACCTGGACCGTGCGGCGCCCGTGAGAACGGCCAACTGACCGCTATGTGGGCACCCGTGGTCACCTGATGGACACAGGTTCCCCGGCCTGGACACCGTCGGCGCGTCGGGTGCTCAGCCGTTCGGGCCGTAGGCCGCCAGCGCGGACCGGGCCTCGACGGCGACGGCATCGACGAGCTCGGGCGGCTCGAGCACGCGCGCCTCTCCCCCGAGACGCAGCACGAGCCGACGCACGAGCGCGGGGTCGGCCACCTTGAGCGTGACCCGCAGCGACCCGTCCGGCCCGCGCTCCACGCCCTCGTTGGGGTAGTAGTCGGCGATCCACGCCGCCCACCGGCTGGCCTCGATGACGACGGTGACGTCGTTCTCGCCGGGGACGAAGACGTCGTCGAGGTCGCGCGGACGGGCGTCGGCGGGCGGCGTGCCGTCGAGGTCGAGCACCGACGCGTCCTCGATGCGGTCGAGCCGGAAGAGCCGGACGTCCTCGGCGCGGTGGCAGTAGCCCTCGACGTACCACTGCGCGTCGAGGTTGAGGATCCGCATGATGTCGACGTCACGCTCGGTCGACTCGTCACGCGTCGCGACGTAGTAGCGCAGGTGGACCCGACGACCGCGGGCGAAGGCGCCCTTGAGGGTCGCCATGGCCGTGTGCTGGCTCCCGTCGTCGAGGTCGAGGTCGATGCGGCCCGTGGGCTCGCCGACGGTCGTCGCGGCCGCGGCGCGGATCTTCCCGAGGGTGCGCTCGGCGACGTCGGAGCCGACGAGCGTCGACCCCAGGGCCTGCAGTCCGGCGGTCAGGGTGACGGCCTCGTCACGCGTCAGGCGCATCGGGGCCGCGATGTCGTCGGCGTTGTCGAGGTAGATGTGGCCGCTGTCCCACTGCGCGTCGATGAGCTCGGCATGGCCGTAGCCGGGGGTCCCGCAGACGAAGAGCAGCTCGAGGTCCTCGACGACCTGGTGCTCGTCGACCCCGAACTCCTGCGCCGCCTCGGCGATCGACACGCCCCGGTGCTGGAGGAGCCACGGGACCATGTCGAGCAGCCGACCGAGGCGCTGCGTGGCGGTCTCGGGCACGCGGCGTGCCGCCGTGCGTCGTGTGGCGCTCATGCGTGCTCCCCCGTCCGGACCGGAACGTCGTCGGGCCGGCCACCCTGCCCCGCCGGCACCGTCTGTGCGTCCAGCACGGCCCGGAGCGCGGACCTCACCCCGTCGACGAGCTCGGGCGGCGAGACGGCGACGGCGTGCGTGCCGAGGGCGACGACGTCGCGCTCGGTCGTGCCGCGGCGGTAGGGCACCTCGATCTCGGCCCACCGCTCGTCGACCTCGGTCGTGCGCTGGGCGTACCGGCGCAGGGTGTGGCCCCTCCCGTGCCGCACCCGCACGACAGCGGTGCCCTCGGGCTCGGGCAGCTGCGCCTCGAGGGCCACCTCGGGCACGTGGTCGGACGGGACGGCATACGAACCCGGACGTCCCTTGCGACGGACGGTGCCCTCGAAGCGGCTCAGACGGAAGGCGCGCTCGTCGCCACGGTCGACGTCGAAGCCGGTGAGGTACCAGCGTCCGTGCCAGTTCTTCAGCGCCCACGGCTGAACGTGACGGGTCGTCAGCTCTCCGTCGTTCTTGCGGTAGTCGAAGGTGATCGGCTGCAGGGCCGACACGGCGGCGTGGACGGCCTCGAAGGCCGGCTCCTTGGTGCGGATGCGCGGCTCGGCACCCGCGGCCACGGACTCGTCGATCTCGACGCCCGAGAGGCGCAGCTTGCGCAGGCCCGCGGACGCGGCACCCGAGATGCTCGCCGTCGACCACGCGCGGGCGGCCAGCGCCAGGGCGGCGACCTCGTCGGCCTCGAAGCTGATCGCCGGCAGCGTGGTCTCGCTCGCGTCGATGCGGTAGCCGACCTCGTCGTCGAAGAGGACGTCGAGGACCGTCGTCGTGATGGGGATGCCCATCTCGCGCAGCTCGTCCTTGTCCCGCTCGAACATCCGGTCGAAGGCCTCGTCGGAGGTCGCGGCGGCGTAGGCCGGCAGCGACTCGCGGATCTTCTGCTTCGACACCGGTCGCCGCGCGGACTTCAGCGCGAGGATGAGGTTGAGCAGCCGTTCGGTCTTGTCGGCCGAGGCAGACGCAGGGCTCATCGAGACCTTCCTGAAGGGGCGCGGCGCGTGGGGGGCAGTCCGACGCTACCCGAACATGCGATCGAATAGGGTCACCCCATGATCCAGTGGCGCCGGGGTGTCGTGGTCGAGGTGCGGTCCCGCTGGGCGGGCGCGGTCGAGTATGCCGTCCGGCTTCCGCCCGGTGACGTCGTCCGGGCGCTCGGCTACGTCGACGTCGTCGGCGACCTCACCCCCGGGACCGCCGTGCTGCTCAACACGACCGCCCTCGAGCGAGGGCTGGGCACCGGCGGACTGGCCATCGTCGTCGCCGCCCCCGACGCGCTCCCCCGTCCCGTCGCCGACGTCACGGCCGTGCCGGGCCACGTCGTCAAGGCGCGCTACACGCCCTCCCAGACGATGGTCCTCGGCGTCGACGAGCAGGACAGCGAGCACCACGCCGTGCTGGCCGACGCCGACGACGTCGACGGTCTTCCGATCGTCGTGGCCGACCTCCACTCGGCCCTGCCGGCGGTGCTCGCGGGCGTGCGTGACTCCCAGCAGTCCCTGCGGGTCGCCTACGTCATGACCGACGGTGGCGCGTTGCCCATCGACTTCTCCCGAACCGTGGCCGGCCTGCGCGAGGCCGGCTGGCTCGAGGCGGCGATCACGGTCGGGCAGGCCTTCGGAGGCGACCTCGAGGCGGTGAACGTCCACACCGGCCTGCTGGCCGCGCACCATGTCGTCGGCGCCGACGTCGTCGTCGTGTCGCAGGGGCCGGGCAACCTCGGCACGGGCACGCGGTGGGGCTTCTCCGGCACGTCGGCAGGCGAGGCCGTCAACGCCGCGGGGACCCTCGGCGGCCGCCCTGTCTGCTCCCTGCGGATCTCGGAGGCCGACCCGCGCGAGCGGCACCGCGGGGTCTCGCACCACAGCCTGACGGCATACGGCCGCGTGTCGCTCGTGCCCGGCGACGTGCCCGTGCCCCTGCTACCCGGCGAGGTGGGCGTGCGGGTGCTCGAGCAGGCCCGGGCCCTGTGCGCCTCGAGCCGGGGACGGCTGACGCTCCACGAGGTGGCGACCGACGGGCTCGACGCGGCGCTGCGCGACACACCGGTGCCGCTGCGCACGATGGGGCGCGGATACGACGACGACCGCGCCGGATTTCTCGGCGCGGCCGTCGCGGGGCGGTATGCCGCCGGGCTGGTTCGGCGCGCGTCCCGCCTGGACTGACGAGCGGTGCGAGCGCAGCGAGCGAGTCGAGGAGGGAAGGCGTGACGTCAGGCGCGCCGAGCCCGGCGAGCGAAGCGAGCCAGTGCTATCTGACGTCGTCGAGGTCGACGACGAAGATCAGCGTCTCACCGGGCTTGATGGCAGCGCCCGCGCCACGCTCGCCGTAGGCGAGGTGGGCCGGGATCGTCAGCTTGCGCCGACCGCCGACCTTCATGCCCTCGATGCCCTTGTCCCAGCCGGGGATGACCATGCCGACGCCGAGACGGAAGTCGAGGGCGCTGCCGCGGTTCCAGGACGAGTCGAACTCCTCGCCCGTCGAGTGCGCGACGCCGACGTAGTGCGCGCTGACCGTGTCACCGGCCTTCGCCTCGCGGCCGTCACCCTCGATGAGGTCCTCGACGACGAGGTCGGCGGGCGCGTCACCCTCCGGGAAGTCGATCTCGGGCTTCGTGCGGTTCGGGTCGAGTGCCATGCTGCGTGTTCCCTTTCGTCGGTGAACTCGGTCGGTGGTGCGGTCGGTACCGCGGTCAGTACGCGTCGAGGATGTCGACGACGAAGACGAGCGTGTCGGTGCCGGAGATCTTGGGCGCGCTGCCGGCCTTGCCGTAGCCGTCCGCCGGCGGGATGACGAGCAGCACGCGGCTACCCACCTTCTTGCCCACGAGCGTCTTGTCCCAACCGGGGATGACGCCGCCGACGCCGATCGGGAAGTCCGCGGCCGCGCCACGCTGCCACGAGGAGTCGAAGACGCTGCCGTCCTTCCAGAGGACGCCGTGGTACTGGGCGCTGATGGTCTGGCCCTTCTGGACCGTCGCGCCGGTGCCCTGGATGAGCGTGGCCTGCTGCGTCGTCGTCGGGGCCGTCGTCTTGGGCACCGTGACGGTGGGCTCCTTGGTCGGGCCGTTCTTGAACTCGACGGTGGGCAGGCCCGCGGGTGCGGCCGTCTGGGTGCCGTCGACCTGCGTCAGGGGCGTGTGGACGTCCTGGATGTCGGCGACGACGACGATGGTGTCGGTGCCCTTGACGCCGAGCTGGTCGTTGCCGGCGGTGCCGAAGCCCTTCTCGGGGGGGATCGTGAAGGCGATGCGGCCGCCCTTGGTGGCACCGACGAGGCCCTCGGTGAAGCCGGCGACGATGTCCGTGCGGCCGAGGCGGTAGGCCTCCGCGGACCGGCCGGCGGCGTAGCCGTCGTCGATGAGCTTGCCGCTCGTGCCGTTGTAGATCTGGGCGCGCAGGCGCACGGTGTCGGCCTTGGTCGCGGCCTTGCCGGTGCCCGGGGTCAGCACCTTGTGCTCGACGGCCTTCGAGCTGATCGGCGTCGCACCGAGGGCGACCTTCGGGGCCGTCTTGAGGTCGACGGCGCCGGTGGCGGTGACGCCCTTGAGGGCAGCCGAGGCCGCGACGGTCGTCGTGGCGGAGCCGGAGGAGCCGGACGAGCTGGACCCGCAGGCGGCGAGGGTGGTCAGGCCGAGGGCAGCGATCAGGGCAACGGCCGTGCTAGCGGCCGGACGGTTGGGGCGCACAGGGGAAGACTTTCGGTCGGGGCGGGCGGGCGTGGAGGTCCCGCAGGGCAAATCCCAGCCACTGTAACGCTCACCCTTGTGCGCGCTTCACAGCGCACTGACAGGTCCGCACAGGTCCGGTCGGCACCCGTGGGTCAGAGCGGTCGCTGGATCGTGGGCGACCGGTCGATGGTCTCCATGAGGCGCTCGACCCGCTCGTCCACCGAGCGGAACGGGTCCTTGCACAGCACGGTGCGCTGCGCCTGGTCGTTGAGCTTGAGGTGCACCCAGTCGACCGTGAAGTCCCGGCCGTGGGCCTGCGCGGCACGGATGAAGTCGCCGCGCAGCTTGGCCCGCGTCGTCTGCGGCGGGCGCACCTTCGCCTCGAAGATCTCGACGTCGGAGGAGACGCGGGCCGTCCGCCCGTGGCGCTGGAGCAGGTAGAAGAGGCCGCGTCGCCGGTTGATGTCGTGGTAGGCGAGGTCGATCTGCTGGATCCGCGCGTCGGTGAGCGCGAGCCCGTGCTTGGCGCGGTAGCGCTCGATGAGGCGGTACTTGATGACCCAGTCGATCTCGGTGTCGATCGCGGCGAGGTCACCCGACCCGATGGCGTCGAGGGCCCGGCCCCACAGGTCGATGACCTGCTTCGTGTCGGGGCTGTCCATGCCTTCGCGGTCGACGAACTCGATGGCCTTGTCGAGGTACTCGCGCTGCATGTCGAGGGCCGACAGCTCGCGGCCGTTGGCGAGCCGGACGGTGGCCCGTCCCGTCGAGTCGTGGCTCATCGTCCGGATCGCGCGGATGGGGTTCTCCATGGAGAGATCGCGCATGACGACGCCCGACTCGATCATCCGCAGGACGAGGTCGGCACTGCCCACCTTGAGCAGGTTGGTCGTCTCGGACATGTTGGAGTCGCCGACGATGACGTGCAGGCGGCGGTACTTCTCGGCATCGGCGTGCGGCTCGTCCCGGGTGTTGATGATGGGCCGGCTCCGGGTCGTGGCCGACGACACGCCCTCCCAGATGTGGTCGGCGCGCTGGCTCACGGCGAAGCTCGCCCCGTGCGCGGTGGCGACGACCTTGCCGGCGCCGCACGTGATCTGACGGCTGATGAGGAACGGGATGAACATGTCGGAGACGCGCTGGAAGTCGCCCGACCGGCCGTAGCAGTAGTTCTCGTGGCAGCCGTAGGAGTTGCCGGCGGAGTCGGTGTTGTTCTTGAAGACGAAGATCTCGCCCTCGACGCCGTCGTCACGCAGCCTGCCCTGGGCGTCCTCGACGAGGCCCTCGAGGATGCGCTCCCCCGCCTTGTCCTGGATGACGAGCTCGCGCACCGAGTCGCACTCGGCGGTGGCGTACTCCGGGTGGGACCCCACGTCGAGGTAGAGCCGGGCGCCGTTGCCGAGGAAGACGTTGCTCGACCGGCCCCAGGCGACGACGCGGCGGAAGAGGTAGCGGGCGACCTCGTCCGGAGTCAGCCGACGCTGGCCCTGCGTGGTGCAGGTGACGCCGTACTCGTTCTCGATCCCGAAGATCCGCCGCTCCATGAACCAACTCTAGGCGGCGKGTCCCGCGGCCGTCGGGCACGACCACCCGTCGGCGCGGCTGCTCGCGCCCATCCGGGCGCGAGCAGACCTGCCGAGCCACCCGCCCGAGGCGCCGACACGACCCTCCCAGGGGGTTCCGACGGGCGCGGGGCCGGTCCGTGTCTCGGTGTCGCGACGATCGTTCCGGCGCGGTGTCCCACAGGCCGACGTCTGTGATAGTCAGTCTGGTGTGGCTGTCACAATGGCCGCTGTCCCCTCTTGCCGTACCCCTCCACGATCCCCTGCATTGGACGGAAATGATCGACAGACCGCACTTCAAGTTCTCCCGCCGCGGCTACGAGCCCGAAGAGGTTGACTCCTTCATCGAGTCGCAGAACCGCACCCTGCAGGCGGCCAAGAAGGATGCCGCCGAGCGGAGCGTCGAGCTGACCAAGCTCAACGCCGCCCTCACCGACCTCCGGGGACAGCTGGGTCAGCAGTCGCGGGTCATGGCCGACCTCAAGAAGAACAGCTCGCCCGCCCCGGCCCAGACGTTCGCCGACCTCGGTGAGCGCATCGCCCAGATCCTGGCGCTCGCCGACCAGGAGGCCGGCGAGATGCGCACCCGGGCCAACGGCGAGGCCGACGAGATCCGCGAGCGCGCCAACCGGGCCGCCTCCGAGCTCAAGGCGACGACCGCGACCTACGCCGAGCAGGCTCGCGCCCGCGCCGACGAGGAGGCCGTCCGCATCATCGCGCAGGCCAACCGCGAGGCTCAGGCCATCGTTGCCGAGGCCCAGAGCGTCACCGCGGCCCAGCGGCAGGAGGCCGCGGCGGAGTACGAGTCGCACCGCCTCAAGGCCTCCACCGCGTCCGCCGAGCTCGAGGTCAAGCTCGCTGCGCGCCGTGAGTCGGCCGACGCCGAGTTCGAGGCTCGTCGCCAGCAGCAGGAGGCCGCGCTCAACGAGAGCGAGTCCCGCCTGCGTCAGCTGACCGAGCGTGCCGAGCACGACGCGCACGAGATGCGCGCCAGGGCCGAGCGCCTGCTCGAGAACGCCCAGGCCCAGTCCGACCAGATCGTGTCCGAGGCGCGCGACCACGCCTCACGCCTGCGTGAGGAGTCCGACCGCGAGCTCGCCGCCGCGACGGCCCAGCGCGACAGCATCACCGCGCAGCTCGGCAACGTCCGTCAGATGCTCGCCACCCTCGGCGGCGGTGCCCTCATGGACACGCTCGGCGCCCCGGACAAGCCGGCGCAGCCGCCGCAGGTGGCCGACGTCCAGCAGCCCGTCCCGGCCGTCCAGCAGGCCTCGGATGCCGACGACGAGAGCGCCGAGCAGACCTCCCCCGAGGCTGTCTCGTCCGACGCCGAGAAGGCCGAGCAGGCCGACGAGGACGCTCAGCCCGCGGCCGACGCCGACGCCGAGCAGGGCGACGAGGAGCAGGACGACGCAGCGGGCGAGAGCTCGTCGTACGGCTCGGACCAGTCGTCGTACTACCAGCGCAGCGCCTCGAGCGACCGGGTCGGCGCGCAGCGCCGCTGACGCACCGTGGTGGCCCCAGAGCCGGGGTCACTGCACACCGCGCGACACGAAGGCCGCCCACCATCTCGGTGGGCGGCCTTCGTCGTGTGCACCTCGGTGCGATTGCCGGCTCGTCAGGAAGGCGGTGTCGGGGATCCGGGACCGTCCGCGGGGCTCGCCGAGCTCGCCGAACCACCCTCTCCCGCAACGGTCTCCGTCGACCCCGGACCGGCGGTGGCCTCAACGGCCCCAGGCGCCTCGACGAGCAACCGCGTCAGCAGCGGACCGACGATGCGCCGGAACGAGCGCCGGGGACGGTCGCGGTCGAGCACCGCCACCTCGAGCTGGCCCTCGTCGAGGGCGCGGCGCTCGCCGTTCTCGCCGGCACCGAGCACGTCGACGGCCAGTCGCAGGACCTCGGCCAGGGTCATGCCCGGCCGCCAGCCCGTGCCGAGACGCTCCTCGGCGGCGTCGCTGGCGCCGCCCATCGCCACGAAGCCCTGCTCGTCGGCGACCGACCCGTCGTAGGTGAGCCGGAAGATCTGGTCGGTGTCGCTGTCGACCCCGACCTCGGCCACGACGATCTCGATCTCGAACGGCTTGGACTCCTGGGTGAACACTGCCCCGAGCGTCTGGGCGTACGTGTTGGCGAGGGCCCGAGCCGTGACGTCGGTGCGGTCGTAGGAGTAGCCGCGCAGGTCGGCATAGCGGATGCCGGCGACCCGCAGGCTCTCGAACTCGTTGTAGCGACCGACCGCGGCGAAGGCGATGCGGTCGTAGATCTCCGACACCTTGTGCAGGGCTCGCGAGGGGTTCTCGGCGACGAACGCGATGCCCCGGTCGTAGCCGACGACGATGACCGAGCGTCCACGCGCGATCCCCTTGCGCGCGAAGTCGGCCCGGTCCTTCATGACCTGCTCGGGCGGGACGTAGAACGGCATGCTCATCGGGCGCCTCCCGGGTTGTCGCGACGGGCGGCCACGACGCGCTGCACGTGTCCCTCGAGGACGTCGGACGCGACGAACCGGGCGCCGGAGTGGTCCACCACGGCGACGGTCGGCCAGATCTGGCGGCCGAGGTCGGGGCCACCGGTGGCGGAGTCGTCGTCGGCGGCGTCGTAGAGCGCCTCGATGGCGACCGACACCGCCTGCTGCTCCTCGAGACCCGGCCGCCACAGCTTCTTGAGGGCGCCGCGGGCGAAGACGGATCCCGAGCCGGTCGAGTGGTGACCACCCTCGATGTAGCAGCCGCCTGTGACGTCGTAGGAGTAGATCCGCCCGGTGGCCGACTCGAGGTCGAAGCCGGCATAGGTCGGGACCACGGTGAGGCCCTGCATGGCGAGGGAGAGGTTGCCCCGGATCATCGAGGCGAGTCGGTTGGCCTTGCCCTCGAGCGACATGATGGCGCCCTCGATCTTCTCGTAGTGCTCGAGCTCGACCTGGTAGAGCCGGACGAGCTCGATCGCGATCCCGGCCGTGCCGGCGATCCCGACGACGCTGTAGTCGTCGGCGGCGAAGACCTTCTCCATGTCCCGGTTGGCGATGACGTTGCCCATCGTGGCGCGGCGGTCGCCGGCCATGACGACTCCCCCGTCGAAGAGCAGCGAGACGATGGTCGTGCCGTGCGGCGCCTCGATGCTCGCCCCGGACGGCAGGCGCCGACCCGAAGGCAGCAGCTCAGGACGGTAGGCGGAGACGAACTCGCTGAACGACGAGGACCCCGCGCTGAGGAAGGCGTCGTCGAGCCGCCGAGGCCGCCCCGGGGACCACTGGGTCACTGGCCGCCCTTCTGCACGAAACCGCGGACGAACTCCTCGGCGTTCGACTCGAGGACACCGTCGATCTCGTCGAGAACGCTGTCGATGTCGTCGGACAGGCCCTCCTTGACGGCAGCGCCGGCGGGCGCGGTCGGCGGTGCCTCCGGTGTCTCCGGCGGCTCCTCGTCACGACGCTGCGGCTTGACGTGCTCCTGACCCGGCATGGCTACCTCCCAGACGTGAACGACCTCGTCCCCCGACCCTAACCCGTGTGCGCCCCGCGGTCCGAGCACCCACCGCCGACGGTGGACGCGCCTCTCCCCCGGCGCTGCTCACGACGGCGCCCGGGAACCGACGGCCACCGGCGGACGGCGCCGACCGACACGGTCGGCAACCGCTCGGCGAGATGTCTCCAGGACACACGGGGTGGGCCCGGACGAGATCGGACTGGCACCGCCCCTTGAGGGGCTGAGACTGCGGGCGGTCGTGCTGCTCGGCCGCGACGCCCGCGCACACGGGAGCCGGCGCGACTGCGGCCGCTCGACGTCCTCGACCGTCGGGACCGACCGGGTCCGGCTGGGCCCCCCGGGCTCACGCTGTGGGACGCCGCGGCCGGCAGGGCCGGGCGCGGTGAGCTCCTCGCCGCGGCCCTGCGCGAGCACGGACCGTATCCGAGGCTGCCGGTCTCGTGGACCGCGCCGTGGAGGCGCTCGTGCACGCTGGGGTGCGCAGGGCCGAGTAGGCCGTGGCGTTGCCTACTCGGGCGTGGCCAGGCCGCGGAGCAGCTCGCCCACGTCGGCGCTCTGCTCGAGCAGCGTGCCGACCTGCGCCCGGGTGCCGCGCTCCGGCTCGAGGATGGGGACCCGCTGCAGACTGGCCCGACCCGGCACGTCGAAGACGACCGAGTCCCAGCTGGCCGAGAAGACCTGGCCGGTGAAGCGGCGGACGCACTCGCCACGGAACCACGCGCGGGTGTCCTCCGGTGGCGTCGTCTGGGCCGCCTTGACCTCCTCGGGCGTCACGAGGTCACGGAGCAGCCCGCGGTCACGCAGCCGGTGCACGAGCCCCTTCTCGGGGCGCACGTCAGCCCACTGGATGTCGATGGCCGCAAGTCGGTGGTCGTCCCAGGCGAGGCCGTCACGGGCCCGGTAGCCCTCGAGGAGCTGCAGCTTGGCGACCCAGTCGAGCAGGGGCGCACACGACATGACGTCGCGCCCGAGACCGGTGAGGACCTCCTCCCACAGGGCCATGACCTCGGAGGTCGCCTCGGCCTCGGGGTCGTCGCCGCGCCGGTCGAGCCAGACGCGGGCGGCCTCGAGGTACATCCACTGGAGGTCGAGCGCCGTGACGCTGCGTCCGTCGACGAGCTCGACGGTCGCGATGAGCGTCGGGTCGTGCGAGACGGTCTGGAGTGCGGCGACCGGTCGGCGGACCGACCAGTCCTCGGTGAGGTGGCCGTCCTCGATCATCCCGAGCACGAGCGACGTCGTGCCGGTCTTGAGCAGGGTCGCGACGTCGAGGTGGTTCGCGTCGCCGATGATGACGTGGAGGCGCCGGTAGCGGTCGGCCACGGCGTGGGGCTCGTCGCGGGTGTTGATGATCGGGCGCTTGAGGGTCGTCTCGAGGCCGACCTCGGTCTCGAAGAAGTCGGCGCGCTGGGAGATCTGGTAGCCCGCTCCCCTGCTGTCGACGCCGATCCCGACCCGGCCGGCACCGCAGACGACCTGACGCGTCACGAAGAACGGGATGAGGTGCCGCACGATGTCGGGGAACGCGGTGCGCCGTGGCATGAGGTAGTTCTCGTGCGTGCCGTAGGACTGGCCCTTGCCGTCGGCGTTGTTCTTGTAGAGGTTGACCGGCGGCTGCCCGGGACGACCGGCGAGCAGGCGCACCGACTCGAGCGCGATCGCGTCACCCGCCCGGTCCCAGGTCACGGCGTCGCGCGGCAGGGTGACCTCGGGAGAGCTGTACTCGGGGTGGGCGTGGTCGACGTAGTAGCGGGCGCCGTTGGTCAGCACGACGTTGGCCAGCGTCGGGTCCTCGATGTCGGTCAGCTGGCTCGGGTCGGCGGTCTGCCGGTCGAGCTGCCAGCCGCGCGCGTCGCGCAGCGGGTCCTCGAAGGCGTAGTCCCAGCTCGACTGGTTGGACCGGATCCCCTGCGCGGCGGCGTAGACGCTGATGACCTGGCCCGACAGAAACATCGGGTTGGCCATCGGGTCGCCGGGCACGGAGATGCCGTACTCGGTCTCGAGCCCCATGATCCGCCGCACCGTCATGGCCCGACGATAACCGTCCCGACCGCGCGCGCCGCGTCCGGTCTCGTCCGGACCGAGGGCGTATGCCGTCCGGCCCGGCTAGATGGCCCCGACCTTCTGCAGCCGGTTGAGCGAGAACCACCCGAACGGGATCGGCAGCCAGTAGGTCGCGAGCCGGTAGAGCAGGACGGACGAGACGGCGGTGCCGCTGTCGACGCCGATGGAGATGAGCCCGAACGACATCGCGGCCTCGATGCCGCCGAGGCCACCGGGCGTCGGGACGGCCGAGCCGACGATGGCGCCGGCGAAGTAGACGACCGCGATCGATGCGACGGGCGCATCGGCACCGAAGGCCCTCGTGGCGCACACGAGCGCGGCGACGAACGACATGTCGAGCAGGAGCGCCCCGGCGAGCAGCTGGGTGAGCTTGGCTGGATGCTGGAGGACGGCGAGGACCTGCGGGACGGCCGACTTGACCTGCGGGAGCACGCGGTCGGTGAGCAGGGCCCGGACCTTGGGCAGCGCGAGCAGCCCGAGGGCGAGGATGACGACGACGAGGATCGCCGCGACGAGCACCGGGGACGGGCTGAACGAGACCGCCGGGCCGGTGCCGGCCAGGACACCGGAGATGACGAGCAGGACGAAGTACGAGCAGAACTGGGCCACCTGCGCGACGCCGACGCTGGCACCGGCGATCGTCGGGGACAGGCCGGAGGTCTGCAGGTAGCGGGTGTTGAGCGCGATGTTGCCGACGGCCGCCGGGGCGACGAGGCCGCTGAACGCCACGGCGAGCTGCGTCATGTAGGTCCGGATGAACCTGAGGTGGATCTGGACGGCGCCGGCGAGCGCGATGGAGGCACCGGCGAAGGTGGCGGCCGCGAAGAGCAGCAGCAGGGCGGCCCAGCGCCAGTCGGCCGTGCTGACGACCTGGCCGATGTCGACCTGGGCCAGCTGCGTCAGGAGCAGGTAGCCGGCGATGCCCCCACCGAGCAGGGTGACGACGCCGCGCGCCGAGATGCGACGCAGCTGGACGGGCTCGACGGCCTCTGCCTTGGGGCGCAGCGCGACCAGCCGCTCGCGCAGCTCCCCCATGACCGACTTGGACTCCTTGAGCGCCACCCGCGCGTCGGGACTCAGGGCGACCGGCTGGAGCACCGGAACGGCCCGAAGGACGGCGTCCTCGCCGAGGGCTGCGACGGCCGAGTCCACGGTCCGCTCGGGGCCGACGGCCAGTGCCACGGTCGTGAGCAGCTGGGCGAGGTCGATGCGCAGGCTGATGTCGTCGGCCGCGACGTCCCCGCTGCCCAGCCGGGACAGGGCGACCCGCCCGTGGTCGTCGACGAGGATCGTCGACGGTCCGAGCTGCCGGTGCACGAGGCGACGTCGGTGCAAGGTGGCGGCCAACCGCCAGATCGCGGCGAGCCGGGCGTCGTCGAGGTCCCCGTCGACCTCGGTCAGCGGGGTGCCCCGCGGTTCGTCGTAGGCGATGACGGCCGAGAAGGGACCGACCTCGGACACGGCGACCGGCCGAGGGGCACGGATGCCGGCGTCGTGCAGGGCCAGACCCATCAGGGTCCGGTGCTCGATCTCGGAGCGCAGCGTCAGCGCCGGCGGTCGAGTGAAGCCGCTCCGCAGCCGCAGCACGCGCAGCAGGCGTCGACCCGAGGCGAGCCCGAAGGTGTCGCGGTCGATGACGTGGACGTCGAGCGTCCCGTCGTGGGTGGTCCCGATGTAGCGGCGGTCACCGGCGTCGTTGGCGTCGATGAGCTCGAGGCGGGTCAGGGGCACACCGCCCGCGACGAGCACCGCGGCGACCTCCACCCCGGGTGGACGGGTGGAGGTCACGCCGAAGGCGAGGCGGAAGGCGAGGCCGACGATCCAGCCGAGCAGGAGCGAGCTGACGAGGGCCGCGAGGGTCATGGCCCCCGAGAGCAGGGTCGTGACGAGCGTCGCGATGACGACGACCGTCGCGATCGGCGAGATCCACTTGCGGCCGGAGATGTCGGCGACGGTGAGCAGCGCGACCATCGAGACGATGACGATGTCGAGCGGACCGGTGCGGCCCGTCGGGGTGGGTCGGGTCAGCACGTCGGTGACGAAACCGCCGTTGCCCGAGTGGACGAGCACGGCGAGGACGATGACGAGGACACCGCCGACGACAGCGGCACCGAGCGCCTGGATGAGCTGCATGGGGCGACGGCGCACGAGCAGATCCGCGCCCACGCCGATCGGCAGGAGCAGGACGCCGATGCCGCTCATCCAGCCGAGCAGCGTGAGCAGCAGCCGGGGAAGCCCGCTCGTCGCATCGGTGAGGTCCTGCTCGACCGCACCGCGCGTGCCCGAGGCGACGTCGGCCGCGACGAGACCGAGCACGAGCAGGACGACGGCAGCGGCCAGACGGACGCCGTCGGCGGGACGGCGCACCCGTTCGGGGATGGGCGGCTCGATGACCTCGACTCCGGGCAGCCCGTCGTCTCCGGCTGTGGCTCCGGCCTCGGTTCCGGCCTCGGTTCCGGCCTCGGTTCCGGCCTCGGTTCCGGCCTCGGTTCCGGCCTCGGTTCCGGCCTCGGTTCCGGCCTCGGTTCCGGCCTCGGCGACCGGCTCCCCCGCCGTCGCGTCGGCGCGCTCCTCACGCTCCCCGGTCTGGTCCTGCACGTGCTCCGCCGTCCGGCGCATGGTCTCCCCCGTGGTGTCGTCCGATGCCTCGGCGGGTCCGGAGACGGCCCCGTCCGTGGGGGGCTGCGTCCTCTCCGAGTCGCCGGGCATGGGCCAATCCTGCCTGAGGCGCGGCCCGAATGGCCGCAGCGTCGCCGCGCGGGCGTGCAGGCGCCCGGTGCGCCGACCATCAGGAAGCGGTGCGAGACTGACGCCGTGACGGTCACCGACTCGTGGGACATGCCCCTGCGCACCAAGCTGCTCGCCCGCGTGCTGAGCCGCACCCGCGACGGTTCCCGGATGCTCTCCGGTGACGAGATCGCCCGCAGCAGAGCGTGGTTCGCCCCTGCGCGGCTGCCCTTCACGTGGGTCACGGGTCCGGTACCGTCCGGGGTCGAGATCGCGGAGACGACCTTCGCCGCCCGGGACGGCCACCCCGTCGCCGTCCGCACCTACCGTCCGAAGGACGCCGCGGGTGAGGCCCTTCCCGCACTGCTGTGGTTCCACGGAGGTGGCTGGGTGCTCGGCAACACGAGGGGTTACGACCCGATCTGCGCCTGGATCGCCGACCGCACCCGGGTGGCCGTGCTCAACGTGGACTACCGCCTCGCCCCGGAGCACCGGGCACCCCAGGCCGCCCACGACTGCATCGACGCCACCCGCTGGGCCGCCTCCGACGCCGCCGGTGACGGCGTCCGGCACACCGGTCTCGGTCTCGCGGGCGACTCGGCCGGCGGCAACCTCGCGGCCGTGGCCGCCCAGGTGCTCCGTTCCGAGGGTGGTGCCGACGTCGCCTACGAGGCCCTCGTCTACCCGGCTGTCGACGCGACGATGAGCTCGCCGTCCGTGGCCCAGCACTCGGCCGCACCGATCCTCACCCGCAGCGACATGGACGCGTTCCTCGCGCACTACCTCGGCGACGCCGACGACGCCCTCGACCCGCTCGACCCCCTCGTCTCACCGCTGCACGCCGATGACCTCACCGGACTGCCCGCCACGCTCGTCCAGACGGCCGACCTCGACCCGCTCCGCGACGAGGGGACGGCCTACGCCGAGGCCCTCCGCGCAGCAGGCGTCGAGGTGCAGCACACCAACTACCCCCGGGTCCCGCACGGCTTCATGAGCTTTCCCGGGGCCACCCGGGTCGGCGGCGCCGCTCGCGCGGAGCTCGCCCAGTGGGTCGCCCGGCACGCGCGACCGGGAACGGTCGGATAGTCTGCGAACGCACGCGAGTCTCGTGAGGGATGGTCTCGAAGTGAACGATGTCGTCGTGTTCAGCGGCTCGGCGCACCCCGCCCTGGCCGACCGGATCTGCTCGCATCTCGGGGTGACCCGGTCCCCCGTCGACATCAAACGGTTCAGCAACGACTGCCTGCAGGCACAGCTGCTCGCCAACTGCCGCCAGCGCGACGTCTACATCGTCCAGCCGCTCGTGCCGCCGACGCAGGAGCACCTCATGGAGCTGCTCCTCATGATCGACGCGGCGCGTGGCGCCTCGGCGGCTCAGATCACCGCGGTCATGCCGCACTACGCCTACGCCCGCTCCGACAAGAAGGACGCCTCGCGCATCTCCCTCGGCGGACGGCTCGTGGCCGACATGATCTCGACGGCCGGCTGCCACCGGGTCCTGACCATGGCCCTCCACGCTCCCCAGGTGCACGGCTTCTTCTCGACGCCTGTCGACCACCTGACGGCGATCGGGGTCCTCGCGGACCACTTCCGCGACAACGACCTCGACAACTCGATCGTCGTCAGCCCCGACCTCGGCAACGCCAAGGTCGCGACCCAGTTCGCCCGCCTGCTCGGGCTGCCCGTCGCGGCCGGCTCGAAACAGCGGGTGGCCGACGACCGCGTCGTCATCGACTCGATCGTCGGCGACGTCTCGGGTCGCCGGGCGATCATCCTCGACGACGAGATCGCGACGGGCGGCTCGATGCTCGAGCTGATGGACCGCCTCAAGGACGCCGGCGCGACCGAGGCCGCGATCGTCTGCACCCACGGCCTCTTCGCCGGCAAGGCCGTCGAGCGGCTGCGTGACCACCCCTTCGTCACCGAGGTCGTCACGACCGACACCGTCCCGGCGCCGGACGGCTGGCCCGAGCTCAAGGTGCGGTCGGTGTCGGCCCTCTTCGCCGAGGCGATCAGCCGCATCCACCACGGCCGCTCGGTCAGCTCGCTCTTCGAGGGCGTCGACCCCACCCACGCACCGCCGCAGGCCAAGCTCCCCTTCGACACGCCCTCATGAACCGACCCGTCTGGTGGCGCCGCCCCGCGGTCGCGCTGCTCCTCGACGTCGTGCTCGTCCTCGTCTTCGCCGCGGTCGGTCGCGCGAGCCACGACGAGTCGAGCCCGGTGCTCGGCGTCCTGTCGACGGCCTGGCCCTTCCTCGTCGGGACCGGCCTCGGCTGGCTCGTCGTGCGGGTCGTGCGCCGGTCATGGCCGCTCGACGTCGCCCCCGGCGTGACCGTGTGGTTCGCGACCGTCCTCGTCGGCATGCTGCTGCGGCACGCGGTCGGGTCGGGCACGGCCGTCAGCTTCGTCGTGGTCGCCTCGGTCGTGCTGGCGCTCTTCCTGCTCGGCTGGCGTGCCCTCGGGGCGTATGCCGTCCGCCGCGCCCGCTCGTCACCGCGCCGCGCCTGACCCCACCCGGCCCAGACCCGTCGAGAGGCCTCGTGTGGCCGGGACGCGTCCCGGCCACACGGCACACGCCTCGGGTCAGAGGTACTGGCCGGTGTTGGCCGTCGCGATGGACCGGCCCGGCTCGGTGCCGTCCTTGCCCTTGAGCAGCGTGCGGATGTAGACGATGCGCTCGCCCTTCTTGCCGCTGATCCGCGCCCAGTCGTCGGGGTTGGTCGTGTTGGGCAGGTCCTCGTTCTCCTTGAACTCGTCGACGCAGCTGTTGAGCAGGTGCTCGACGCGGATGCCCTTCTGGCCGGTCGTCAGGAAGTCCTTGATCGCGAGCTTCTTGGCCCGGTCGACGATGTTCTGGATCATCGCGCCCGAGTTGAAGTCCTTGAAGTAGAGGATCTCCTTGTCGCCGCCCTGGTAGGTCACCTCGAGGAAGCGGTTCTCCTCCATCTCGGAGTACATTCGCTCGACGGCGGCCGTGATCATCGCCTCGACGGTCGCGTCGCGGTCACCGCCGTTGACGGCGAGGTCGTGCTCGTGGAGTGGCAGCGACTCGGTGAGGTACTTGCTGAAGATGTCACGCGCGCTCTCGGCGTCGGGGCGCTCGATCTTGATCTTGGCGTCGAGACGGCCCGGTCGCAGGATGGCGGGGTCGATCATGTCCTCGCGGTTGGAGGCGCCGATGACGATGACGTTGTCGAGGCGCTCGACGCCGTCGATCTCGGCGAGCAGCTGCGGCACGATCGTCGTCTCGACGTCGCTGGAGACGCCCGATCCGCGGGTGCGGAAGAGCGAGTCCATCTCGTCGAAGAAGACGACCACGGGCGTGCCGTCGGAGGCCTTCTCACGGGCCCGCTGGAAGATGAGCCGGATGTGCCGCTCGGTCTCGCCGACGTACTTGTTGAGCAGCTCGGGGCCCTTGATGTTGAGGAAGTAGCTCTTCTCGGTCTGCTTGCCCGTGCGAGCGGCGACCTGGCGGGCGAGGGACGCGGCGACCGCCTTGGCGATGAGCGTCTTGCCACAGCCGGGAGGACCGTAGAGCAGCACGCCCTTCGGCGGCTTGAGCGCGTGCTCCTTGTAGAGCTCGGGGTGCAGGAAGGGCAGCTCGACGGCGTCCCGGATCGCCTCGATCTGGCCGGCGAGGCCACCGATGTCCTCGTACTCGACGTCGGGCACCTCCTCGAGGACGAGCTCCTCGACCTCGAGCTTGGGCACGACCTCGTGGACGAAGTTGGACCTCGGGTCGAGGGTGAGGGAGTCGCCGACGCGGAAGTGCTCGCCGAGCAGAGGCGTCGCGATGCGGCACACGCGCTCCTCGTCGCCGTGCGTCACGACGACGACGCGGTCGTCGTCGAGACGCTCCTTGACCGTGACGACCTCGCCCACGCGCTCGTAGCCGTGGACGGAGACGACGTTGAGGGCCTCGTTGAGCATGACCTCACGGCCGAGGCCGAGCTCCAGCTGGTCGACCGACGGGCTGATGGCGACGCGCATCTTCCGGCCACCGGTGATGATGTCGATCGAGCCGTCCTCGGGCGGGTCGACGACGAGGCCGTAGGTGCTCGGCGGCTGCGCGAGACGGTCGACCTCCTTCTTCAGCGTGACGATCTGCTCGCGTGCGTCCTTGAGCGTGCGCACGAGGCGCTCGTTCTGGGACGACAGCGTCGACAGGCTCGTCTGGACGTGGGCCAGCCGCGCCTCGAGCTCACGGGTGCGCTGGGGCGAGTGTCGCGCCACCTGGCGCAGCGACTCGACCTCGGCGCGCAGGGCTGCGAGCTCGCGGTCCCCCGCTCCGGGGACTCCGGCGCCGGCGGCACCTTCGGGGTCTGGGTTGCGGACGTCATCAGACATCTCGGCCTCCTCAATCCGTCACTCGCACATAGTGACGATTCGACCCTAACCCCGTGTCAGCCGATGTCGTCGGACGTTTCAGCCAGTGATCGGCGGACGCGTCGGATCGTCTTGTCGCTCTTGACGCGTTCGCCGAGCGCCTCGGGTGTCCACGCGTCCGCAGGGATGTCCGTCGAGGCCGTCGAGCCGGCGACGGGCGTGGGGGCGGCCGCCGGGGCGTCTGGGCCGTCGACGGACGTCGTGCCGGCGTCACCCGCGTCGCCGTAGGCGCCCTTGGCCGGACGACGCTTGCGCTCGGGCGGGACGACGCCGGGAGCGAGCCGACGCGTCGTGATGAGGAAGCCGGTGTGCCCGTGCATCCGGTGCTGGGGACGCACGGCGAGCCCCTCGAGGTGCCAACCGCGCACGAGCGACTCCCAGGCGGAGGGCTCGGTGAAGCCGCCGTGGGCGCGGATGCCCTCGGCCACGCGGCTCAGCTGGGTCGTCGTGGCGACGTAGCAGATGAGCACGCCGCCGGGGATGAGCGCGTCGGAGACGGCGTCGAGGCACTCCCAGGGCGCGAGCATGTCGAGCACGACCCGGTCGACGGTCCCGGCCTCGGCGACGGACGGGAGCGACTCGACGAGGTCACCGACCGTGACGGTCCAGGCCGGGTGGTCACCGCCGAAGAACGCGCGGCCGTTGCCGCGGGCGATCTCCGCGAAGTCCTCGCGACGCTCGAACGACAGCAGGCGGCCGCGCTCACCGATGGCGCGCAGCAGCGACATCGACAGCGCACCGCTGCCGACGCCGGCCTCGACGACCGTCGCCCCCGGGAAGATGTCGGCCATCTGCACGATCTGGCCCGAGTCCTTCGGGTAGACGACCGCCGCGCCGCGGGGCATCGACATGACGTAGTCGCTGAGCAGCGGCCGCAGGGCGAGGTACTCGACCCCGGCGGTGTTCGTCACGACGGAGCCGTCGTGGGAGCCGATGAGGTCGTCGTGGCGCAGGAAGCCGCGGTGCGTGTGGAACTCGCGCCCGGGCTCGAGCGTGATCGTGTGCAGACGACCCTTCGGGTCGGTCAGCTGGATGCGCTCCCCCACCTCGAAGACGCCACGGCGGTCGTGCGCGCCCGGGACGTCGGACCGCTCCGGACCCCCGCTCGTGTCGGGCTCGGCGTCGGGCTCGGCGTCGGGCCTGGCGTGCTCGGCGTCGGGCTGCTCGGCGTCGGTCGTGGGAGCGGTCATGGGAGCACAGTCTAGGTGCCGGCGCGACCTCCTCCGGACACCCTGCGGAGGGCCGTCGCCTCGACCTCGTAGCGGCTCTGGCGACCTGCCGCCCCGCCGAAGAACCGCCGACGGAGCGCGCCCTCGACCTCGACGACGTCGCCCCCGCGCAGACGGAGCGCGCTCCGACGGGTTGCCGCCGTCCAGCACACGACGTCGATGGTGTCGACCGTCGCCCGCCTGGGCTCGTCGGCGGTCGCGCGGCGGCGCCCGGGCGGCGGCTCGCGAGGCACGACGACGCGCAGCGTCGCGATGCGGTCACCGCTCGGCAGCTCGCGCTCCTCCGCCTCGGCGCCGAGCCGCCCGCTCAGGACGACCTCGTTGCGCCCCGGCACCGACGCGGCGTCCGGCGTCGCCTCGTCGGCGGTCCCCTCGGGCGCACGTCGACGTGGGCTCCTCGCGGACCGGGACGCGACCGCGCCAGTGCCCGTCGTCGTCTCGCTCCGGCTCGTCCTCATGGTGCCTCCCTCCGGCCCGCTCGTCGGGCCCTGCGCCAACGGTGACGCGTCCGTGCCGGGCTCGCTGCCGAGCGCGCCACCCCTGTGGACGACCGGCCGAGCCGACGAGGGGGTGTGGACGGCGGACGGCATCGAGGCGCTCGCCGGGAAGACGAGCGTCACGGGACATGCCTCGGGAACCGCGCCCGACGGCATACGCCCTCGGCACCGGCATCCAGCGGCGACTTCGTGGACGCGCGTCAGCGACGACCGCGACGGGCCAGCTCGGCGCCGACGACCGCGTTGATGCGCTCCGCGCTCGCCAGCCCGCGGATGTCGCGGGTGGCCTCGTCGACGACGACGGCGAGCGAGAGCTCGCGATCGCTCATGACCCGGATGAGGTCGGTGAGCACGGCCTCCGGCGGCAGGGCGACGACCCACGACGCCGGCTGGGCCAGCGTGACCGACGCGATCGCCGTGCGCGCCCGGCTGTCGACAGGCACGCCGGCCGCGGAGTCGGCGTCGACGACACCGAGCGGCCACCCCGTCGGGTCCGCTGCAGCCACCCACGCCCCGGAGGCCACCGCGGTCTCGACCTCGGCCACGGTCGCCGTGCCCGCGACGAGGGACAGCGGCTCGAGCACGTCGGTCGCGCGCCCGGCGGTCGCCTCGTGGATGTGACCGGCCCGGATCGCCCCCGTCGCGCCCTGCCAGAGGAAGAAGGCGATGGCGAACGGCCAGACGAGGTCGAAGATCTCGGGCGCCCGGCCCTCGGCGAGGGGACGCAGGGCGAACCACGCGACGGTCAGCACCGCGACGACGCGTCCGAGCCACCCCGCCGTGACGAGGCCGCGCCCCTTGCTCCCCGTGGCGCGCCACACGAGGGCGCTGACGATCTGGCCGCCGTCGAGGGGCAGGCCCGGGAGGAGGTTGAAGACGCCGACGAGGACGTTGGCGAAGGCGACGATGCCGAGGAGGGTCAGGGCGGTCTCGTTCGTCGTCAGAGCCCGCAGGCCCCAGACGACCCCGGCGAGCGCGAGGTTGGACAGCGGCCCGACGACGGCGACGATGGCCGTCGTGCTCGGCGAGGTGCGGGTCGCGTCGTAGACGGTGTGACCGCCCCAGACGTCGGCGACGATCCGGCTGACCGGGTGTCCTCGCCACCGGGCCGCGAAGGCGTGGGCAGCCTCGTGCACGAGCACCGAGACGAGCAGCAGCACGGCGTAGGCCGCGGCGAGCAGGTAGCCGTAGGACGCACCGCGGTCGGACCTCGACAGGTTGGGCCCGAAGACGACGACGATGAGCACGGCGATGACCGGCCAGGACCGACCGAGGTAGACCGGGGTCCCCGCTAGGCTGCCGATCCGCCACCCGTGGGAGGTGTCCGGGCGGGCGGGAGTGCTCATGGGCTCGACCCTATGCCCTGCCTGACCCGCCTCCCTGTGCCGGTCCCGTGCGTGGGCTGTGGGTGCCGGCCGTGCGGTGTCGGCCCCGCGGCATACAGTCGCCCCATGGTTGCAGCGCTGTCCCCCAGTCGGGCCTCCGACTTCATGTCGTGCCCGATGCTCTATCGCTTCCGGGTCATCGACAAGCTCCCGTCGGCGCCCACGCAGGCGACGGCTCGGGGCACGCTCGTCCACGCCGTCCTCGAGCGGCTCTTCGACCTCCCCGCGACCGAGCGCACCATCGACGCCGCGGTGGGGCTCGTCCCCCAGGAGTGGGAGCGCCTCGCCGAGGAGGAGCCGGCGATGCTCGACCTGCTCGCCGAGCACGGCGGTCGCACCGACGAGTGGTTCGCCGGCGCAGCGACGCTGCTCCAGACGTGGTTCGGTCTCGAGGACCCGACGCGGCTCGAGCCGGCCGAGCGCGAGCTCTACGTCGAGACCGAGGTCGACGGGCTCGTCCTGCGCGGCTACGTCGACCGGCTCGACGTGGCCCCGGGCGGAGCGATGCGCGTCGTCGACTACAAGACGGGCCGCTCGCCTTCCGAGCACTTCGAGGCCAAGGCCCTCTTCCAGATGAAGTTCTACGCGCTCGTGCTCTGGCGCCAGCGCGGCGTCATCCCCAAGCGCCTCCAGCTCGTCTACCTCGGCAACGGCGAGATCGTCGCCTACGAGCCCGACGAGCAGGACCTGCTCGGCACCGAGCGCAAGGTCAAGGCGCTCTGGCAGGCCATCGAGCGAGCCGCGTCGACGGGTGACTGGCGTCCCAGCCCGAGCCGGCTGTGCGACTGGTGCGACCACCGCGCGCTGTGCCCGGCGTGGGGTGGCACTCCCCCGCCGCTGCCCGTCGACGCCGCCCAGCGCGCCGTCGACCCGTCCGTCACCGGGCTCGTCGAGCTCGACGCCTGACCCCACTCGACGACCGAGCACGTATGCCGCCGGGCGGGCCCGGCGGCATACGTGCGCCCTTGGCGTCGGCTGGAGGCGAGAGCCTTCAGACGGTGAACTCGTCGGCGACGTCGAGCGCCTCGTCGAGCACTGCCAGCCCCTCTTCGGCCTCCGCCGGGGTCGTCGTGCACGGGGGCACGACGTGGGTGCGGTTGAAGTGGGTGAACGGCCAGAGCCCGCGCTCCTTGCAGGCCGCGGCGAAGGCCGCCATCGGCGCGGCCGCCTCACCCGAGGCGTTGTAGGGCACGAGCGGCTCACGCGTCTCGCGGTCGCGCACGAGCTCCACGGCCCAGAAGACGCCCAGGCCGCGGACGTCGCCGACACTGGGGTGCTTCGCCGCGATCTCGCGCAGGCGCGGGCCGATGACGTCGGTGCCGAGGCTCCGGGCGTTCTCGATGATGCCCTCCTCGCGGAACGCGTTGATCGAGGCGACGGCCGAGGCGCAGGCGAGCGGGTGACCCGAGTAGGTCAGTCCGCCCGGGAAGGCGCGCTGGTCGAAGGTCGCCCGGATCTCGTCCGAGATGACGACGCCCCCGAGCGGGACGTAGCCGGAGTTGACGCCCTTGGCGAAGGTGATGAGGTCGGGGCGGATGCCCCAGTGGTCGACGGCGAACCACTCGCCGCACCGCCCGAAGCCGGCCATGACCTCGTCGGCGATGAGGATGATCCCGTGCTCGTCGCAGAGGTCACGGACGCCCTGGAGGTAGCCGTCCGGCGGGACGAGGATGCCGTTGGTGCCCACCACGGTCTCGAGGATGATCGCGGCGATCGTGTGCCCACCCTCGACCATGATCGTGTCGCGCAGGTGCGACAACGCACGGTCGCGCTCCTGCTCCTCGGACTCGGAGTGGAAGGCCGAACGATAGGTGTAGGGGCCCCAGCAGTGGACGATCCCCGACAGGCCGGGCTCCGAGGGCCAGCGCCGCGGGTCGCCGGTCAGGGTGATCGAGCCGCCCGTGGCGCCGTGGTAGCTGCGGTATGTCGCGAGCACCTTGTGCCGGCCCGTGTGCAGCCGGGCCATCCGGATCGCGTTCTCGTTGGCCTCGGCCCCACCGTTGGTGAAGAAGACCGCGGACAGCCCGTCGGGCGCGACCTCGGTGATGAGCCGGGCGGCCTCGCTGCGGGCGTCGTTGGCGAAGGACGGCGCGATCGTCGCGAGACGGGCCGCCTGCTCCTGGATCGCGGCGACGACCTTCGGGTGGTTGTAGCCGATGTTGACGTTGACGAGCTGGCTGCTGAAGTCGAGGTAGCGCTTGTCGTCGTAGTCCCAGAAGTAGGAGCCCTGGGCCCGGGCGATGGGCAGCGGGTCGATGAGTCCCTGGGCCGACCACGAGTGGAAGACGTGGTCGCGGTCGAGGGTGCGCACCTGCTGCTCCGTCATCCCATCGAGGAGGTCGGCGATGACGCTGCGCTGGTCGAGGTCGGTCATGGGTGGGTCCTTCTCTCTCAGCGGGTGCGCGGGAAGCCGAGGTCGACGGTCGAGGTGGCCGGGTCGGGCCACCGCTGCGTCACGACCTTGCCGCGCGTGTAGAAGTTGATGCCCTCGGGTCCGTACATGTGGGTGTCGCCGAAGAGCGAGTCCTTCCAGCCGCCGAAGGAGTAGTAGGCGACCGGGACGGGGATCGGCACGTTGATCCCGACCATGCCGACCTCGACCTCGTTCTGGAAGCGGCGCGCGGCGCCACCGTCGCGGGTGAAGATCGCGGTGCCGTTGGCGTACGGGTTGCGGTTGATGAGCGCCAGACCCTCGTCGTAGGTGGCGACGCGCACGACCGACAGGACCGGCCCGAAGATCTCGTCGCGGTAGACGGTCATGTCCGGCGTCACGTCGTCGAGCAGGGTCATGCCGAGGAAGAAGCCGTCCTCGGGGACGTCCTGCTCGCGTCCGTCGACGACGACCGTGGCCCCGGCCTCCGCTCCGGCCGCCACGTAGCCGGCCACCTTGTCCCGGTGCTCGCGGGTGATGAGCGGACCCATGTCGGTGCCCTCCGCCGAGCCCGGCCCGACGGTGAGCTTCGGCAGGCGGCTGGAGATCGCGGAGACGAGGTCGTCGCCGACGTCACCGACGGCGACCGCGACGGACAGGGCCATGCACCGCTCACCCGCGGCGCCGTACGCGGCGGAGACGATGGCGTCGGCCGCCATGTCGATGTCGGCGTCGGGCAGCACGAGCGCGTGGTTCTTCGCGCCGCCGAGAGCCTGGACCCGCTTGCCGTTGGCGGTGCCGCGCTCGTAGATGTACTTCGCGATGGGGGTCGAGCCGACGAAGCTGACCGCCGCGATGTCGTCGTGGTCGAGGAGCGCGTCGACGGCCTCCTTGTCGCCGTGGACGACGGTGAAGACGCCGTCGGGAAGGCCGGCCTCCTTCCAGAGCTCGGCGAGGAAGAGCGCGGCCGAGGGGTCCTTCTCGCTGGGCTTGAGCACGAAGCTGTTGCCGCAGGCGATGGCGTTGGCGCACATCCAGAGCGGCACCATGACGGGGAAGTTGAAGGGCGTGACGCCGGCGACGACGCCGAGCGGCTGGCGGATGCTGTAGACGTCGACACCGCTCGCGGCCTGTTCCGAGAAGCCGCCCTTGAGCAGCTGCGGTACACCGGTGGCGAACTCGACGTTCTCGAGGCCGCGGGCGATCTCGCCGACCGCGTCGGAGAGTACCTTGCCGTGCTCTGCGGTGACGATCGCGGCCAGCTCGTCGGTGCGCGTGTGCAGCAGCTCGCGGAAGGCGAAGAGGACGGCAGCCCTCCGCGACAGAGAGCTGGTGCGCCAGTCGCGTCCGGCGGCGACCGCGGTCTTGACGGCGTCGTCCACCTCGGAGGTGGAGGCGAGCGGCACCTCGCCGGTCTGGCGGCCGGTCGCCGGGTCGTGCACCGGGGCGGTGCGCCCGGAGGTGCCGGGCACGCGGGCGCCGGAGATCCAGTGGTCGATGGACGTCACGGTGGAGGTCGTCATGCACCTCACGTTACGTGCCACTCTGACCCCATACAAAGCATCGATTGCTATGTTACGAACATGCGTGCCGTCATCTCCTCGATCGAGGAGCGCCTCGACGCCCCGACCGCCAAGGGCCTCGCGCAGGCCGTGTCCCGGGCGATCCGCGACGCCACCCTCGTGCCGGGCGACCAGCTTCCCCCGATCCGCCGGGTCGCCGAGGAGCTGATGATGTCGCCGACGACCGTGAGCGCGGCCTGGCAGCTGCTCGCCCGGTCGGGGACCATCCGGTCGGACGGCCGCCGGGGCACGACCGTGGCGCCCACGGCCCGAGGCGGCGAGCGCTACACGCGGGCGCTGCGGCACGAGTCGCCGGTGAGCCTCGACCTGTCAACCGGCATCCCCGACAGCGCCCTGCTGCCCCCGCTCGTGCCGGTGCTGTCCGCACTGACCGACCCGACGACGCCGAGCAGCTATCTCGACGACCCCGTGCTCGACGAGTTACGGCAGGAGCTCGTGCGCGACTGGCCGTATGCCGCCGACGACCTCCTCGTCGTCGACGGCGCGATGGACGCGCTGGACCTGCTCACCCGGGCACTGCTGCGCCCGGGTGACCTCGTGCTCGTCGAGAACCCGGGGTTCCCTCCCCTGCTCGACCTGCTCGAGGACCGGGGGGTCGCGGTCGTCGGCGTGCCGCTCGACGAGACGGGCCTCGACCTTGACGCCGTCGAGTCCCTGCTGCCGCGCCGACCCGCAGCGGTGGTCATCCAGCCTCGAGGACAGAACCCGACCGGCGTGTCCATGTCGCCGACCCGGGCGCGACGACTCGCTGCGCTGCTCGAGGGCCGTGACTGCATCGTCATCGAGGACGACTCGAGCGGCCCGATCTCGACGTCGGCCGCGACCAGCCTCGGTCGGTGGATCCCCGACCAGGTGCTGCACATCCGCAGCTTCAGCAAGTCGCACGGTCCAGACCTGCGGATCGCCGCGCTGAGCGGCCCGGACGCGCTGCTCGCCCCGGTGCGGCACGCGCGGGCCATCGGGCAGGGCTGGACGAGCCGGCTGCTCCAGCGGGTCCTCGCCGGCCTGCTCCGCGACGAGGTCTGCGCGCGCGGGATCGCATCGGCCGGTGCCGAGTACGCCCGTCGTCGGGAGCTCGTCGTCGGTCGCCTCGCGGAGCACGGCATCGAGGTGCCCGGCACCGACGGGCTCAACATCTGGGTGCCGGTGCGCGACGAGGCCGCAGCGGTGCTCCGGCTCGCGAGCCAAGGCACCGCGGTGACCCCGGGGTCACCGTTCTCGGTCGAGCACGTCGCCGGACCCGAAGGCCACGTGCGCGTGACGACCGGGCTCGTCCGTGAGAACCACGCCGAGGTCGCCGACCTCATCGCCGAGGCGGCGAACGCCGGGGCCTGGACGGCCCAGCACCGCTGAGCTCGGCACGGAGTCCCTGCCACCCAGCAGAATCAGTCCCGCCCGCGCTGTCCGATCCGGACCGAGGTGTTCGTAGCAGAGGTGAGAGCCCGCCCGCGATGGGCGGCCCGAGGCACAGGAGATGATCCGACATGCAGTACCTCGTATCCGTGATCGACGACGGCACCGGCCCCGAGACCGCCACCGAGGAGGCCGCCGTCGACGCCTTCAACGACCGGCTCCGGTCCGAGGGGTACTGGGTCTTCGCCGGGGGCCTCGGCTCCCCGGACCCAGCGACGGTCGTCGACAACCGAGGGAGCGAGGCAGTCTTCACCGACGGGCCCTTCGTCGAGTCGAAGGAGTACCTCGCCGGCTTCTGGATCCTCGAGGCGCCGGACCTCGACGTGGTGCTCAGGCTCGCCGCCGAGGGCTCCCGGGCGTGCAACCGCAAGATCGAGGTGCGTCCGTTCCTGTGAGCCCACCCGACGTCCGCGACGAGCTCACCCGGGCCCACCACGACGAGTGGGCCCGGGTCGTCGCCTCCCTGACCCGGCGGTTCGGTGATCTCGGCCTCGCCGAGGACGCCGCGGCCGAGGCGTTCGCGACCGCCGTCGAGCGGTGGCCGGCCGAGGGCACACCCCCGAACCCGGGCGCGTGGCTGACGACGACCGCCAACCGCAAGGCGATCGACCGGATCCGGCGCGAGAGCAAGCGTGACCACAAGCACCAGGAGGCAGCCATGGTGCACGACGACCACGAGGCCGAGCCGCTCGGCGTCCTCGACGACGACCGGCTCCGACTCGTCTTCACGTGCTGTCACCCCGCGCTCGCGATGGAGGCGCGGGTCGCCCTGACGCTGCGAATGGTCGGTGGCCTGACCGTGCCCGAGATCTCGAGGGCCTTCTTCGTGCAGGAGTCCGCGATGGCTCGGCGCCTCACCCGGGCCAAGGCCAAGATCGCGGCCGCGCGCATCCCGTACCGGGTGCCGACCGCGGAGGACCTGCCGACTCGGGTCTCCGGCGTGCTCGCTGTGCTCTTCCTCGTCTTCAACGAGGGCTACCTCACCTCCGGTGCGGACACCGATCCGATCCGCCAGGACCTCACCGGCGAGGCGATCCGGCTCACCCGGATGCTCCGCGACCTCCTGCCCGACGACGGCGAGGTGGCCGGCCTCCTCGCCCTGATGCTGCTCACCGACGCCCGCCGGACTGCCCGGGTCTCACCGGGCGGTGAGCTGGTCCCCCTCGACGAGCAGGACCGCAGCGTCTGGGACCGGGCCCTGATCGCCGAGGGCCACCGTCTCGTGCGTGAGCGACTCGATGCGGGGGCGGCTCCGGGTCGCTACCAGGTCATGGCCGCCATCAACGCCGTGCACACCTCGGCTCGCACCATGCGCGACACCGACTGGTCACAGGTCGTCGCCCTCTACGACCAGCTCCACGACCTGGAACCCTCGCCGGTCGTCGCGCTGAACCGGGCGGTCGCCCTCGCCGAGCTCGACGGACCGCAGGTGGCGCTGGCCGTCGTCGAGCCTCTCGGGGAACCGTTGTCCGGCTATCACGCCTACCACGCGGTCCGGGCCGACCTGCTGCGCCGGATGGGTCGCGGCGATGAGGCGCGGGCGGCGTACACCCGGGCGATCGAGCTGGCGGGCAACACGGCCGAGTCGGCCTCCTTGACGCGTCGCCGCGACGAGCTGACCTAGGGCCGGCCACCGTCCCGGAGGGTCTCGACCACCTGCGACAGTCGCCGCTCGCGGGTCTCGTCGGTCCTGGCCGAGGACACGGCGAGGGCATGCGCCTTCTGCTTGCTGGCGGACAGAGCCGTCCAGGCGGCCGTGAGAGCGGGGTCGGCGTCGAGGACCGCCCGGAGCGCCTGGGGCACCTCGACCTCGCGCGGTGCGTCGTCGACCTCGAGCCGGACCTCCACCTCGTCACCGGCGCCACGCCCGGTCGCGGCCCGCGTCTCGGCGTTGAAGGACACGAGGAAGTGACCGCCCATGGAGGCGATCGAGGTCCGGTACGTGTAGCCACCGTCCACGGTCACGGATACGGGCACCCGCTTGCCGCGGGCGAAGGCCGCCATGACTTCGTCAGGGACCACGATGCCCACGTTGTTGCCACCCGTGGCCTCGAGGGTGGTGCGGAACGTCCGGACCGTCTCGCTCATGGGATCAGGGCCGTCCGGTGTCGCGTGCCTTGAGGCGCGCGTCCTCGGCGCGGACCTGCGCGAAGATCTCGCGCTCGGCCACGAGCCAGGCGGGCATCTCGTCGATGACGGCCTTGATCTCGTCGGTCGTCAGGTGCTCTCCGACCCCGCCGCGGGTCAGGCCCGAGTTGGAGATGCCGAGTCGCCGGGCCGTCTCCTGGCGGGTGTGGGGTCCGTTGCGGCGCAGCGTCGCGAGCCACTCCGGCGGCTCGGCCTGCAACGCGTTGAGGTCGGTGCGGCTGACGACGCCCTCCTGGAAGTCGGCGGGGGTCTCGGACAGCAGGACGCCGAGCTTCTTCGCGGCCGTCTGGGGTTTCATGGTCTGCGGCTTCGGCGTGGGCATGGGTCCAGCCTAGGGCGTCGCCCGACCACGCCTGCCCGCTCTCGCCCGGCCTGTCCCCGGCCCGTGGCCCGCCACGGGTGTCGCACGGCGTCCGGCGGTGTCCCCTCCGCACTCGGGCGACATGTCCACGTGGACTAGCCTCGGGAGCGACCTGCCCCGACCGCGAAGGCACACCATGACGGATCCGTTCCGCGTCGAGTTCGTGCCCGGCGTGACGCCGGACAAGTGGCTGCGCGTGTGGGGCCAGCGCCTGCCGGACTCTCCCCTCGAGGCGGCACCCGTCGAGGACGCCGATGCCCTGGCCCACCTGCGCGACGGGACATCGTCCATGGTGCTCCTGAGGCTGCCGGTCGACCGCGACGGTCTGCACGTCATCCCCCTCTACGAGGAGGTCCCGGTCGTCGTCGTGGCCAAGGAGCACGTCATCGCCGCGTTCGACGAGGTCGACGTCGCCGACCTCGGCGAGGAGGTCCTCATGCAGGACCCCGCACTCGTCCCTGAGTGGACGGCCGTCGCGACGCCAGAGACCCGAGACCGGGCGACAGCCATGCCGCCCATGACGACGAAGCAGGCGGTGTCCGTGGTGGCCACCGGCTCCGGGATCGTCGTCGTGCCGATGTCGGTCGCCCGCCTGCACCACCGCAAGGACGTCGTCCACCGCCCCGTGACCGGGGTCGCACCCTCACGGGTCGGCCTTGCCTGGAGGGTCGACGACGACGACCCGCGCATCGAGGACTTCATCGGCATCGTCCGCGGCCGCACGGAGCGCAGCACCCGTGGCGGGCCGTCCGACGCGGCCTCGCCGTCCGGCTCGGACGGGCCGACCGAGCAGCGCGGACACGCCAAGCCCGCCAAGACCTCGAAGACCGCCAAGAGCTCGGCCACATCCCGCGCCCACGGCACTTCCCGGCGCGCCCAGCAGACCGGGCGCAAGGGCGCGCCGCGTGGAGGTGTCCCGAAGCGCAAGGGCCGCCGGTGAGCACCGGCTCCGCCCGCGGACCCGCGGAGCGCGACGGGCTCCCTTGGCGCTGGGGCGAGTTCGGCGCATCAGCCCGCCCGGGCCACCTGGTGGGCCATGCCGGTCCCGTCGTCAGCCGTGCGGTGACGGTCCGTGCCGAGCCCGCGGTCGTCTTCCGTTGGCTCTGCCAGCTGCGCGTCGCGCCCTACAGCTACGACCTCGTCGACAACCTCGGTCGCCGGAGCCCACGCGCCCTGACGCCCGGACTGGAGAGCCTCGCCGTCGGGCAGCGCTTCGCGACGATCTTCACCCTCGTCGACTGGGTGCCCGACGACCTGCTCGCCCTCGAGATCACCGCGCCGACCGGCATACGCCTGTTCGGGCGGCTGCCGCTCGTCTACCAGACGGTCCCGCTCCCAGGCGGGCCGGAGGCCAGGACGACCTTGCGCGGCGACATCGCACTCCCCCGGGCCGAGTCGGCCCTCGCGCGGGCGCGGTCGACCGCTCTCGCCTGGGGCGACCTCGTGATGATGCGGCGTCAGCTGCGGACGCTGGCGCGCCTCAGTGAGGAGAGCGCAGGCGCGACACGATCGTCGTGAGGTCGGCCGCACCGACCCCGGCGAGCGTGTCGAGATGGACGGCACCGTCGATCGCGGGCACGGGCACCACGTGCGGGATGGCGATCGTCGGCACCCCGGCGGCGGTCGCGGACCGCACCCCGGCAGGCGAGTCCTCGATGGCGATGCAGTCCGCCGGGTCGGCCCCGACGAGGCGGGCCGCCGCGAGGTAGGGCTCCGGGTGCGGCTTGCCGTGGCTGACCTCGTCCCCGGTCACGAGGTGGTCGAAGGCGCCCTCCGGCAGGCGCCTCACGACCGTGTCGGCGAGCGAGCGCCACGACATCGTCACGAGCAGGGACGGCACCCCGAGGTCGCCGAGCTCGAGCAGCAGCTCACGCGCTCCGGGACGCCATGGGACGCGCCGCTCGACCTGGGCGATGACCCGCTCGAGCAGGGCATCGATGATCTCGGGCACCGTCAGCGGGATCCCCGACTGGTCGATGATCAGCTGTGCCGAGACCTCGAGTGCGTTGCCGACGAGCTGGTGGGCGAACTCGTCGTTCCAGACACCCCCGTGGGCCGCGACGAGCTCGTGCTCCGCCTGGATCCAGTAGGGCTCGGTGTCGACGAGGGTGCCGTCCATGTCCCACAGGACGGCCGCCGGCAGGGCCGGCACCGTGCGGTCGGGGTCGGCGGTGTGCGAGAGGGTCACCGGGTCAGTCCTCCGGGTCGTAGGCGAGGTTCGCGGACAGCCAGCGCTCGGCCTCGGCCAGCGTCCAGCCCTTGCGGTCGGCGTAGTCCTGCACCTGGTCGCGGCCGAGCCGGCCCACGACGAAGTACTGCGACTGCGGGTGCGAGAAGTACCAGCCAGAGACCGAGGCGCCGGGCGCCATGGCCATGCTCTCCGTCAGGGTCATGCCCGTGTTGGCCTCCACGTCGAGCAGGCGCCAGAGCGTCTCCTTCTCGGTGTGCTCGGGGCAGGCGGGATAACCGGGCGCCGGGCGGATGCCGGCGTACTGCTCCTTGATGAGCGCGACGTTGTCGAGGTGCTCGTCGGGCGCGTAGCCCCAGAACTCCTTGCGGACCCGCTCGTGCATGCGCTCGGCGAACGCCTCGGCGAGGCGGTCGGCGAGCGACTCGAGCAGGATCGCGTTGTAGTCGTCGAGGTCGGCCCGGAACGCCGCGACCCGCTCGGCGCCGCCGAGACCGGCCGTGACCGCGAAGCCACCGACCCAGTCCTGCGTCCCCTTCGGGGCGACGTAGTCGGCGAGCGAGCGATTGGGCACACCGGCGCGGTGGTCGCCCTGCTGGCGCAGGTGGTGCAGCACGGCGAGGGGCTCGGTGCGGGCGTCGTCGAGGTAGACCTCGACGTCGTCGCCCACGGAGTTGGCCGGGAAGAAGCCGATGACGCCGTTGGCGGTCAGCCACCGCTCCTCGATGAGCTGGTCGAGCATGGCCTGCGCGTCGTCGTAGAGCTTGCGCGCGGCCTGGCCGCTGGCCGGGTTGTTGAGGATGTCGGGGAAGCTGCCCTTCATCTCCCACGCGTTGAAGAACGGCTGCCAGTCGATGTAGCGACGCAGCTCACCGAGGGGATAGCTGCGGAACACCTTGACGTGCTGCGAGATCCGGTGCGAGCGGGTGATCGAGGAGACGTCGTGGTCCTGCTGGAGCAGCAGGTGCGGGTGCGGCGGACGGTAGCCGGACCAGTCGACCGGCGTGCGTCGCGACCGGGCGTCCTCGAGCGCGAGCAGCGGCCGGTCCGCCTTGCCCGCGTGACGGGCCCGCAGCGAGTCGTAGTCCTCCTTGACCTTGGCCATGAGGGTGGGCCGCAGCTCGTCGCTGAGCAGGGCCGCGGCGGTCGGCACCGAGCGCGAGGCGTCCTTGACCCAGACGACCGGACCGTCGTACTTCTGGTCGACCTTGACCGCCGTGTGGGCGCGCGAGGTCGTCGCGCCACCGATGAGGAGCGGAATGGTCAGGCCCTGGCGCTGCATCTCGGCGGCGAAGCCGACCATCTCGTCGAGCGAGGGCGTGATGAGCCCCGAGAGCCCGATGATGTCGGCGTCGTGCTCGCGCGCCGCGTCGAGGATCTTCTGCGCCGGGACCATGACGCCCAGGTCGATGACCTCGTAGTTGTTGCACTGGAGCACGACCCCGACGATGTTCTTGCCGATGTCGTGGACGTCGCCCTTGACCGTGGCCATGACGATCGTGCCGTTGGTGTCCTTCTGCGTTGCCAGGGAGGGGTCGTCGATCTTCTCCTGCTCGATGAACGGGATGAGGTAGGCGACGGCCTTCTTCATGACGCGCGCGCTCTTGACGACCTGCGGGAGGAACATCTTGCCGGCGCCGAAGAGGTCTCCGACGACGTTCATGCCGTCCATGAGCGGACCCTCGATCACCTCGATGGGTCGGCCGCCGCGCTCGGCGATCTCGGCGCGGAGCAGCTCGGTGTCAGCCTCGACGTGCGCGTCGATGCCCTTGACGAGCGCGTGCGTGATGCGCTCGCCCAGCGGCAGGGCGCGCCACTCCTCCTCGCTGACCTCCACCGCCTGACCGACCTTGTTGTACTCCTCCGCGATCTCGAGCAACCGCTCCGCGGCGTCGGGGCGCCGGTTGAGCACGACGTCCTCGATACGGTCACGCAGCTCCGCGTCGACCTCGTCGTAGACCGCCAGGGCGCCCGCGTTGACGATGCCCATGTCGAGGCCTGCGGCGATCGCGTGGTAGAGGAAGACGGCGTGGATCGCCTCGCGCACGGGGTTGTTGCCGCGGAAGCTGAACGACACGTTGGAGATGCCACCGGACACCTTGGCCCCGGGAAGGTTCTCCTTGATCCAGCGCGTCGCCTCGATGAAGTCGAGGCCGTACGAGGCGTGCTCCTCGATGCCGGTGGCGACGGCGAAGACGTTGGGGTCGAAGATGATGTCCTCGGCCGGGAAGCCGACCTCCTCGGTGAGCAGGCGGTAGGCGCGCGAACAGATCTGCTGGCGGCGCTCGAGCGAGTCGGCCTGGCCGTCCTCGTCGAAGGCCATGACGACCGCGGCGGCGCCGTACTTGCGCACGAGCCGGGCCTGCCGGAGGAACGGTTCCTCGCCTTCCTTGAGGGAGATCGAGTTGACGATCGCCTTGCCCTGCACGCACTTGAGCCCGGCCTCGATGACCTCCCACTTCGAGGAGTCGACCATGACGGGCACGCGGCTGATGTCGGGCTCGCTCGCGACGAGCTTGAGGAAGCGGTCCATGGCCGCGACACCGTCGATCATCCCCTCGTCCATGTTGACGTCGATGACCTGGGCGCCGTTCTCGACCTGCTGCGCGGCCACGGACAGGGCGGTGTCGTAGTCGCCGTCCTTGATGAGCGTGCGGAAGCGAGCCGAGCCGGTGATGTTGGTGCGCTCTCCGACGTTGACGAAGAGGCTGTCGTCGGTGATGGTGAACGGCTCGAGCCCGGACAGCCGCATCGCGGGAGCGTTCGTCGCGAGCTCGCGGACGGGCTTGCCGTCGACGGCCCGCGCGATGGCGGCGATGTGGTCGGGGGTCGTCCCGCAGCAGCCGCCGACGAGGTTGACGAGACCCGCCTCGGCGAACTCGCCGACGATGCCCGCGGTCTCGTCGGGCGCCTCGTCGTACTCGCCGAAGGCGTTGGGCAGACCGGCGTTGGGGTAGCACGAGACGAACGAGTCAGCCAGACGGGCCATCTCGGCGATGTAGGGGCGCATCTCCTTGGCACCGAGGGCGCAGTTGAGCCCGACGGCGAGCGGTGACACGTGCCGGATCGAGTCCCAAAAGGCCTCGGTCACCTGGCCGGACAGGGTGCGCCCGGACGCGTCGGTGATGGTGCCGGAGACGACGACCGGCCAGCGGCGACCCTGCTCCTCGAAGAGCGTCTCGACGGCGAAGATCGCAGCCTTGGCGTTGAGCGTGTCGAAGATCGTCTCGATGAAGATGAGGTCGCTGCCGCCGTCGACGAGCCCGCGGGCCGCCTCGAGGTAGGCCGCGACGAGCTGGTCGTAGGAGACGTTGCGCGCACCGGGGTCGTTGACGTCGGGTGAGATCGAGGCCGTACGCGTCGTCGGCCCGAGCGCCCCTGCGACGTAGCGCGGCCGGTCGGGCTCGCGCTCCGTCATCGCGTCGGCTTCGCGGCGGGCCAGCGCGGCGGCCTCGAAGTTCAGCTCGTAGGCGAGCTCCTCCATGCCGTAGTCGGACAGCGAGATCGCGTTGGCGTTGAAGGTGTTCGTCTCGATGATGTCGGCGCCGGCCTCGAGGTACTCGCGGTGGATCCCGGCGATGATCTCTGGCGCAGTCAGCGTCAGGAGGTCGTTGTTGCCCTGGACGTCGCTCGGCCAGTCCGCGAAGCGCTCCCCGCGATAGCCGGCCTCGTCGGGCCGGTCGCGCTGGATGGCCGTGCCCATGGCGCCGTCGAGGATCATGATGCGCTGACCGAGGGTGGCGGTCAGGCTCTCGGTGGCGTCGGGTCGCTGCTGCGACTGGGACAACGTGGCTCCTCTCGGCGGCACGGGTTTCGTGCCGAGTGACGGGACCGGCCCGATTCTACGGACCTGCCGTGTCCGGCGCGTCGCCGCCCGCACTGCGGTCACGCGACGCCAGCGCACGGCATACCCCGTCCGGCCTCACGCGTGGGGCGCGCCCGCCGGCGGGACTCCGGCGCATCGGTGGCGCCAGGTCCTAGGCTGGAGGTGTGGACGCGAGCGCGCCCACGGTGAAGGAGACATGGTGCTGGAGTTCGAGGATGTGCCGGAGCTGACCGATCCGGTGCTCATCGCGGCCTTCGAGGGCTGGAACGACGCCGGCGAGGCCGCCACGAGCGCGGTCCGCCACCTCGCGGAGGTCTGGGACGCGGAGGTCGTCGCGGCCTTCGACCCCGAGGACTACTACGACTTCCAGGTCAACCGCCCCCGCGTGTCGCTCGAGGAGGGTCGGCGCATGCTGGCCTGGCCCACGACGCGCATCCTCGTCGCGACCGAGACCGGCTTCGACCGGGACGTCGTGCTCGTGCAGGGCATCGAGCCGTCCATGCGCTGGCGGGCCTTCTCGATCGAGCTGCTCGAGCTCGCCGACCAGCTCGGCGTCACGACGATCGTCACCGTCGGAGCCCTGCTCGCCGACGTGCCGCACACGCGACCGATCCCGGTCACGGCCACGGCCGAGGACGAGGCGGCGATTCACCGCTTCGACGTCGAGGCCTCGCGCTACGAGGGCCCCACCGGCATCGTCGGCGTGCTGACCCACGCGGCCTCCGACGCGGGCATCCCGACGGTTTCCGCGTGGGCCGCGGTGCCGCACTACGCCGGTGGCGCCCCGTCACCCAAGGCGAGCCTCAGCCTGCTGCGCCGCATCGAGTCGCTCCTCGGCATCACCGTGCCGCACGGCGAGCTCGAGGAGAACGCCCGGGCGTGGGAGCGCGGCGTCGACGAGCTCGCGCAGTCCGACGAGGAGGTCGCCGAGTACGTCCAGTCCCTCGAGGAGGCGCAGGACACCGCCGAGCTGCCCGAGGCGAGCGGCGACGCGATCGCGCGCGAGTTCGAGCGCTACCTCCGCGGGCGCGACGACGACCAGACCGGGCGCTGACCCTTCCCCCCCGCGCAGCCGTCGCCAGCCGGAGCGCGTATGCCGCCCGGCCCCTCGACTGCCCGGTGCTCGCGTCCGAGGGACCTCTGGCCTGCAGGCCTCGCCCTTCAGTCCTGGGAGCTCTAGGGAGTCCGGGGAGTTCTACGGGATCGCCTGTGAGGCTTGCTGGGCGGACTGCCGATGGTTGTGCGCATCCGGCTCTGGTGATGGGCGAACGCTCTCGCCGGTCCCGGTTTGCGCCGTCACACCACATTTGAACGTTTCGCCCGTGAGTGTCCGGCTTTGTCGATACGTTGCCCCTCGCCCGCTGCGATTGGCGCGGGAACATCCCCGCGGTCTGATCTTGTTGGTCCCGCGGTTCATGCAGGGGGTTGTCTATGGGCGCTAGGCGCCGATGTGTTGTAGCTGCCGTTGTCGCTTTTGCGCTGGCCGCTCCGGCGTCCGCGTTCGCCGCGGATGAAGGTGGCTCGCTCAGCAGCAAGAAGGAGCAGCTGGAGCAGAAGCATGCTGTCGCCTCTTCGGGGCAGAAGACGGTGGCCGGGTCCGCGGGAAGGTCCCGTCTCGGCGCGCTGGCCGTTCAGGCGGACCCCGGCCGGGTGGTGGTGTCGGTGAAGATGCGGTCCGGGTCGAGGTCACTGAGCTCGCTGCGCGACGTGACGCAGTCGGCCAAGGCCTTGGGAGGTGTTCAGCGCCGCGCCCTGACCCAGCTCGGGACCGTCTCGCTCGAGGTTGCCAAGGACCGCGCGGACGGGCTCGTCAGTCAGCTGCGGCAGCGTCGCGACGTCGCCCGAGTGGACGTCGTGCAGCGCCGAACCCTGTCGTTCGTGCCGAACGACGAGCAGTACGCAGTGACTGCGCCCTATCTCGACGCCGTCGCCGCTCCGGGCGGGTGGGACGTACAGCGCGGAAGCGCCGACGTGCGTATCGCCGTGGTTGACAGCGGCGTGGACGTTTCCCACCCGGACTTGACGGGGCGGGTTGCCAGCTCGTACAACGCGGTCGACCAGACCAGTGACGTTTCCGACGAGATCGGCCACGGCACCTTCGTCGCCGGGATCGCCGCCGCCACCGGGGACAACGGCGTTGGTGTCGCCGGCGCCTCCATGGGTGCCAGCGTCCTGGCCGTGAAGGTTGCCGACCCGTATGGGCAGGTGTGGGGCGACGCTGAGGCTGCTGGCATCATCTGGGCCGCTGACCACGGCGCGAACGTCATCAACCTGAGTCTGTCCGGTGACACTCCGGACCAGGTGGAATCCGACGCCGTCGCATACGCCGTCAGCAAGGGCGCCCTCGTGGTCGCCGCTGCCGGGAATGACGGCACCACCACGCCGCAGTATCCGGCCGCCTATCCGAACGTGGTCGCAGTCGGCGCTACCGATGCGGGTGGCAACCGGGCGCCGTTCTCGCAGTATGGGTCGTGGGTGAGCGTGGCTGCGCCCGGCACGGGAATCCGGAGCACGTCCCCAGTCGCTGGAAGCACGTTCTTCCAGCCGGACTACGACACGAGCGACGGCACCTCGTTCTCGACGCCGCTGGTCGCTGCCGAAGCCGCCCTGCTGTTCTCGCGCAGCCGCACCGCGAAGGCCGCTGACGTGCGAGCAGCCATCGTCGGCACGGCGCACGGATACGTCGGCCTGGGCCTCGGCACGGGACAGGTGGACTTCAAGGCCGCTCTCGATGGCTTCACGCCCAACTCTGTCCCGGCCATCACCAGCCCGACTGACGGGTCATCGGTGAACGGCTCGGTGACAGTGACGGCCGCCTCGACCGCGCCGAAGGTTCGCTTCTACGTCGATGGCACGCCGCTCGGGTCGGCCGTCACCACCGACAGCGCAACCGGAACAGCCAGGACCACGTGGTCGACGTGGGGTCTGGGCAACGGCAGCCACACCCTTCGGGCCGTGGACTGCAGCCTCACCACCCTGTGCGCCTCCGATGGTGCCCAGGTCGGGGTGACCGTCACGAACGCTGCCCCCGTCATCACCTCACCTCTGCCCTCGCAGCTGGTGTCGGGTTCGGCCGCGTTCACCGCGACCGCTCCCGGCGGCGCCGTCGGCTTCTTCATCGACGGGGTGCGTCGCGGCGTTGACACCAGCGCACCGTTCGCGTTCACGTTCGAGGTCAGCGCCTTGGCGGACGGCACTCACACCGTCACCGCGGTCAGCTGCTCGACTGCGACGGTATGCGCCGGGCCGGCGTCGGCTGCGGTGTCCTTCCGAAACCAGTCGCTGCACCCGAAGTTCACAGCCCTCAGTCCCAGTGTGTTCAGCCCGAACGGTGACGGCAGGTCCGACACGACGAAGCTGACCTACTACCTTCCCGACACCGAAGCGGTGAAGTGGCAGGTTCGCAACTCCGCCGGCACGGTCGTGCGCGGACCTTCCAGTCTGGGCACGCTAAGCGCGGGCACACGCTCCTTCGTCTGGAACGGACTGACGAACAGCGCTGCCCGCGTCACGAGCGGCACCTACCGTGTCGAGCTTGTCACGAGCCGGGCGACGAACGCGGGAACCTTGCGGGGCGCTGCCGCCATCAGTGTCCGCGTCGACCAGGTCGCCCCGACGATGAGTTCCATCACGGGGAACGGGACTGGTTTCTACCCCTACCCCGACACCTACAGGGACACGTTCTCTCCCGCCCTCACCCTCAGTGAATCCGCAACGGTCACCCTGACCGTGCGCACCGGCGGAGGCAGCGTCGTCCGGTCGATGACGGGCAACCGCGCCGCCGGCCGGGCCAGCATCACCTGGAACGGCCGGAACACGGCAGGTTCCCTGGTCGGTGCCGGCACCTTCTACTGGACGCTGACTGCGCAGGACGCTGCCGGTAACCGCCGCAGCACGGCGAAGTACTCCGTCGTGGTCAGCAGCAAGCGGCTCGTGACCAAGACCGCGACGTTGGACAAGCGAGGCAGCCAGTTCTACTCCGCCGGGGGAAGTGACGACTCCTGTGCTTGGACGAGCCTGGGCTCCTCCTACTTCTACCCGTACGGGCTGTGGCTGGCCAACACGTGCGACTCCTACTACGGGTTGGAGATTGCTGGCGGGGTTTACCGGTTCACGCTGCCGGCGGCCGTCAGCTACAGCTCGCTGAAGCTGCAGAGCTACGGCTTCTCGATGGACACCTCGAAGCTCGCGTCGGGGTTCACGAAGTGGGGGACGAGCAGCTACGCGTTCACGCCCGAGATCTACACCAGCCCCACGATCGCGTGGCGCACCCTGGGGTCGGTCGCGCCCGCAGGAGTCGTGAACTCGTCCCGTGTGGTGGAGACCACGGTGTACGTCCCCAACCGCTACTACGACAACGACTACGACATCAGCTACGTCCGTCTGGTCGTCACCTACAAGGTCCTCGCCTGACCTGAAGTGGACCCACTGGGGCCCCGGTCGCTTTGCGACCGGGGCCCTTGCAGGACGACGCGCCGTACCAATGCCGCGATCCGCGCGTTCGTGCCGATGACAGGATGCCGTTCGAGGAGAAATAGTTGGTCTAGCCCGGATTCCAGCAGGCATCATCATGAGGCTCATGAAGATCCCGGCGCTGGACGGCATCCACCATTTGAAGGTGCATGTGACCGACGTTCGTCGGTGGGCGCGATGGTAGACGCGCACTCTCGGCTATGAACCCCTGATGGAGTTCGTTGAGGGTTCGCGGCTGGTCGACTACGGGATGAGCCACCCACACGGGGGCACGCTCTTGACCTTGCGGCTCGACCATCGGAGACGATGGTCAGAGACGCACGCCGAGAAGCGCATCCAGCGCGCGTCCGAGCACACCGGGAGCACCCGGGTCGTCGCCCCCGCGGGTCAGCGACTGGCTGGCCCAGCGGTCGACGGCCTCGAGGGCCCTTGGGCTGTCGAGGTCGTCGGCGAGGGCCGCCCGGATGTCGTCGACCGTCTGGTCGGCGACGGGTCCGCCGTTGCCCGACAGCGCCTCGCGCCACGTGGCGAGCCGCTGCTGCGCCTCGATGAGCTGGCCGTCGGTCCACATCCAGTCGTGCGCGTGGTGGCGGGCGAGCAGCGCCAGCCGGATCGCCATCGGGTCGACCCCGTCGCGACGCAGCTGTGAGACGAGGACGAGGTTGCCCTTGCTCTTGCTCATCTTCTCGCCGTCGAGGCCCACCATCCCCTGGTGCACGAAGGACCCGGCGAACGACTCGGAGCCGCTGAGCGCACGACCGTGCGCCGAGCTCATCTCGTGGTGCGGGAAGACGAGGTCCGTGCCGCCACCCTGGACGTCGACGGGGATGCCGAGGTGGTCGAGCGCGATGCAGGCGCACTCGATGTGCCACCCGGGACGACCGGAGCCGAGGCTGCCGCCGTCCCACTCGGGCTCGCCCTCGCGGTGCGCGCGCCACAGCAGGGCATCGAGGCGGTTGCGTTTGCCTTCACGGTCGGGGTCGCCGCCGCGCTCGGCGAAGACCTCCATCATGCCGGCCTCGTCGAGGTGGCTGACCGAGCCGAAGCGAGGGTCGCGGGCCACGTCGAAGTAGTGGTCCTGCGCACCCTCGCGTGAGGCGTCCGGCGCCGGCACGGCATACGCCCAGCCGTCGGCGACGAGCTTCTCGATGGGACCGACGAAGGTGGGGATGCTCTCGACGGCGCCGAGGTACTCGTCGGGCGGGATGACGGCCAGGGCGGTCATGTCCTCGCGGAAGAGCGCGATCTCGCGGGTCGCGAGGTCTCGCCAGTCGACGCCGTCGCGCTCGGCCCGCTCGAGCAGCGGGTCGTCGATGTCGGTGATGTTCTGGACGTAGCGCACCGCGTGCCCGCTGTCGCGCAGGACCCGACCGAGCAGGTCGAAGGTGACGTAGGTCGCCGCGTGACCCATGTGGGTGGCGTCGTAGGGCGTGATGCCGCAGACGTAGAGGGTGACGAGGTCACCGCGGGCGGCGGGCACGAGCTCTCCGGATGCCGTGTCGCGGACTCGCACCTCGGGTGCACTGCCGGGAACCTTGGGGACGAACGGCATCGGCCAACTTCTCACGCGCAGACTCTATCCCGGCGCGCGTGACCCGTCGGGACCGGTCGGACGCGGCGCGGTCGACCACGCGCACGGCGACGCGCGCACCTCACAGCGGCGGCCACGGGACCGAGGGCCAGTCTGGGCTGGGAAAGGGGTGCACGCCGCGGTCGAGGAGCCGCCGGACGCGCTGGGCCAGGGCGTCCACGTCGTCCTCCGGGAGCAGCGCGAGGAGCCGCTGCCGCGGCTCGTCATCGGCGAGCGCGTCCCGCAGGCGCTTCAGGCGCAAGAGGTCGTCCTCGACGATCGGCTCCCCGGCCCACCCCCACAGCACCGTGCGCAGCTTCGGGGTCGGCGAGAACGTCACGCCGTGGTCGATGGCCCAGAGGCGTCCCTCCCGGTCCCGGAGGCAGTGCGAGCCCTTGCGGTCGGAGTTGTTGAGGGCGGCGTCGAGCACGGCGAGGGACCGCACGTCGTCGGCGCCCGAGTGCACGACGGTCACGGCCGAGCCGCCGGGTGTCTCGCCGTCGAAGACCGCGTGCCAGCCGTCGGGCGTGCGCCCCTCGGGCACGAGGTCGACGACGACGTCGTCGTCGACGGGGTCGAACGGGTCACCGATCCACAGCTGCACCGAACCGGGACCGAGCGGGCCGTCGCGCAGCACGGTCGAGGGCACGACGTGCCAGCCGCCGAGCTCCGAGACCACCTGCGCCGCCACCTCCCGGCCGGCCAGCGTGCCATCGGGGAAGTCCCACAGCGGTCGCTCGCCCCGGACCGGCTTGTAGATGACGTGACCGCCGGGGACGCTCGCGATGCGGGCGACGACAGCGAGGTTCGAGGACTCGGTGATGCGCCCGAGGACCTCGAGCTCGCCGGTCAGGTCGACCGACGGCGGGGTGCCGTCAGCGCTTGTAGCCATTGGCCCGCGGGCAGATGTGGCCCGTGGGATCGAGTGGGCTGCCGCAGAAGGGGCACGGCGGGCGGCCGGCAGCGACGAGCGCGTTGCTGCGCCGTGCGAAGGCGCGGGCCTCGGCCGGCGTCAGGGCGACCCGGATCGAGTTGCGCCCGAGCGGACCCACCTCGTCGTCGGCGTCCTCGTCGACCTCGTCGGGGTCGTGGTCGTGGCACTCGATGACGACCTTCTGCGCCTCCTCGTCCCAGGCGAGGGAGAGGGTCTGCACGTGCCAGTCCTCGTCGAACGGCGTCTGCAGCGGGTCGGTGTCCTCGGGCGCCCCACCGGGCTCGCCCGGCTCGACGGCAGCGGCGGGCGCGAGCTGGTCGAGCACGTCGTTGACGCGGTCGGCGAGGATCGAGACCTGCTGCTTCTCGACGCCCACGGTGACGACGAGGGGTCCGGTGCTCGCCTGGAGGTAGAAGGCCCGCTGGCCGGCCGGGCCGACCGTCCCGGCGACGAACCGGTCAGCGGGATCGAAGTCCTGGACCGTCATGCGCTCGACCCTATCCGACACTTCCGGGTGTCCCGGCGCCCCCGCCCACGACGGCGTCGCCCTCCTCGGCGGCAGGCTTCTCGGGCGGTCGCAGCCCCGTCAGGTCGCCCCCGACGTCGTTGAGCCGCAGCACGAACGGCTTGCGGCTCGTGTAGCGCACGACGCTCACCGAGGCCGGGTCGACGTTGATCCGCTGGAAGTCGTCGAGGTGGGCGCCGGTGGCGTGCGACAGGATCGACTTGATGACGTCACCGTGCGACACCGCGACCCAGACCGCGTCCTTGCCGTGCGTCTCGAGGATGCGTGCGTCGATCTCCCGGACCGCGCGCAGCGCCCGGTCCTGCATCTCCACCATGGACTCGGCGGGGTATGCCGCCGAGTCGGGGAAGCGCGCCTCGCTCGGTCGGTCCTGCACGACCTTCCAGAGCTCCTCCTTGGCGAGCTCCGCGATGGGTCGCCCGGTCCACGCCCCGTAGCGGCACTCCCCCAGTCCCTCGTGGATGCTGCGGGCCACGTGGTCCGGGAGCGGGGCGGCCAGCAGGTCGGCGGTCTGCACGCACCGGTCGAGCGGTGAGCTGACGACCTCGACGACGGGCAGCACTGCTGCGGCGAGCCGCTGGCCGACGGAGGCGGCTTGTGCCTCCCCGGTCTCGTCGAGGAAGACCCCGGGCATCCAGCCGGCGAGCGTACCGGCGGTGTTGGAGGTGGAGCGCCCGTGGCGCACGAAGATGACGGTGGGCACGACCGCCACCCTAGCCCGCCCCTGCACCCTCGCCCGGCGGCATACGCCAGCCTGCGAGACGTCGGCGAGCGGACGTGGTGAAGTAGGAGATGTGATCGTGGACAAGGCCATCTACCGCAACGGCCGGCGGCAGGGTTGCGGCGACCTCAGCGATGAGCTCGACGTGCTGCGCCTCACTCAGGACGGCTTCCTCTGGATCGGTCTCAAGGACCCGACCGACCAGGAGTTCGACCTCGTCAACGAGGAGCTGCACCTGCACCCGCTCGCCGTCGAGGACGCGGTCAACGGACACCAGCGGGCCAAGATCGAGAAGTACGAGTCGTCGGTGTTCGTCGTCCTCAAGACGCTGCGCTACATCGAGGCGACGAGCGACATCGAGACCGGTGAGGTCATGCTCTTCATCGGCGACCGCTTCGTCGTGACCGTCCGGCATGGTGAGGGCAACCCGCTGGCCGGCGTGCGCCAGCGCCTCGAGACCGAGCCCGAGCGCCTCGGCCACGGCGCCATGACCGTGCTCCACGCCGTCATGGACTCCGTCGTCGACAACTACCTCGTCGTCGACCGGGAGGTGCGCCGGGACCTCGAGCAGATCGAGGAGCAGGTGTTCGCCTCCCACCTCGGCGGTGACGCCAACACGATCTACCGCCTCAAGCGCGAGGTCCTCGAGTTCCGCCGGGCCAGCCAGCCGCTGGCCGACACCCTGACGCAGTTCATGGAACGCGCGCGGGGCCGTGGCCTCACGGAGGAGATGCTGCCCTTCTTCCGTGACGTCGCCGACCACCTGCGCCTCGTCAACGACCACGTCGAGTCCTACGACCGCCTCCTGACCGACGTGCTGTCGGCCCATCTCGCGAGCGTCTCGGTCAAGCAGAACGAGGACATGCGGCGGATCTCTGCCTGGGTCGCGATCGCAGCCGTGCCCACGATGATCGCCGGCATCTACGGCATGAACTTCGAGCACATGCCCGAGCTGACCGCGAGCGTCCATCTCGGCCACGGGGAGTTCCAGTACGGCTACTTCCTCGTGCTCGGGGTCATGGCGGCCGCGTGCATCGGCCTCTACCGCGCGTTCAAGCGCTCGGGCTGGCTCTAGCGACGGCGAACGGCCGGCTCCCCCGCGGGGAAGTCGGCCGTTCGTGGTCTGCGCGGGACGTCAGGTCGCGGTGATGACACCGCCCGCGAGGACGCCGGCGAGCACCACGGCGAGCGCGATGCGGTACCAGACGAAGGGCAGCAGGGTGTTGCTCGCGACGAAGCGCAGCAGCCAGGCGATCGTCGCGTAGGCCACGACGAAGGCGACGACGACCCCGACGACCACGGGGCCGACCCCCAGCGCCGAGAGGCCGTCCTTCTCCTCCACGGCCTGGAAGAGGCCCGCGGCCGTCAGTGCCGGGATCGCGAGGAAGAAGCTGAGTCGGGTGGCCGTGACGCGGTCGATGCCGCGGGCGATACCCGCGGAGATCGTCGCGCCCGAGCGGGAGACACCGGGGATGAGCGACAAGCACTGGACGAGTCCGATGACGACGCCGTCGACGGGACGCACCGAGTGCTCACCCCGGATCTCGCCGCGGGCCTCGTGGCCGGCGTAGATCCGCTCCGCGACGACCATGGCGATGCTCCACAGGAGCAGCGCGACGGCCACGACCCAGAGGCTGCGCAGGGCGCCCGAGATGAGGTCGCGCGCAAGGAACCCGACGATGCCGACCGGGATCGAGCCGATGACGACGGCCCACGCGAGGCCGTAGTCGGGATCCTTGCGCGCACCCGTGGACGTGAGGCCCCGGAACCAGGCGACCGCGAAGCGGACGATGTCGCGGAAGAAGTAGAGGAGGGTCGCCGCGATCGCGCCGAGCTGGATGACGGCGGTGTAGGCCGTCACGGCGGGGTCGTTCACCTCGAGCCCCAGGAGCTTCTCGGTGATGGTCAGGTGGGCGGTCGAGGAGATCGGAAGGTACTCGGTGAGGCCTTCGACGACGCCGAGGATGATGGCGTCGAGGTAGCTGAGGTCAGCCATGGGTCAGGGTGGGCCTTCTGCGCAGGAGGGACGGGACGGGTCGCCACCCGAAAGGGTGCGACGGCCGCTGGGCACAATGTCGCACCCTATCGACAACGCCGGCTGGGAGGCCTCGAGGAGGGCGGCGCGGAGACGAATCCCTAGGGAACGTCCGGGGCCGGCTCGTCCGACGCCCTGGCGGGCTCGAGGGCGGCGATCCCGGCGACCACCTGCAGCGTCGCGAGGGCCTGGTCGCGGGTCATGCCCCCGCCGACGGCGACGGCGAGGGTCGTGACTCCCGCCTCCTCGTAGCGACCGAGTCGTCGGGCGATTCGCTGCGGCGACCCGAGCAGCGCCGTCTCGTCGATGAACTCGAGCGGCACGGCGGCGGCGGCCTCGCGGTGGCGGCCGGCGAGGTAGAGGTCCTGGATGCGCGCCGCGTCCTCCTCGAAGCCCATCCGGCACGCGAGCTGGTTGTAGAAGTTCTGCTCGCGCGAGCCCATGCCGCCGATGTAGAGCGCGCAGTAGTCGCGCACGTGGTCCGCCGCCTCCGCGACGTCGTCGACGAGGACGACAGGCGTCGTCGCCACGACGTCGAAGCCCGTCATCGGTGCGTCCACAGGCCCTCGTCCACCCCGGCGCCGGCCCGTCTCGAGGGTGGCGAGCAGGTCGGCGGCGTGCTCGGGGCTGAAGAAGATCGCGAGCCAGCCGTCGGCGATCTCGCCGGTCAGCTCGAGGTTCTTGGGGCCGACCGCCGCGAGGTAGACCGGGAGGTCGGGGCGCACGGGCCGCGTGGAGAGCTTGAGCGGCTTGCCCGGTCCGCCCGGGAGCGGGAGCGGGTAGTGCGGGCCGGCGTGGGTCACCGTGTCGCGGCGGAGCGCGGCGCGCACGATCTCGACGTAGTCGCGCGTGCGGCCGAGCGGGCTGCGGAACGGGACGCCGTGCCAGCCCTCGCTCACCTGCGGACCGGACACCCCGAGCCCCAGCCGGAACCGGCCGCCGGACATCGTGTCGATCGTCGCCGCCGTCATGGCCGTCATCGCCGGGGTCCGTCCGGGGATCTGCATGACGGCCGAGCCGAGGTCGACGTGCTCGGTCAGCGCCCCGATCCACGCGAGCATGGTCGGGCTGTCCGAGCCGTACGCCTCGGCCACCCACACGCTGTCGTAGCCGAGCCGGTCGGCGGCCTGCGCCACCGCCACCTGGTCCTGCCCCGTCGTGCCGCGTCCCCAGTAGCCGAGATTCACACCGATCCTCATGGATCGCAGGCTATCGGCGCGGTCGCCGACGTGGCGGCCGCTCGGGGTGCGGCGTCGCCCACTACCGTTCGAGGCATGCGCAGGCGTCTCGGCTCGTCCGGTCTCACGGTCACCCCTCTCGCCCTCGGGACGATGCTCTGGGGCAACGCCGTCGACCGCCACGAGGCCGGTGACCACCTGCGTGCGTTCGTCGAGGCGGGCGGCAACCTCGTCGACACGGCCTACGGCTATGGCGGCGGAGACGCCGAGACCATCCTCGGGGGCCTGCTGGACGGCACGGTCCCTCGCGACGACCTCGTCATCTGCACCAAGGCGGGCATCTCCCGGGCGGGTGGCGAGCGACGGGTCGACGTGTCGCGGCGCGGGCTCATGGCCCAGCTCGACACGTCGCTGCGCCGCCTCGGCACCGACCACGTCGACCTCTGGCTCGCGCACACGTGGTCCGACGACGTGCCGCTGGCCGAGACGCTCTCCGCGCTCGAGTGGGCGGCAGCGTCGGGCCGGGCCCGCTACGTCGGCGTCTCCAACTACTCCGGCTGGCAGTCCGCGCGCGCTTTCAGCCTGCTCGAGTCGGCCCGAATCCCTCTGGTGGCCAACGAGATCGAGTACTCCTTGGTATGCCGTACGCCCGAGCACGAGGTCGTGCCGGCCGCGACGTCGCTCGGCTTCGGGCTGCTCCCGTGGTCACCGCTGGGACGCGGCGTGCTGACCGGGAAGTACCGCAACGGCATACCGTCGGGATCGCGCGCGGCGTCGAGCGACTTCCCGGGATTCGCCGAGCGCTTCATCGACGAGCAGACCACGCGCGTCGCCGACGCGGTGGCGATGGCCGCCCGAGGCCTCGGGGCCAAGCCCGGGGAGGTTGCCCTGGCGTGGCTGCGCGACCGGCCCGGCGTGGCGGCGCCCATCGTCGGCGCCCGCACGGCAGCTCAGCTGCGCTCCGCGCTCGGAAGTCTCGAGCTTGCCCTGCCGTCGGAGATCGTCGCCGCCCTGGAGGACGTCTCGGCCTGACGCCGGGACCCTGCTCGCGATCAGGCGGGGTGACCGCTCTCGCCGCAGCGTCGCGACGGGTCAGGCTCGCGTGTCGGAGCTCTCGGTCACGCCGCCGTCGACGTGGCCCTCGTCGTCGTCGTCCTCGTAGTCGTCGTCGTCGTCGTCGTCATCGTCGTCGTCGTCGTCGTCGTCGTCGTCGTCGTCCTCGTCGTAGTCGTCCGAGTCGAGCCCGGCGTAGACGCGGCCCTCGGTCCCGTCCTCGTCCTCGTGCCCGTCGAAGTCGTCGCCGTAGATCGCGAGGGGCGTCGCGACCTCGGTGGCCTCGTAGAGCGCCTCGTCGTAGTCGTCGAAGGCCTCGGCGAGGTCCTGCGCCGCTGCCATCACCATGGGGTGGTCGGGGTCTCGGCTCGCGTTCGCGGCCTCGAGGTGGCGTTCGAGGGCGACGATCAGCTGCTCGAGGGCGGAGCGGGGGTCGACGGTCATGCCTCGACCGTAGTCGACCCGCACGACCGAAGGCACCGATTCCGGGCCCGGAAACGCCCGGAAACACAGCGATCCCGCAGCGAGCCGGGCTCGCTGCGGGACCGTTCACGCGTGGTTGGCGGGCCGTTCACCCGTCGCCGACGTGGCCTGTCATGCCTGCCTCACATGGGCGCCTTGACGGTGTCAGAGGCCGGCGGGGCGGTGATGTCGACCGGCTCGCCGTACTTGCTCATCGTCATCTCGGCCTTGACGCCGGAGAGGTCGAAGGTGACCTTGCGCAGCTGGTTCTTCTCGTCGAGCCACGCGGTGTACGTGATGGTGGCCGGCATCTTCGTCTTCTCGGCGGCGGGCAGCTGGGCCTGCATCGCCGTGGTGTCGAGCGTCAGGTCGTACTTCCACGTCTTCTCGCCGTCGACGGTGTCCTCACCGACGTACTTGACGTCCTGCACGGCCGCGCCGAACTGGTCGTACATCTTGGTCGGGTCGGCCTGGTCGAGCGACTGCGAGAGCTGCTTGCCGAGCGTCGAGCTGCTGTCGATGACGGCCCACTTGCCCGCGGCGAGGCCCGGGAAGCCCTTCATGTAGACCTTCTTGTCGACGAGGACCATGTCGAGCTTCATCGAGGGGCCCATGTCCATCGTCATCTTCATCGCCGGGTTGCTCGCGTCGACCTTCGTGTCACCGGTGATGGCGATCTTCTGGCCGGCGGCGTCCATCGCCATCGTGACGTGGGCGGTCGTGGCGTTCTTGCCCGCGGCCTTCATGGCGGCGACGAACGATGCCTTGTCCTTGTACGGCTGACCGGCGGCCGGCGCATCGCTCGTCGCGGCGGCCGAGCTGGCCTGAGTCTGCCCCGTCGCGGGGGCCGGGGTCTCGCTCTTGCCACAGGCCGCCACTCCGAGGACGGCCGGTAGGACGATGGCTGCTGCCGCGATGCGGCGGGTGTTCCATTTCATGTGTGTTGACCTCCTGGGCCCTTGACGCCGGGCTGTGCCAGGCGGTTCCCCTGCTCGCCGCGCGGACCACGCAGGTCCGGTTCGCGGCCGGATGACCCAGCGACGGTACCGCGGTCGCGTGACCGCCACGCCGCGCATACGGTCTCGGAGGGGTCACGGTTGGTGTCAGAATGGACGGCGATGACGGAGTACGAGTACCGGGTCCTCACGTTCGACCGCCACACGTCGAAGGCCCAGGCCAGACAGGCGGTGCGTGAGCACGCCGAGTACGGCCGTTGGGAGCTGTCGCGCACCGTCATCTACGAAGGTGGCGTGCGTCGGATGTGGCTGCGCCGCCGGATCATGCGCGTCGAGCGCACGGCCTGACCGACGCGTCCGCCGCGACCCTCAGCAGGAGCGCAGGAAGTCGCCGAGCACCCGCGCCCCGAAGCGAAGCGACGCCGTGGGCACCCGCTCGTCGATGCCGTGGAACATCGGCGCGAAGTCGAGGTCTGCCGGCAGCCGCAGCGGCGCGAAGCCGTAGCCGCTGATCCCGAGCCGGCCCAGCGCCTTGTTGTCGGTGCCGCCCGAGAGGCAGTAGGGCAGGACGACGGCCTCGGGGTCCTCACGCAGCAGCGCCTGCTTCATCGACTCGACGAGGTCACCGGAGAACGGTGCCTCGATGGCGACGTCACGGTGCACGACCTCGACCTCGACGTGCTCGCCGGCCAGCTCGCGGATCGTGGCCATGAGGGCGTCCTCGTGGCCGGGCAGGAAGCGGCAGTCGACGGCCGCCGTCGCCGTCTGCGGGATGACGTTGTGCTTGTAGCCGGACTCGAGCATCGTGACGTTGGCGGTGTCGCGCAGCGTGCCCCGCACGAAGCCCTGGGCCCCGCCGAGGGTGGCGAGCAGCGGCCCGAGGTCGTCGTCGGTCGACGAGAGCCCGGTCAGGCTGCCGAGCGTGTCGAGCAGCTCACGGACCGAGGCGATGTACTCACGCGGCCACTCGTGGGCGGCGATCCGGCCGATGGCGGCGGCGAGGCGGACGATGGCGTTCTCGTCGTTGGGGACCGACCCGTGCCCGGCACGTCCGTGTGCGCGCAGCCGCAGCCAGGCGATGCCCTTCTCCGCGGTCTGGAGGAGGTATGCGCGCTGCTGGCCCCCCGGCGTCGGCACGGTGACGCTGTAGCCGCCGACCTCGCTGATCGCCTCGGTCACGCCCTCGAACCAGTGCGGGTGGTGGTCCACGAGCCAGTGGCTGCCGTAGGTGCCACCGGCCTCCTCGTCGGCGAAGAAGGCGAACGTCGTGTCGCGGGCGGGCTTCGTGCCGGTGCGAGCGAAGTGACGGATGTTCGCGAGGATCATCGCGTCCATGTCCTTCATGTCGACCGCTCCGCGGCCCCAGATGCAGCCGTCGCGCTCCTCCGCGGCGAAGGGGTCGACCTGCCAGTCCGCGGCGTTCGCCGGCACCACGTCGAGGTGGCCGTGGACCGCGAGGCCAGGGCGCGAGGAGTCCTCGCCCTCGAGGCGGACGACGACCGTCGCACGGCCCGGCTCGCTCTCGAGCAGGGTGCCCTCGAGGCCGACCGCGTCGAGCTGCTCCATGACGTACTCGGCCGCCTTGCGCTCCCCCGGACCCGACCCGTCACCGTAGTTGGAGGAGTCGATCCGGATGAGCTCGGCGCAGATCCGCGCGACCTCCTCCTCGGGCGTCACGGCAGTCTGTGCCGTGGTCGTCACGGTGCGGTCGGCGTCGTCGTGGCTCATGCCGATCAGCGTATGCCGCCGCCTCCCGACGCCAGCTGCCGCCCGTTTGGTCTTTTGGTCGGGCCCCGTGTAACGTTTCGCCTCGCCGCAAGGGATTCCCACGAGCCCCTTGCAACACCTTGTCGGGGTGGCGGAATGGCAGACGCGCTAGCTTGAGGTGCTAGTGCCCTTAACGGGCGTGGGGGTTCAAGTCCCCCCCTCGACACCATGAGACCCCCGGGTTCCTGCAGGCCAGGACCCGGGGGTCTTCTCGTACCCGGGCGGCTGCGTCCGGAGGTCCACCTCCGGTTTCTCTGGTCACCCCTCTGCGACAGACGTAATCTTCGATCGTGAGCGACGAGAAGGTGGCTGGGCTGGCGGACGACCTCTACGACGTCATCGGGCTGCTGCGACGCCGGTCGCGGCGTCTCGTCGGCGCTCCGCTGCCCGAGCTCGCCCTGTCCGGGGCCCAGCTCGAGCTGCTCCGCGTCGTGCGGCGCAACCCCGGGATCACCGTGGCCGAGTCGGCCCGGGTCCTCGGTCTCGCCGCCAACACCGTCTCGACCCTCGTCGGCCAGCTGCTCGCCCTCGGGGTGCTCGTGCGTGAGCGCGACTCGAGCGACCGGCGTGTGGCGCGGCTCGACCTCACGCCCTCGGCCCGGGCGGGCCTGGAGCAGTGGCGCGACCGTCGCGCGCAGTCCACCGCAGTGGCGCTCGCGGAGCTCCCGGCCGCCGACCGCGCCCGCCTGGCTGCGGCGCTGCCGACCATCGCCCGCATCGCCGCGAACCTGCCGGAGACGCACGACGTCGCGGCGCCGCACACCTCCGAGCCGGCCGTCACCGTGGCCGCGGCGCTCGACCTCCCGGACGGGTCGGCTGCCGGCGACCGACCATGACCTCGGCCATCGACATCCGGGGCCTGGGCTACAGCTTCGGGACGCACCGCGCGGTCGATGACCTCACCCTGGCCGTCGAGCCGGGTGAGTGCTTCGGCCTGCTCGGGCCCAACGGGGCCGGCAAGACGACGACGATCCGGCTGCTCAACACCCTGCTGCCGCTGCAGGCCGGGCAGGTCGAGATCTTCGGCCGCTCGGTGCGCACCGAGGCGATGGCCGTGCGGCGGCTGCTCGGCTACGTGCCCCAGCAGCTGTCGATCGAGGGCGCTCTCACGGGTCGCGAGAACGTCGAGTGGTTCGCCCGTCTCTTCGACGTCCCCCGGCGCGAGCGCAGGACTCGCGTCGACGAGGTGCTCGACATGGTCGACCTGCGCGGCGACGAGTCACGCCTCGCCTCGACCTACTCCGGCGGCATGGTGAGGCGTCTGGAGCTCGCGCAGGCCCTGGTCAACCGCCCCGCACTGCTCGTCCTGGACGAGCCGACGGTGGGCCTCGACCCCGTCGCCCGCGACAGCGTCTGGCTGCGGGTGGCGCAGATGCAGCGAGACCACGGCATGACCGTGCTGCTCACGACCCACTACATGGAGGAGGCGGACGCGCTGTGCGACCGCGTCGCCCTCATGCACCGCGGGGCCCTGCGCGCCCTCGGCTCCCCCGACGAGCTCAAGGCCGCCGCTGGGGAGGGTGCCAGCCTCGAGGACGTCTTCCGTCACCACACCGGCGAGGCGCTCGACGAGGTCGAGGGCGAGAAGGGAGGGCTGCGCGGTGTCCGAGCAACTCGTCGAACCGCCCGCCGTCTGGGCTGACCGGCGCAGCCGCACCGGGGTGCGGCTCCTCGTGTCGCGCATCGCGACCTTCTGCCTCGTCGAGCTCCAGAAGCTGCGCCACGACCGCAGCGAGCTGATCACCCGGGCGATCCAGCCGATCCTCTGGCTCGTCATCTTCGGCACGACGTTCAGCCAGATCCGGGCCATTCCCACCGGGGGCCTCGACTACCTCGACTTCCTCGCGCCGGGCGTCATCGCCCAGTCGGCCCTCTTCGTCTCGATCTTCTACGGCATCCAGATCATCTGGGAGCGCGACGCCGGTGTGCTCACCAAGCTCCTCGTGACGCCGACGCCGCGAGCAGCGCTCGTGGCCGGCAAGGCGTTCGCCGCCGGGGTCAGGTCCGTCGCCCAGGCCGTCATCGTCGTCGTCGTGGCCGCGCTGATGGGCGTGGCGATGACGTGGAACCCCGTGCGGCTGCTCGGCGTGGTCGTCGTCGTGATGCTCGGCGCCGCGTTCTTCTCGTGCCTGTCGCTCAGCATCGCCGGCGTCGCCCTCAAGCGCGACCGGCTCATGGGGATCGGCCAGGCGATCACGATGCCGCTCTTCTTCGCCTCGAACGCGCTCTACCCGATCGAGATGATGCCGGGCTGGCTCCAGGTCATCAGCCACGTCAACCCGCTGACCTACGAGGTGTCGGCCCTGCGCGGCCTGCTGCTCGGCACCCCGACGAACTACTGGGTCGACTTCGGGGTCCTCGCCGGCAGCGCGATCGCCGGCATCGTCTGCGCCGCGGCCCTCATCGGGCGACTCGCGCGCTGACCGCTCCCGTCGCCGGGCACCGCACGGGTGACCGTACGCTGTGCCGCGTGACCTTCCTGCGCGCCCTGTTCACCCTGCTCCGGGGGCGCGGGTTCCGTCGGCTCTTCGTCAGCCGGGTCACGTCGTCGTTCAGCGACGGCATCTTCCAGGTCGCCCTGGCCAGCCACATCCTCTTCAACCCCGAGAAGGCCGCCGACGCGCGCGGGATCGCCATCGCCTTCGCGATCGTGCTGCTGCCCTACTCGGCGCTGGGGCCGTTCGTCGGAGTGCTCCTCGACCGGTGGCCGCGCAAGCGCGTCATCGTCGTCAGCCAGGTCATCCGGGCCACGGCGATCCTCGGCGTCTCCGTCCTCGTCACCGGAGCCGAGACCGGCCCGGCGTTCTTCGGCCTCGTGCTCCTCGTCTTCTCGGTCAACCGCTTCATCCTCGCCGGGCTCTCCTCGGCCATGCCGCACGTGGTGCCGCGGGAGGACCTCGTGAGCGCGAACTCCGTCGCTCCCACGTGCGGGTCCCTGGCATACCTCCTCGGCGGCGCGGTCGGCACCGGGATCAGGGCCCTCGGGGGCAGCGACGTCGTCGACGTGCTCCTCGCCGCCGCTGGCGTCCTCGTGGCCGCCTGGGCGGCGACCCGGCTGCCGTTCATCGGCCCCGACGACACGAGCGGCGCGCCCTCGGTCGGGCAGATCACCCGGTCCGTCGTGACGGGCCTCGTCGAGGCCGTGCACACCCTGCCGCGCCGCGCACGCCTCCTGCTCACCCTCGTGTTCATCACCCGGCTCCCGTTCGGCTTCCTCCTGCTGCAGACCCTGCTCCTCTTCCGCGGCCCGTTCGAGTCCGGCCACGGCGCGCAGGGCTTCGGCATCGCCGCAGGCGCGTCCGCACTGGGATTCGCCTCCGCGGCCTTCGTCACCCCGTGGCTGGCCCCACGCCTGACCGCCGTGCCGTATGCCGCCCGGATGCTCGCGCTGGGCGCGGTCGTGTGCGCCGTGCTGGGACCGTTCCTCACGCCGTGGAGCATCGTCGTCGTCGGCTTCGTCGTCTCCTTCACCTCCCAGTGCGTCAAGATCACCGTCGACTCGCTCCTGCAGGCCCACGTCGACGACCACCTGCTCGGCCGCGCCTTCTCCGCCTACGACGTCGTCTACAACGCCGGCATGGTCGCGGCGGCGGCCGTCGGCGCGCTCGTCCTCCCCGAGAGCGGGCTCGCCTGGTGGCCGCTCGTGGCCTTCGCCTGCCTCTACGGGGCGAGCGCGATGCTGCTCGGCCGGCTCTGGACGCGGGCCACGGTGCTCGACCACGAGCGGCCACTAGGCTGACGGCGTGCTTCCCGAGCTGACCGCCACCCGCTACGTGACGCCGCTCAAGGAGGGTGGGTCGCTGCCCGGCATCGTGGAGGCCGACGACGACGGCACCTACGTCCTGAAGTTCCGCGGCGCCGGTCAGGGGCTCAAGGTCTTGGTCGCCGAGGTGCTCGTCGCCGGGATCGCCCGGCTGCTCGAGGTGCCGGTGCCCGACCTCGCCGTGGTGCGCCTCGACCCGCGCATCGCGAAGTACGAGGCCGACGAGGAGGTGCAGGACCTGCTCACCGCCTCGGTCGGGACCAACCTCGGCGTCGACTTCCTGCCGGGTTCCCTCGGCTACGACGGCTCGAGGCCGCCCGACGCCGACCTCGCCGAGCGGATCATCTGGCTCGACGCGCTGACCGCCAACGTCGACCGCACGTGGTCCAACCCCAACCTGCTCGTCTGGCACGGACGCACGTGGGCCATCGACCACGGAGCAGCCCTCTACTTCCACCACTCGTGGCCGAGCAAGGCACCGGCCCCGGAGCGCTTCGCGGCCCAGCCGTTCGACGCGAGCCGCCACGTCCTGCGCGACGTCGCGGGCGACGTGGCCGCGCGCCACGACGAGCTCGCGGCGCGCCTCACGCCCGAGGCCGTCGAGGCCGTCGTCGCCGAGGTGCCCGAGGAATGGATCGAGCCCACGCCCGAACTCGCCGACGCACCCGCGGTGCGGACGGCATACGCCCGGATGCTGCGGGCCCGCCTCGACGGGCCGCTCACCTGGGTGCCCACGGGCGTCGCCGCGTGAACGCGTACCAGTACGTCCTGCTCCGGCTCGTCCCCCGCGTCGACCGGGAGGAGTTCATCAACGTCGGTGTCGTGATCTACTCGCAGGACGCGGGCTTCCTCGACGCCGCCTGGGAGCTCGACGAGCGCCGTGCGGACGCGCTGTCACCGACGTGCGACCTCGAGGGCGTGCGCTCGATGCTCGAACGCGTCCGGGCGGTGTGCCGCGGCGAGACGGGCCGCGGCCTGCCGACCCTCGACAAGCCGGGCCAGCGGTTCGGCTGGATCATCGCACCGCGCTCGACCGTCGTGCAGCCCGGACCGGTCCACGGGGGCCTGTGCGACGACCCTGCCGTCGAGCTCGAGCGCCTGCTCGACCGGCTCGTCCGGGCCTGACGGACCCGACTGGCTCGACCGGCCCGGTCAGCCCTGGGGCCGCGGGCGCAGCGCCCACATCGCGACGGCGCTGGCCGCGGCGACGTTGAGCGAGTCGACGCCTCCGGCCATGGGGATGCGCAGGGTGAGGTCGGCGTCGGCGACGGTCCGGTGCGACAGGCCGTCGCCCTCCGTGCCGACGACGAGCGCGAGCCGCTCGGGTGGGCCGCTCTCGAGGTCGTCGAGCGAGACCGAGTCGTCCGACAGGGCCATGGCCGCGACGGTGAGACCGGCGTCGTGGAGCAGGGCCATGCCCTGCGGCCACGGGTCGATCCGCGTCCACGGCACCTGGAAGACCGTGCCCATGGAGACGCGGATCGAGCGCCGGTAGAGGGGGTCGGCGCACCGGGGCGTGATGAGGACGGCGTCGACCCCGAGCGCAGCAGCCGACCGGAAGATCGCACCGACGTTCGTGTGGTCGACGACGTCCTCGAGGACGATGACGCGGCGCGCGTCGGCGATGAGCGACTCGACGGTCGGCAGGGCGGGGCGCTGCATCGCAGCCAGTGCGCCGCGGTGGAGGTGAAAGCCGGTCAGCTGCTCGATGACGTCGTGCTCCGCGAAGTAGACCGGCACCCCGTCGGCCTCCGCGTCGCCGACGATGTCGGACAGGTCGTCGAGCCAGCGCCTGGCCATGAGGTAGGACCGCGGTCGGTGCCCGGCTCGAAGCGCACGGCGGATCACCTTCTGGCTCTCCGCGATGTAGAGGCCGCGCTCTGGCTCGTGCCGCCTCCGCAGCACGACGTCGGTCAGCGACACGTAGTCGGTCAGCCGCGGGTCGGTGGGGTCGGTGATCTCGATCGGCACGCCCGACAGGCTAGTGCCGGTCGCACCTTCATCCGGCATCGTGGCCCGGGGGCGGGGCCGGGGCCGGGGCCGGGGTCAGGCTGCGAAAGGCGTCAGGGGAACCAGACGAGCTTGACCACGGCGACGAGGCCGATCGCGATGATGAGGCCCCGCAGGACGTTCGGCGGGATCCGTCGGCCCACCCGTGCCCCGACGATGCCGCCCACGAAGGCGCCGACGCCGATGAGGAGGACGATGAGCCAGTCGATCTGGTCGCGTGCGAAGAGGATGAACACCGCAGCCGCGACGACGTTGACGACGAGGGAGAGCACGTTCTTGTAGCCGTTGAGCCGCTGCAGGGGCTCGAGGCTCAGCGCACTGAGCAGGCCCATGAGCAGGACGCCCTGGGCCGCGCCGAAGTAGCCGCCGTAGACGCCCGCGGCGAAGACCCCGGCTGCCATCGCCGGCGCGTGCCAGCGCGGCACCGACCCTTCGACCCCCTCCGGGTGGACCCGGGCCTGGATGCGCGGGCCCGCGACCACGAGCACGAGCGCGATGAGGATGAGCACCGGCACGATCGCCCGGAACGCCGCGGCGGGCAGGACGAGCAGCAGCCCCGCCCCCACGACCGAGCCGACGAACGACATCGGCATGAGCCGGCGAAGGGTGCGCGCGTGGCCGTCCAGCTCCCTGCGGTAGCCCCACGCCCCGGTCACGCCCCCGGCGACGAGGCCGATGTTGTTCGAGACGTTGGCGACGAGCGGGTTGACCCCGAAGAAGAGCAGGGTCGGGAACGTGATGAGCGTGCCCGACCCGACGATGGTGTTGATGACGCCGGCCCCGGTCCCGGCCAGCGCGATGGCGACGGCGGACCAGAACGACACCCGGTCACCTTACAGAGGGTGACCGGGTGTCGTCGGGGCGGTGTCGCCAGGGCGTCGGTCAGCGTCCGGTCGGGGGCTCCGGTGGCGCGTCGGGCAGGTCGTCCGCGGACGCCGGGGGCGTGACCGGCGGCGCCGCAGCGGGCGGCGGGGGCACGTCGGCCCCCGAGTGCAGCGGTGGCAGCTGGCGACCCATGGGAGCGGCGTGCTCGGTCGACTCGGCGCTCGCCTGCGCGGCCTGGCCACGGGCCTCGGCCAGTGCCTTGGCCGGGTCCTCGAGCACCGTCTCGGCAAAGGCGTTGTCGTCGGCGTCGCCCGTGTCGACCCACTGATCCTCGTCGTCGCCGCCCATCGGGCCCTGCTCGCTGCCGCCGAGCGCGTTGCCGATGCCCTTGAGGGCGTCGGTCAGCTCGGACGGGATGATCCACATCTTGTTGGAGTCGCCGCGGGCGAGCTGCGGCAGCACCTGGAGGTACTGGTAGGCGAGCAGCTTCTGGGTGGGCTTGCCGCGATGGATGGCTGCGAACACCTGCTGGATGGCGCGGGCCTGGCCCTGCGCCTCGAGGATGCGGGCCTGTGCCGAGCCCTCGGCACGCAGGATCTGGCTCTGCTTCTCACCCTCGGCCGTGAGGATGGCCGACTGCTTGAAGCCCTCGGCGGTGAGGATCGCGGCACGACGGTCACGCTCGGCGCGCATCTGCTTCTCCATCGTCTCCTGCACCGAGTGCGGCGGGTCGATGGCCTTGAGCTCGACACGGTTGACGCGGATGCCCCAGTTGCCCGTGGCCTCGTCGAGGACGCCGCGCAGCTGGCCGTTGATCTGGTCGCGGCTCGTCAGGGCCTGCTCGAGGTCGAGGGAGCCGATGACGTTGCGCAGCGTGGTGACCGTCAGCTGCTCGATGCCCTGGATGAAGTTGGCGATCTCGTAGACGGCGGCCTTCGCGTCGGTGACCGAGTAGTAGATGACGGTGTCGATGTTGACGACGAGGTTGTCACTGGTGATGACGGGCTGCGGCGGGAAGGTGACGACCTGTTCACGCAGGTCGATGTTGGCGCGGACCTTGTCGACGAACGGGATCAGGAAGTGGATACCTGCCGTCAGCGTCTTGTTGTAGCCGCCGAGTCGCTCGACGATCTGTGCCGTCTGCTGCGGCACGATGCGCACGGTGCGCAGCACGACCACGAACGCGACGACGACGATGAGTATCGGAATGATGAGTACCGGGTCCACGACCTTCTCGACCTTCTCCCTGTGCGGTCCGTGCTCCCCCGGGGAAGCGCGGTTGGTGCGGGCGGATCGGACGATCCGCCCGTTGGTTCGGTGGCGTCGCCGGGCGCGGGGCCGGAGGCCGGCTCAGCTCCCCACGACGCGGGCGCGGCTCACGATCGCGGTGGCGCCGTCGATGGAGTCGACGACGACCTCCTCGCCGGGCTCGATGTCGTCGCCGAGCGTGCGCGCCGACCACGTCTCGCCGGAGAGCTTGACCCGCCCTCCGGCCGGGTTGACACGGTCGATGGCGACGGCCGAGCGGCCGACGTGGGCCGCGGCGCCCATGAGCTGTTGCGGCGTGCTGGCCGAGAGGCGGTTCTTGAGCCACGGACGCACGATCGCGAGGAGGGCCACGGCAACGAGGGCCGCGACGATGGCCTGCACCACGGGGGGCGCCCCGAAGGCCGCGGCGATCGATGCGCCCACGGCACCACCGGCGAGCATGAGGAAGGTGAAGTCGACCGTGACCGCCTCGATGGCGACGAGGACGAGAGCCACTGCCACCCAGACCATCCAAGCCTGTCCCTCGACCACGTGCCCCCACCCTGCCTTCGTCCACCTCGGCGACGGGCCCCGATGTCCCGTGCGTCACTCCTGTGACGTTCTCGATTCTGCCTCAGTTCCCTCTCGGGACCTACGGATCAAGGGGTCGGGACGGTTGCGATCAGGACTCGGCCCGCGCCGACCAGCGCTCGCCGTGCTGCTCGAGCACGAGGGGCAGACCGAACGTCGCGCTGAGGTTCTCGGCCGTCAGCGTCAGCGGGATGGGGCCGGCGGCGACGACCTTGCCGTCGCGGATCATGAGGACGTCGGTGAACGACGGAGGGATCTCCTCGACGTGGTGCGTCACGAGCACCATCGCGGGCGCCTCCGTGTCGGCGGCCAGGTCGGCGAGCCGGCGCACGAGGTCCTCGCGACCGCCGAGGTCGAGACCGGCGGCCGGCTCGTCGAGCAGCATCAGCTCGGGGTCGGTCATCAGCGCCCGGGCGATCTGGACGCGCTTGCGCTCGCCCTCGCTCAGCGTGCCGTAGGCCCGGTCGGCGAGGTGCTCGGCGCCGAGCGTCCTGAGCAGCTCCATGGCGCGCACGTAGTCCACGTGGTCGTACGTCTCGCGCCACCGGCCGATGATGCCGTAGGAGGCCGTCACGACGACGTTGCCGACGAGCTCGTCGCCGGGGATGCGCTCGGCCATCGAGGAGCTCGCGAGGCCGATGCGCGGCCGCAGCTCGAAGACGTCGACGGCGCCGAGCACCTCGCCGAGGACGCCGGCGACCCCCGCGGTCGGGTGCAGCCGCGCCGCGGCGATCTGGAGCAGCGTCGTCTTGCCGGCACCGTTGGCGCCCAGCACGACCCAGCGCTCGCCCTCCTCCACCTCCCACGTGACGTCGTCGAGGAGCGTCGAGGCACCGCGACGAACGGTGACTCCGGCGAAGGCGAGGACGTCGCTCATGGCTCGACCCTATGACAAGGCCTCCACAGCCGCCGCGGCGGCGCACCCTACGATGACGGGGTGTCCGAGCTGCCCGCGTCCGTGCGCCTCGCGCTGTGGGTGACGGCCTCGTGGCGTGGCGACCTCGCGACGACGGAGGCGTTGGCCCGGGCCTTCCCGGACCTCGACCACGTCGCCGGTGACCTGGCCCGGCTCGACGTCTGGCGGGACCTCGGCGAGCGCGCCCTGTTCGTGGCGCTCCCCCGTCCCGGCGACCTGAGCCGTATGCCGCGTGGTTCGTCCGCGGCGACCGCGCACGCTGCGGACGCCGGGGAGTGCGTCTTCGTCGCCGGCATCGGCGGGGTCCTCGTGCCGACGCTCTCGGAGTTCGGCCCCGAGGGCGACGTGGGCGTCCGTGCGGACTGGACGGCCTACGAGGCGGACCCGCTCCCCCGGCACCGGATGGAGATGCTGGACCTCCGGGACATCGAGCGCGACCTCATGGGCCGCCTCCGCGACCACACGCAGCGCTTCGACGAGGTGGGGGGCCACCCCTGGGGTGACGAAGCGCGCGCCGAGGCGCAGGCCGACCTCGACACGACGCTGTGGGGCATCCCGCCGGCGACGTCCGGACGCGCCCTGCGGATCATGGCCCTGTCGGCCAACCTCTCCCGCGTCGCCCACCGCAACGCCGGCCGGACCTCGCTCGGGTCGAGCGGTCTCGACGCGGTGACCACGGCGAACCGGACGCGGCTGTTGCGCGACCTCGCCGCGGACGCCGACGCAGCACTGGCCGACGCGACCAACGTCGCCGTCATGTCCATCGCCGGCTGGCGCCCCGCCTGAGTGCCGGTGCGTTCGGCCGCGCGGCTACGCCTCGGGGGCGGACGTCCCGAGCTGCGCGAGCACCGCTCGCGCGTAGGCGCGTTCGGCGTCGATGTCGGCATGGCGCCCGACCGCGCCGTCCCGCCCGCGGGCCGACACGGCATACCCGCCCTCGAGCTGTTCGAGCGAGACGAAGGACTCACCGAGCAGGTCACGCAGCTGGTCCTCCCTCGGGAGCCACACGGCCTTGTCCTGCTCGACGCTGTCGAGGGCCCACTCGGTCGTGCCGTTGAAGCCGATGACGTCGCCCGTCGTGAAGTGGTGGACGTCGACCGTGATCTCGCTGATCACGAAGACGTCGTCCTCCATGCCGCTGACGGCCACGACGAAGCGGTCGCCCGAGACGGGCTTCCACGTCAGTCCCGCGTCGGAGAGCCGGCGGGCGAGCTCGAGGGTCAGCATGTTCCCCATCGTCACATCCCCCCGGGACTTCGCCAAGCAACCCTAGATTTGGTCCATGACGGAGCACCCAGACCTGCAGCCACTCGACGAGAGCACCTTCGAGACCGTTCTCTGCGTCGTGGCGCATCCCGACGACCTCGAGTACGGCACGGCCGCCGCCGTCGACCGGTGGGTGCGGGCCGGCAAGACCGTGACCTACCTGCTGGCCACCCGCGGCGAGGCGGGGATCGACACCCTGCCGCCCGAGCAGGCGGCCCCGTTGCGCGAGCAGGAGGAGCGGGACGGGGCGGCCCAGGTCGGCGTCGACGTCGTGGAGTTCCTCGACGGCTTCACCGACGGGGTCGTCGAGTACGGCCTCCCGCTGCGGCGCGCCATCGCCCGCGAGATGCGGATCCGCAGGCCCGACCTCGTCATCACGTCGACGTACGCCGACCGTTTCCCGGGCGGCTTCGCCAACCAGGCCGACCACCGGGCGGTGGGTCTCGCCGTCGTCGACGCCAAGGCAGACGCGGGCAACCGCTGGATCTTCCCCGACCTCGTGGACGAGGGGCACGAGCCGTGGCAGGTCGCCCGGCTGCTCATCGTGGCCGACCCCGAGCCGACGCACTTCGTCGACGTCTCGGAGCACTTCGACGCCGCGGTGGCGTCGCTGTCGGCGCACGACGCCTACCTCGCGGCGCTCGGATCGGACTATCCGAAGCCGGCCGAGCTACTCGGCATGATCCTCGGCGGCCCCTCGGAGGTCGTCGGGGTGCCGTATGCCGTGACGGGCCGTCTCGTCGGCGGCTGACCTGCGTCGGGCCCGAGGCTCTAGCCCAGCGCTCCCACCGCCGTCCGGATGGCTGCCAGGTCGTCGGCGGTGACGCCCTCGGGACGCATCACGGCGTTCCAGGCGTCGACGTACTCCGTCGTGTACTTGTGCCCGTGTCCTGCGGGGACGCCGGTCGAGAACGGGAGGTCGGCCGTCACCTGCCAGAAGGTCACGAACGGCATCCAGAACATCCCCTGCAGCACGTCCTTGCCGGCCGCCTCACCGATCCAGTCGGGCTCGTTGAACACGAGGTGGGGAGTCCACCACACGATCGGGTCGGACGGGTGCATGAGGTAGAGGACGCGGGTGCCGTCCCACGGCTGGCCCTCGGGCGGGATCGAGGCCGCCGGGTCGGTCGCGAAGCGCACGGTCCGCCCGTTCTTGTAGACGGGTTGGATCTCGGGACTGCCGACGTCGCGGTGGTCGCTGAACTCACGGAACAGGGTGTTGAAGTTCGGCGGCCCCGCGAAGACCGTGCCGGCGGTCCGGTTGCGCAGGTCGTACTCGCCGCTGAAGGCGGTCTCACCGCCGAACGTCCCGAGGCTCTCGCCCGACACGTACAGCTTGGGCCGGGAGTCCTGCGGCAGCCGGGACCAGCGGTCGTAGACGGCGTCGAAGAGTGCCCGTCCCGCCTCGCGGGCCTTGGACTGGTCGACGAGGAACGAGAGCCACGACGGCAGGTACGAGTACTGCATCCCCAAAGTGGCTGCGTCGCCGCCGGTCAGGTACTCGAACGGGGCGACGAGGGCCGGGTCGACCCAGCCGCTGCCGGTCGTCGTCACGACGAGGAGGTTCGTCCGCTTGAACCCTCCGGCCCGCTCGAGGTCGTCGACGGCCAGGGCAGCCCGCTGTTCGGCGTCGTCGGCCGAGTCGAGGCCGGCGTAGGTTCGGATCGGTTCCTCTGCGGGGTGGTGGACGACCCCCTCGATGTCGCTCGCGGTCGGACCGCCTGCCACAAACGTGCGGCCCTCGCGACCGAGCGACTCCCAGGGGACCATCGAGCCCGGCCCGCCAGACCGGAGGCCGGTCGCGGGCTTGACGACCCCCTCCTGCGTGACGGTGTTGCCCACAGAGAAGGCCTCGTCCATGGCACCCACGAGACCGTCGATGAGGACGCCGCTGATGACGAGGTAGGTCATCGTCGTGACGAGGATCCAGCCCGTCGCGCCCGCGGCCCGCCGCCCGAACCTGCGGCTCAGCAGGTCCGCGACCCAGTGGTAGACGCGTCGGATGCCACGGCCGATGAGCAGGAATACCGCGAAGAAGAACACGGCGACCACGGGCGAGAGGACGACGAGGGCGATGTTGTACTCCGTCACTCCCATGAGGCTCCGGATCTCGTGCTGCCAGTACTGGCCGAGACCGAAGAAGACGACGAGCAGCACTCCGCCGCCGATGAACAGGGCCCGCCACGACGAGGGCTTGGGCTCTCGTGGCTCACGGTCCGCGAAGGCGCGCCACAGCCATGCGCCCAGGACTCCGAGCCCGTAGCCGATGGATGCGGTGATCCCGCAGACGAGGCCCTGGATGAACCCGCCACGCGGGAGCAGCGACGGGGTGAACGACAGGGCCGCGAAGAGGACCGCGCCCCAGCACCCCGGGACGGTGAAGTGGAGCAACCCCCGGAGGCGTCCGGAGCGCCGCTCCAGCCCGTCCGCCTCGTCGACCGACCCGTGGTCGCCGGCGGTCAGCGCATCGTTGCCAGCCACGTCAGTTGCCATCTCAGCTCGTTCCGGTCAGCGGGACGGGGGTGCACTCACGTGGAACGCTCCCACACGTGGCGGTCACGAGCACGCGAAACGCCGTACGCGCGACCGGACCCCGAACTCCCGGGATCAGCGCCGGACGTCGGGTTGCGACTCCTCGCGGAGTCGAGGCTCCGTGCGCCGCTCGGGGTGGATCCCACGCTTGTCGCGGTAGAACGCCCGCACCGTGTCCATGTCGGCAACCACGTCGGGCGTGGCGGTCATGGTGGGGCCGAATCCAGCTGTGCGAGAGGGTCCGTCGATGAAGGCGAGGGCGATGGGGAGACGGGTCGACCGCCCGATCCGCCAGAAGCCGGACTTCCAGTAGCCGCCCTTCGAACGGGTGCCTTCCGCAGCCAGGATCAGCAGGAACGGCTCCCCGCTCCGGGCCTCCCGCACGAGTCCCCGCACGACCTCGCCGGGGTTGTCGCGGTCGATCGGGATGCCACCGAGCCGCAGCAGGAGCCACCCGAGCGGGCCACGGAAGAGCTCCTTCTTGATGAGGACGCGCGGTGTGACGCCGCCCCGCCACATGACCAGGAGCATCATCACGAAGTCCCAGTTGGACGTGTGCGGTGCACCGACGACGATGCCGGTGCGAGGCACGTCGCCCACCGCGGTCCACCCGATGAGGCGCAGCACCAGGCCGGCCAGTCGACTCCTCATGGCGTTTCCTCTCGGGCTGTGGCGGTGGTCCGCCTCCACCAACCTACGCGAGGCGCCGTGCGTCAGATGTCCAGGACCGAGCGGTAGACCTCGAGCGTGCGGTCGCCGATGGAGGCCCACGAGAACGAGTCGACCGCCCGCTGCCGGCCGGCTCGACCGAACGCGTGGGCCCGGTCGACGTCGGAGACAGCGTCGGTCAGCGCGGCGGCGAGGTCGGCGACGAACCGGTCGGGGTCGACCGGCGTCCCGGTGCCGTCCTGCACCTGCTCGATCGGCACGAGCCACCCGGTCTCGCCGTCGACGACGACCTCGGGGATGCCGCCGGTGGCGGTGGCGACGACGGCGAGCTCGCACGCCATCGCCTCGAGGTTGACGATGCCGAGCGGCTCGTAGACGGACGGGCAGGCGAAGACGGTGCCGTGGCTCAGCAGGGCGACGACCTCGTTGCGCGGCAGCATGTCGGGGATCCAGACGACGCCCTCACGCTGCGAGCGCAGCTCGTTCATGAGTCCCTCGACCTCGGCGAGGATCTCTGGGGTGTCGGGCGCACCCGCGCAGAGGACGATCTGGACGTCGCGGGGCAGCAGCGCGCAGGCCCTCAGCAGGTAGGGCAGGCCCTTCTGGCGGGTGATGCGGCCGACGAAGACGACCGACCGCTGGTCGGGGTCGACGCCGTGACGCCGGACGATCTCGGTGGCCTCCGGGGAACGGTCGGCCGACCACAGCTGCGAGTCGATCCCGTTGTGCACCACGTGAACCCGCGCTGGATCGAGCGAGGGGTAGCTCTTGAGGATGTCCTCGCGCATGCCCGCGCTGACCGCGACGACGGCGGCAGCCGACTCGTACGCGGTGCGCTCGGCCCACGAGGACACGCGGTAGCCGCCGCCCAGCTGCTCCGCCTTCCACGGGCGCATCGGCTCGAGCGAGTGTGCGGTCACGACGTGTGGCATGCCCCCCAGGAGCGACGCGAGGTGGCCGGCCATGTTGGCGTACCAGGTGTGCGAGTGGACGAGGTCGGCTCCGACGCAGTCGCCGGCCATGCTGACGTCGACGCCGAGTGTCTGCATCGCGGCGTTGCCGGCCGCGAGCTCGGGGAGATCGGCGTATGCCGTCGTCCCGGCCTCGTCACGCGCGGCGCCGAAGCAGCGCACCCGGACGTCGATGTCGCCGCGGTCGCGGAGCGCCCGGACGAGCTCTGCCACGTGAACACCCGCGCCTCCGTAGATGGCCGGCGGGTACTCCTTGCTGAGGATGTCGACGCGCACGTTCCGACCCTAGTGCTGCAGCCATCCCGCGGAGCGGAAAGCTCGGCCGATCTTGCGTGCTGAACCTGTCGGCGACCGGACGCCTGCCCTAGGGTGGCGCTCATGGCCCGACGAAGCCCAGCTGCTGGTCCGAAAGTCCTCGCGATCGTGCTCGCTGGCGGTGAGGGCAAGCGGTTGATGCCGTTGACCGCCGACCGGGCCAAACCCGCCGTGCCGTTCGCCGGCATCTACCGTCTCATCGACCTGGCCCTGTCCAACGTCGTCAACTCCGGCTACCTCCAGGTCGTCGTGCTGACGCAGTACAAGTCGCACAGCCTCGACGCGCACGTGACGAAGACATGGCGCATGTCGACGCTCCTCGGCAACTACGTCACGACCGTCCCGGCGCAGCAGCGCGTCGACAAGAACTGGTACCTCGGCAGCGCCGACGCGATCTACCAGAGCCTCAACCTCATGCACGACGAGCGGCCCGACATCGTCGTCGTCGTGGGCGCCGACCACGTCTACCGCATGGACTTCAGCGCGATGGTCGAGCAGCACATCGAGACGGGTGCGGCCTGCACCGTCGCGGCCATCCGCCAGCCGATCTCTCTCGCCAACCAGTTCGGCGTCATCGAGGTCGACGACGCCGACCCGTCCAAGATCGCCGCCTTCCTCGAGAAGCCGAACGACCCCAAGGGCCTGCCGGACAACCCCGACGAGGTCCTGGCGTCGATGGGCAACTACGTCTTCACCGCCGCAGCCCTCGAGGCGGCTGTCATCGCCGACCACGACAACGAGTCGAGCAGCAACGACATGGGCGGCGACATCGTGCCCTACTTCGTCGGCCGCGGAGAGGCCGGCGTCTACGACTTCAAGGACAACGAGGTGCCCGGCGCCACCGACCGCGACCGCGGCTACTGGCGCGACGTGGGGACCATCGAGTCCTACTACGACGCCCACATGGACCTCATCTCGATCCACCCGGTCTTCAACCTCTACAACTACGACTGGCCGATCTACACGAGCCACAGCCCCTACCCGCCGGCGAAGTTCGTCCACGGCAGCGGCGACCGCATCGGCGAGGCGCTCAACTCGGCGGTCTCCCCGGGCGTCGTCGTGTCGGGTGCGCACATCTACGCCTCGGTGCTCTCCCCCCTCGTCAAGGTGCACTCCTACGCGAGCATCCAGGGGTCGGTCCTGCTCGACGGCGTCGAGGTGCACCGGCACGCGCAGATCCGCCGGGCCATCATCGACAAGAACGTCGTCATCCCGGAGGGGTGCCAGATCGGCATCGACCACGAGCACGACCGGGCACGCGGCCTCCACGTCACCGAGACCGGCATCGTCGTCGTGGGCAAGGGCCAGATCGTCACCCGATGAGCACCCCGATGAGCCCCGCCCGATGACATCTGCGAGGGTCTTCCCATGACGTCCACCGCCACGAATCCCCCGGTCAGCGCGACGGACTCACGGCCGGCGCGGGTCGGCATCCAGATCCCGCCGCAGCACGCGACGTGGGCCCAGATCCGACGCACGGCGTCGACGCTCGAGGAGATGGGTGTCGACGTCCTGCTCAACTGGGACCACTTCTTCCCGCTCAGCGGCGACCGGGGCGGCCAGCACTTCGAGTGCTGGACGATGCTCGGCGCGTGGGCCGAGTCGACCGAGTCCGTCGAGATCGGCGCCCTCGTGACGTGCAACAGCTACCGCAACCCCAGCCTGCTCGCCGACATGGCGCGCACCGTCGACCACGCGAGCGAGGGGCGCCTCATCCTCGGGATCGGCTCGGGGTGGGCGCAGCTCGACTACGACGAGTACGGCTACGAGTTCGGCACCGCGGGCGGGCGTCTCGACGACCTGGCGCGCGACCTGCCGGTCATCCGCGACCGGTGGAGCCGGCTCAACCCCGCCCCGACGCGCGACATCCCCATCCTCATCGGCGGCGGCGGCGAGAAGAAGACGCTCCGGATCGTCGCCGAGCACGCGGACATCTGGCACGGCTTCGGCGGCCCCGAGGAGATCGCGCACAAGCACCGCGTCCTCGACGAGTGGTGCGCCCGCCGAGGCCGGGACCCCCTCGACATCGAACGGTCGGCCGGTGTCGCCTTCGTGCCGGGCCGCAACCCCGACCAGTCGGGCGACTACGCGAGCAACGCCCAGCAGCTCCACGACGTCGGGACCCGGCTGTTCACGGCGAGCGTCGCCGCGGCCGACCCCGACCTCGCCCGCGTGCGCGACCTGCTCCAGTGGCGCGACGAGGTCAACGGGGTCAGCGCGTCGTGACGTGCTGACCGCGACCTTCTGGGGACTCGTCGGTGGCGCCGCCCTGCTCGTCGGCGCGCTCCTCGGGCTCTATGCCAGAGCCTCGTACCGCGTCATCGGCCTCGTCATGGCCTTCGGCGCCGGCGTGCTCATCAGCGCGGTCGCCTTCGAGCTGACCGAGGAGGCGTTCCACTCCGCCGGCGCGGCGCCCGTCGTCGTCGGGCTCGTCAGCGGCTCGGTCGTGTTCTTCGTCGGCGACTGGTTCATCGACCGTCGAGGTGGCCACCGGCGCAAGAGCCCGACCGGGGGCCCGCAGCAGGGTGCGGGCGCGATGGCGCTCGTCCTCGGGGCCCTGCTCGACGGCATACCCGAGTCGGCCGCGATCGGCGTCAGCGTCCTCGGCGGCGGTGAGGTCGGGATCGCCATGGTCGCGGCGGTCTTCCTCTCCAACGTGCCCGAGTCCATGTCGGCGAGTGCCGGCCTCAAACGGGCGGGACGCTCCGCGCGCCAGATCCTGCTGCTGTGGCTCGTCGTCATGCTCGTCTCGGGCCTGGCCGCCGGTCTCGGCTACGTCCTGCTCGAAGGCGCCTCCCCCGCCGTGGTGGCCGGGATCCAGACCTTCGCGGCCGGCGCCATCATCACGATGCTCGCCGACACGATGATGCCGGAGGCCACCGAGCACGCCGGACGCTTGGTGGGTCTCGTGACGATGCTCGGCTTCGCGCTCGCGTTCCTGCTCAGCGCCCTCGGCTGACTCCCGCACGACGCCGGCGGACGGCATACGCCCTCCGGCATGACGGACGTCACCGGCCGAATGCCGGAAGGTGACGCGGGAGCGCACGCGCGCTCACTACCCTGACGCGGGTGACCGAAGTGAACAGCACGGACGGAACGGACATCCAGACCCTGAGCGTCACCGTGACGGGCGACGACCGACCAGGTGTGACGGGGACGCTCCTCGGGGCGCTGTCGGGAGTGGACGCAGAGGTCCTCGACATCCAGCAGGTCGTCGTGCACGGTCACCTCACCCTGACCGTCCTGCTGAGACCCGGCGCCCATGTCGACCAGCTGCGCGACGCCGCCGCCGTCGCCGCCCACCGCCTCGGCCTCGCCCTCACGGTCGTCGAGGGCACCGGCGTCAACGCGCGCTCGCGGCAGGGACGGGCGGCCGTCGTCGTCCTCGGCGCCCCGCTCAGCGCCGACGCCGTCTCGCTCGTCACGACCCGGATCGCCGACCACGGCGCCAACATCGACCGCATCCGCCGGCTCTCGCGCTACCCCATCACGACGGTCGAGTTCGACATCTCCGGCGCCGACCTGCCGTCCCTGCGCACCGAGCTCGCCCTCGTGGCGACGTCGGAAGGCATCGACATCGCCGTCGCACCCGGCGGGCTCGCCCGGCGCGGTCGGCGACTCGTCGTCCTCGACGTCGACTCGACGCTCATCCAGCAGGAGGTCATCGAGCTGCTCGCCGCCCACAGCGGCCGGGAGGCGGAGGTGGCCGAGGTGACGGCGCGCGCGATGGCGGGAGAGCTCGACTTCGAGGAGTCCCTGCGTGCCCGGGTGGCGACCCTCGCGGGCCTGCCCGAGTCGGTCCTCGACGAGGTGCGCGAGTCGGTCCAGCTGACCCCCGGCGCCCGGACGCTCGTGCGCACGCTCAAGCGGCTCGGCTTCACCGTGGGACTCGTCAGCGGTGGGTTCATCGAGATCGTCGGCGAGCTCGCGGACGACCTCGGCATCGACCACGCCCGCGCCAACCGGCTCGAGATCGAGGACGGCCGCCTCACCGGACGTGTCGTCGGCGAGGTCGTCGACCGGGCGGGCAAGGCGCGCGCCCTGCGCGAGTTCGCCGAGCAGGAGGGCCTTCCGCTGAGCCGTACCGTGGCCATCGGCGACGGCGCCAACGACCTCGACATGCTCGACGTCGCCGGCCTCGGCGTCGCCTTCAACGCCAAGCCGATCGTCCAGGAGCAGGCCCAGACCGCGGTCAACGTGCCCTACCTCGACTCGGTGCTCTACCTGCTCGGCATCTCCCGCGAGGAGATCGAGGAGGCCGATCTCGACGACGGCACGCCGACCCAGGCTCCGCCGGTCCCGCACGCCGGTCACTAGGCTGGCGCGATGCAGTCCGTGGCCCCTTCGTCCGTAACCCCGAACGCGAACGGCGTCCGCCGCACGCTGCTCATCATCGGCGGTGCCGAGGACCGGATCGGGCGGTCGGTCGTGCTCAAGCGGTTCGTGAAGCTCGCGGGCGGCCGGCGGTCGCACATCGTCCTCATCCCCACGGCGTCGTCGTACGCCGACGAGGTCTCCGAGGCGTACCGCGACGTCTTCACCCGGCTGCGGGGCGGCGACTACTCCGTCGTCCACCCCGAGACCCGCCGCGACGCCAACGACCCGGCGATGGTCGAGGCGCTCGACACCGCGACCGGCGTGTTCATCACCGGTGGCAGCCAGGTCAAGCTGGCGCAGAACATCGTCGGCACGCCCGTGGGCGACGCCGTCGTGCGGGCCTACGAGCGCGGCGCCGTCGTGGCCGGCACGTCGGCCGGCGCCTCGATCATGAGCCGATACATGATCTCGCTCGGCGAGGAGGGGCTGACGCCCAAGCAGCGAGCGAGCCAGATCTCGGCCGGCCTCGGGCTCGTCGAGGACGTCATCATCGACCAGCACTTCGACCAGCGCGGCCGCTACGGCCGGCTCATGTCGATGGTCGCCGCCTCGCCGAACCTGCTCGGCATGGGGATCGACGAGAACACGGCGGCCGAGATCCGTGGCGGCACGGTCATGTCGGTCATCGGGGCCGGCTCGATCTTCGTCGTCAACGCCCGCAACGCCATCACCGACGCCCCCGACGCGCGTCGCGGTGCGCCCCTGCTCGTTTCGGGCGCGGTCGTGCACTCGCTGCCCACGGGCAGTACGTTCGACCTGGACCACGTCGAGCTGACCGCGTTCGTCGAGCGTCACCCCGACATCGAGGGTGCGGTCGTCCCGGCCAAGGTCCGCGCGGCGCGCTCGTCGACGAGCAGCGCCGCTCACTGAGTCCCGTCCGTCCAGCCGCACCGCACCGCACCAACGGTCGACGGGTATGCCGCACGGCACGTCCCGCACGACCCCGTAGGAGGAGATCCATGGCCGTCGAGGTACCCACCCCCACAGGCCCGGCCCGACCGGACCTGAAGATCCTCGAGACCCGGATCTACCGCGGCCCCAACATCTGGTCCTACCAGCAGGCCGTCCACCTCGTCGTCGACCTCGGCAGCCTCGAGGAGTACCCCACGGTCTCGCTTCCCGGCTTCACCGACCAGCTCGTCGAGCTCGTCCCCGGGCTCGAGCGCCACACCTGCTCGCTCGGCCGACGCGGCGGGTTCATCGAGCGGCTGCGCGAGGGCACGTGGCTCGGCCACGTCGCCGAGCACGTCGCGCTGCAGCTGCAGACCCTGGCCGGCCACGACTCGCGCCGCGGCAAGACGCGTGCGGTCAAGGGCAAGCCCGGCCAGTACAACGTCGTCTACAGCTACACCGACGAGACCGTCGGGGTCGCCGCGGGCAAGCTCGCGGTGCGCCTCATCAACCACCTCGTCCAGCCCGAGGACGGCTTCGACTTCGAGACGGAGTTCAACGCCTTCCTGCGCCAGGCCGAGCGGGTCGCCTTCGGTCCCTCGACGGCCGCCATCCTCGAGGAGGCGGCCTCGCGCGACATCCCGTACATCCGCCTCAACTCCGCCTCGCTCGTCCAGCTCGGCCAGGGCGTGCACGCCCAGCGCATCCGGGCCACGATGACCTCCAAGACGGGCGCGCTCGCCGTCGACATCGCGAGCGACAAGGACCTCACGACCAAGCTCCTCGGGTCCGCCGGCCTGCCCGTGCCCAAGCAGGAGGCCGTTCGCACCGTGCGGGGAGCCGTCGAGGCAGCGCGCCGCATCGGCTTCCCGGTCGTTGTCAAGCCGCTCGACGGCAACCACGGCCGCGGCGTGTGCCTCAACCTCATGAGCGACGAGGACGTCGAGAAGGCGTACGACATCGCCAAGGCCGAGTCGCGTCGCGGCACGATCATCGTCGAGTCCTTCGTCACCGGTCGCGACTACCGCTGCCTCATCGTCGGTGGACGGATGCAGGCGATCGCCGAGCGCGTCCCCGCGCACGTCATCGGCGACGGCACCCACACCGTCGCCGAGCTCGTCGAGATCACCAACGCCGACCCGCGTCGTGGCGTCGGGCACGAGAAGGTGCTGACGAAGATCAAGGTCGACGCCAACGCGCTCGAGATCCTCGCGGGCCAGGGCCACACGACCGAGTCGGTGCCGGACGAGGGCGAGATGGTCAAGCTGGCCCTGACCGGCAACATGTCGACCGGTGGCATCTCGATCGACCGCACCTTCGACGCCCACCCGGACAACGTCGAGATCGCCGAGGAGGCGGCCCGCATGGTCGGGCTCGACGTCGCCGGCATCGACTTCATCTGCCCGGACATCACCTATCCCGTGCGTGAGACGGGTGGCGCGATCTGCGAGGTCAACGCGGCTCCCGGCTTCCGCATGCACACGCACCCCACCGTCGGCGAGCCGCAGTTCATCGCCAAGCCGGTCGTCGACCTGCTCTTCCCACCGGGCGCGCAGTCACGCGTGCCGATCGTCGCCGTCACCGGCACGAACGGCAAGACGACGACGTCGCGCATGATCGCCCACATCTTCAAGGGTCTCGGACGCAAGGTCGGGATGACCTCGACCGACGGCGTCGTCATCGACGAGCGGCTCGTGATCAAGGCCGATGCCTCGGGTCCGCGCTCGGCCCGGATGGTGCTCCAGAACCCCCGCGTCGACTTCGCCGTCATGGAGGTCGCCCGGGGCGGCATCCTCCGCGAGGGCCTCGGCTACGACCGCAACGACATCGCGGTCGTCACCAACGTCGCCCCGGATCACTTGGGACTCAAGGGGATCGACACCCTGCGCCAGCTCGCCGACGTCAAGGCCGTCATCGTCGAGGCCGTGCCGCGCGACGGCTTCGCGGTGCTCAACGCGGACGACCCGAACGTGCGCAACATGCGCCGACGCTGCTCGGGCGGCATCGTCTGGTTCTCGATGGCCGAGCCCGGCAGCGAGACGCGCGAGTTCGTCGACGACTACTGCCGCCGCGGCGGCCGTGCCGTCGTGCTCGAGCCGAGCGAGCGTGGCGAGATGATCGTCATCAAGCACGGCCGGCGCAGCATGCAGCTCGCCTGGACCCACCTGCTCCCGTCGACGTTCGGTGGTGCGGCACGCTTCAACGTCGCCAACTCGCTCGCCGCCGCGGGCGCCGCCTTCGCCGCAGGAGCCCCGCTCCACGACATCCGACAGGGCCTGCGGACCTTCGCGACGACGTACTACCTCTCCCCCGGTCGCCTCAACCTCGTCCAGGTCAACAACGCCGACGTGTTCGTCGACTACTGCCACAACGCGGCCGGCATGAAGGAGCTCGGCGCCTTCGTCGACCGCTACGCCGACCAGAAGCAGCGCCAGGCCGACCTCGGCAAGACCTCGCGCATCGGCATGATCGGCGCTGCGGGCGACCGACGCGACGACGACATGCGCGAGCTCGGAGCGGTCGCGGCCCAGCACTTCGACGTCATCGTCATCCGCGAGGACGAACGCCTGCGCGGCCGCAAGCCCGGCGAGACGGCCGAGCTCGTGGCCGAGGGCGCGCGTGCCGCGATGAAGGAGAGCGCCCGCTGCCGTCAGGTCGAGATCGTCCTCGACGAGCTCGACGCCACCCGCCACGTGCTCGCCCGCACCAACCCGGGCGACCTCGTCGTCATGTGCGTCGACCAGCACGCGCTCGTCGTCGCCGAGCTCGAGGAGCGCACCAAGCACGCCCAGGCGGGTGCCCGCATCGGCACGGCCGCGGCGGCCACGAGCGACCCCGACCTCGACCCGAGCACTCTCACCGAGACCGCCGAGGCCGAGGGCGACGAGGCCGAGGAGGAGGCGCTCGGCGCCCTCCCGTCGGAGTCGCAGCCCGACCACGCCGACGACACCGCCATCTGACACGAGTCGAGGCGCGCACGCGATACGGCCGGGAAGTGCGCCACGGCGCACTTCCCGGCCGCGTGGGCGTTCGAGGACCGACACGAGTGCGCCATGGCGCGGTTGCCGACCTGGCTCAGGCGCGGAACCGGGCACAACTGCGCCGTGGCGGGGTTGCCGACGGCGCCCGGGCGCATCACCGGCAGAAGTGCGCCGTGGCGCGTCTGCAGCCGTGCTGACTATTCGGTGACGGGAGCCAGCTCGTCGGCGTACGCCCGCAGAGCCCGGCGGTAGGCCTGGGTGTCGACGTCGGTCGTCGCCTCGAGCGTCGACCGGATGAGGTCGGCGAGGGCCTGCCGCTCCTGGCCGAGATCGGCCTGGACGAGCGCCTTGAGCATGAGCGCCGCCGTGTTGTGCGGTCGCGCCTCGAGGACGTCGGCAACGAGGCCCTGCGCCTCGGCGGTCCGGCCCACGACGCGCAGGCTCGAGGCGAGCTGGAGCTGCGCCCGGTGCCGGTGCGGCTCGCGCAGGCCACCGGCCAGCGCCTCCTCGTAGAGACCGATGGCGCCCTGCTCGTCGCCCATCGCGTCCTTGACGCCGGCGAGCTCGAAGACGAGGCGCGGGTCGCCCGGGTGGCCGTCGACGAGCTCCTGGGCGGCAGCGAGCCGCGCCGGCTCGTCGTCGTCCTCCCACAGGGCCGCGATCTCCGCCTCGAGCTCGTGCTCGCCGCGCGCGGCGACGACCTTGCGGCGGATCGCGCGGGCGTCGTCGACCTTGCCGCCGTGCTCGCGGATCCAGCCGTTGACCTCGGTGCGCTCGGCGTGGCACATGAGCGCGATGACGTCGCCGTCGAGCGCGTGCGGCACGAGGGCCTCGAAGGACTCGAGCTCCGTGTCGTAGCCGGGCACGTCGAGCACGCCGACCTTGGCCAGGCCGTCGCGGAAGAGACCGAGCAGGTCCTCGGGCTCGCGCCCGCGCAAGTAGTGGCGCGCGACCTTGAGGACGACCTCCTCGGCGCCTCGGCCGGCGATCTCGCCCATCGCGACGATCGCCTCGTCGGCGCGGTCGCCCGCGCACCCGAGGCCGAGGCGCACGGCTCCGCCCGGCGCGGCGAGGCCACGGGCGACGTCGAGCAGGGCCTCGAGGCCGGCCTCGTTGTGGGCCATGTCCATGATGACCGTCGCCTTGCCGCCGCTCGGCAGCGGCAGCGAGTACGTGTTGAGCCGGCCCCAGTTGTGCTCGGGATCCGGCGCGAAGGTCCGCAGACCCTCGACGACGGCCGAGCGCGGGACACCGAGCCCCAGCGCGGCCGCGGCACCGGCCAGCGCGTTGGCGATGTTGTTGCGGGACAGTCCGCTCAGCGTCATGGGGACGTCGACGATCTTGACGAGGCGGTCCGGGTCACCGTTGGGCGACAGGACGACGATCTCGCCGTCGAGGACGGTGATGCCGCGGCCACCGGAGTTGATCGACTCCCAGAGCGCGGGCGAGGCGGGGTCCAGGCTGAAGGCCCACGGCTTGGCCTTGATGCCGAAGCGCATGGCCCACACGCGGGGGTCGTCGCCGTTGAGCACGACCCAGCCCTGTGGCTTCGTGACGGTCGTGACGATGGCCTTGACCTCGGCCAGCTGGTCGAGGGTGTCGATGCCCTGCAGGCCGAGGTGGTCGGCGCTGACGTTGGTGACGACGCTGACGTCGTTGGCGGTGACCCCCATGCCCTTGAGGAGCATGCCGCCACGGGCGGTCTCGAGGATCCCGATCTCGAGGCCGGGCGTCTCGAGCACACCGCGCGCACCCGCCGGGCCGGAGAAGTCGCCCTCCTCCTTCGTCTCGCCCATGACGACGACGCCGTCGGTCGAGCTCCAGGCGGTCTTGAGACCGGCGCTCATGCACATGTGCGCCATGAGGCGGGTCGTCGTCGTCTTGCCGTTGGTGCCGGTGACGGACGCGACCGGCACCGTCGGCGTCAGCACGCTGGGGCCCGGACCGTCGGGCGCGGCCAGGATGACGGCCGCGGCCGCCTCGATGACCTCGTCGGCGCTCCGGGAGCGGTCGAGCAGGCCGGCCATGACGGCACCGAACTGCTCCCCCGCGACGCGGCCGCGGGTGCGATGCACCCACGGGAAGGCGAGCACGACGTCCTCGACGGTCTGACCCGCCCGCACGCGTACGCCCAGGCGCCCGGCGCCGATCTCGGTGCCGACACGACGCGTCACGGTGCGGATCACCCGCATGACGAAGCGCTGGCGCAGGGCCGTGCCCCGCTTGCCCGGGCGGGCCGAGCGCATGCCCAGTCGGCGGGCCAGGGCCTCGGCGTCGGTGCGCTTGAGCTCGAGGAAGCCGGGCACGTGCAGGATGACCTTGATCGCCGGGCGGGCGAAGTAGAGGTTGGGCCCGTCGAGCACCCTGACCTCGTCGACCCGCACCTGTTCGGCAGGCACCGACGCGGCCACGGGGTCGGTCGTCGTCAGGGGGCTGGACTCGGTCCCGGCGTGAGGCATGGGCAGGACTCTAGCGAGAGGATCAGTGGACCTGCGCGCTCACTGCCCCATCGCGTGGACGCCGCCGTCGACGTGGACGATCTCACCGGTCGTGGCAGGGAACCAGTCGGAGAGCAGCGCCGCACAGGCCTTCGCCGCGGGCTCCGGGTCGTTGACGTCCCAGCCGAGCGGTGCGCGGTCGTCCCAGACCTTCTCGAACTGCTCGAAGCCCGGGATGGACTTGGCCGCCGTCGTGCGGATCGGCCCGGCGGCGACGAGGTTGCAGCGAACGGCCTTGGGGCCGAGGTCGCGGGCGAGGTAGCGGTTCGTCGACTCGAAGGCGGCCTTGGCCACACCCATCCAGTCGTAGACCGGCCACGCGAACTTCGCGTCGAAGGTGAGCCCGACGACGCTGCCGCCCTCGGTCATGAGCGGCAGGGTCGCGACCGCGAGCGACTTGAGGCTGTACGCCGAGATCTGGAGGGCCGTCGAGACGTCCTCCCACGTGCCCTCGAGGAAGTTGAAGGCGCCCTGCGGCGCGAAGCCGATCGAGTGCAGCACTCCGTCGAGGCCGTCCACGTGCTCGCGCAGGCGGTCGGCGAGGGTGTCCAGGTGCTCCTGGTCGGCGACGTCGAGCTCGATGACGACGGGCGTCTCGGGCAGCCGCTTGGCGATGGTCTGGGTGATCTTCATCGTGCGGCCGAACGAGGTGAGGATGACCGTCGCACCCTCCTGCTGGGCGATCTTCGCGACGTGGAACGCGATCGAGCTGTCCATGAGGACACCGGTGATGAGGAGCTTCTTGCCTTCGAGGATTCCCATGCCTGCGACTTTCTCGTGTGGGTGGGCACGCTTGCTGCACAACGCTCGTGACGGCATACCAAGGTATGCCGTGGGGTGGGCTCAGTGCCCCATGCCGAGCCCGCCGTCGACGGGGATCACCGCGCCGGTGATGTAGCCGGCGTCGTCGCTCGCGACGAAGCGCACGACGGACGCGACCTCCTCGGGGGTGGCGAACCGGCCCGCGGGGATGGTGGCGAGGTAGGACTTCTTCTGCTCGTCGGGCAGCACGGCCGTCATCTCGGTGTCGATGAAGCCGGGCGCGACGACGTTGGCGGTGATGCCGCGGCCGCCGAGCTCGCGCGAGATCGAGCGGGCGAGCCCGACGAGGCCGGCCTTCGACGCCGCGTAGTTGGTCTGGCCGGGCGACCCGTAGAGGCCGACGACGCTGCTGATGAGGACGATGCGGCCACGGCGCTTGCGGATCATGCCGGTGGCGGCGCGACGCGCGCACCGGAAGGCTCCCGCGAGGTTCGTGTCGATGACGGAGTCGAACTCGTCGTCGCTCATCCGCATGAGCAGGGTGTCTCGGGTGATGCCGGCGTTCGCGACGAGGACCTCGACGGGGCCACCGAAGATCTCCTCGGCGGCGGTGAAGGCCGCGTCGACGGAAGCCGAGTCGGTGACCTCGCAGATGACGCCCTGCAGGCCCTCGGGCGGCTCACCGGAGCGGTGGGTGATGACGACGTTGTCGCCGGCGTCGGCGAAGGCCCTGGCGATCGCCAGGCCGATGCCGCGGTTGCCTCCGGTCACGAGCACGTTGCGCGCCTCGGTCGTTGACACTGTGCGTTCCTCCGTCCGTCCGGCCTCTGCCGGGTCGCTGCCTTGCCCCGAAACCTAACGGACTACCGAACGGTAGACAGCACGGTGCCGCGGGCGTGGGACGGGCTTATGGTTGAAGGGTGCCAAGAGCCAAGAACGAACCGGTCGTCTACTCCGTCACCTCGGCGTCGACCTCCACGACGGACGACCAGGACCAGCGCGTCCGCCGCTACCTCACGATGATGGGCATCCGCATCGTGTGCTTCGGCCTGGTCTTCGTCACCTCGGGCTGGCTGCGCTGGACCGCCGTCCTGGCCGCGGTCTTCATCCCCTACGTCGCCGTCGTGCTCGCGAATGCCGTGAGCCCGCGCCAGCCGGGCAGCATCCAGTCGGTCGTGCCCCGCGACGACACGCAGCGCCTCGAGCAGTGAGCGGTCCGCTCTCCCTGTCGCCCACGGGCGGCCCTGACGTCGAGCACGTCTGCAGCGCCAAGGGCTGCCGCGCGACGGGCGTTCACGCGGTCATCTGGAACAACCCGAAGCTGCACGCCGCGGACCGACGCAAGGTGTGGCTGGCGTGCGACGACCACGAGAAGTCGCTCGCTGACTTCGTGGCGCTGCGGGGCTTCCTCATCGAGGTCGTCCCTGTCGAGGCCCTCACCGACGCCGACGGTTGAGTGCCACATCCTTCCCTGGAGCGGGTCAGTGCGGGGGTTTCAGGCTGCCCTGCAGGACCAGACGTCCCACCGGTCCCGGTCTCCGAGGGGCTCCAACCCTCCGTCGGGGGCGTCGCCGCCCACCACGCGGGCCCGCGTCGAGGCAGGGCAACACACGAACCGTCTATCCGGCCTCCGCGATCCCCCGATGGTAAGTTGCGCCGAAACGCTGCCCGACCGAGGAGCTCGCACATGTCGGATCGACTGCTGGACGTCTTCTCCAAGGGGCTGAACCTCCCCGCGTCTCAGCTCAGCGACGAAACGAGTCCGTCCAACACACCCACGTGGGACTCTCTCGCCGCGATGGAGATGGTCGTCCTTCTCGAGGACGCCTTTGACGTCCGGCTCAAGACCTCCGAGATCATGAAGATGCGCTCCATCGGCCTCGCGCGGAACGTCCTGCGCAGCAAGGGCGTCGAGGACATCTGAGTCACCAGCGACGGGCGAGCCCACCATGATCGGCATCATCGCGAGCTTCACCCCGCACCTGCTGGTCGCGCCGCTGCTCGCCGCCGCACCAGCAGGGTCCGAGGTGTGCCTGGCCGACTTCAACCAGGTGCACCAGTCGCTCCTCGACGTCGAGTCCAGCTTCGAGCAGCCGCCCGACCAGCTCGTCGTGTGCTGGCGCATCGAGGACGTCTTCGGACCGGCGCTCGTCGACTGGGTCGTGCGCGAGTCCGACCCCGCGGGGCTGCGCGAAGACGTCCGCCAGCTGGGACTGCTCGTCGGGCAGGCGGCCGCCACACACGGCATACCGGTCGTGGCGTGCACACCGCCGACGCCGACGTTCGTGTGGCTGGACCCGCTCGACGCCCGGAGCAGCGTGCGGCTCGCCGTCCTGCACGGCCAGCTCGTCCAGGCGTTCGTGGAGGGCATCGGTCAGGCGCCTGTCACCCTCGTCGACCTCGCCGCCCTGCTTCAGCTGCACGGGACCGAGCGCGCCTACGACTCCCGCAACGACCTGATGTACCACCAGCCGCTCACGCGCCCGTTCGCGCAGGCGCTCGGCACTCTCCTCGGCGAGGCCCTGGGCTCGCTCGGTCGCCCGACCCCGAAGGTGCTGGCCGTCGACGCCGACAACACGCTGTGGCTGGGCATCGTCGGCGAGGACGGACCCGACGGCGTCGTCATCGGCGACAGCTTCCCGGGCAGCGGCTACCGCGCGTTCCAGCAAGGCCTGGTCTACCAGGCCGCCCACGGCGCGCTCATCGCCCTGGTCAGCAAGAACAACGCCGCGGACATCGAGGAGATCTTCGCCCGCCGTGGCGGCGACATGGCTCTCAGCTCGGAGCACTTCGCGGCACAGCGGGTTGACTGGAACAGCAAGGCCGACAACCTCAGCGCCATCGCCGACGAGCTAGGCCTCGGCGTCGACAGTTTCGTCTTCATCGACGACAACGACGTCGAGCTCGACGAGGTACGCCAGCGCTTGCCGCATGTCGACCTCGTCAAGGTCAGCGACGAGCCGGAGGAGGTCGCCGAAATCACCCGACGACTCACCGCTTTCCGCTTCGCACGCGTCTCCGGCGAGGACCGCGTTCGCACCCAGATGATGAAGGGCGAGAGCGATCGGCGTGCCGCGGCCGCGGGCGCGCCGTCGCACGCCGACTTCCTCGCCTCTCTCGGGATCAGCGTCCACGTCTTCGAGCCGGGGCCCGCGCACGTCGGTCGCGTCACCCAGCTCATCAACAAGACGAACCAGTTCAACCTCACGACCGTGCGCCGCGACGCAGCCGCGGTAGCCGCGCTCGTGACCTCGCAGGCCCACCGGGTGTATGCCGCCGAAGTGACCGACCGCTTCGGCGGCTACGGCCTCGTCGCCGTCGCCGTGGTTGATTGCGGCATCGACGCCTGGGAGATCGAGACGCTGCTCATGAGTTGTCGCGTCCTGCGTCGGGGCGTGGAGGACGCCATCCTCCAGTGCATCGGGGACGACGCCGTGACGGCGGGGGCGTCGATGCTGCGCGGGTCCTACCGTCCGACTTCAAAGAACGGCCAGGTCGCCGCCTTCTACCCCGACCGCGGCTTCACGGCTACCGGCGAGGGACTCTACGAGGTATCGCTGCCGTTGTCAGTGGCGCCCGAGCACGTTGTGGTGCTGCGAGATGCTTGACGGGGATCCCTTCGCCTACTTCTCGGACCTGCTGGTCCTCATGGTGGTGGCGGTCCCGCTCTACTTCCTGCTGCCGTGGGCATGGGCACGCCGTCTCCTGCTCGGCCTGGCGGGCGCCTACCTCCTCTACCTCATCGCGCCGCGGCTGCTCGCCTTCTACGTCTTCTTCTGGCTCGGCGTCTACGTCCTGCAGCTCGCCGCGACCCGATGGCGCGACCGCCCGTCGAGCTGGGTCCTCACGACCACGCTCGTCCTGCTGACCCTGGCCCCGCTCGTCGTGTGGAAGTTGCGCCCCGAATGGGCGGTGGTCGAGTTCAATGTCGGTATGAACGGGCTCGTCAACGGGCTCAGCCCATGGGTCGGAGCCGTCGATCGGGTCCGCGACCTCATCCTGCCCATCGGGCTCAGCTTCGCCACGTTCCGGGCCATCGACCAGATCGTCAAGGTACGCCTCGAGATCGTGCCGCCACTGCGGCCGCTCCACCAGCTCGCGTACGGCTTCTTCCCCACCGTGCTCATCATCGGTCCCGTCATCGAGTACACCGAGATCGACCGGCGCCTCGACGAGCGGGCCCGGTGGGACCCGAACGACACCCTGAGCGGGATCCTCACCATCGGTCTCGGCGCGCTCAAGGTCTTCGTCCTCGCCTACCTCCTGCGCGGCAGCCAGGACGTCTTCTCCCTCTCCACGCGCAGCGGCTCGCCACTCGACTACTGGCTCGAGCTCGTGATGTTCGCCTTCTACTTCTACTTCAACTTCTCCGGCTTCTCCGACATGGCCATCGGGTCGGCACGCATCTTCGGCTTCCGGCTCGCCCCCAACTTCAACAACCCCTACCTCAAGACGAACCCCCAGGCGTTCTGGAATGCCTGGCACATGAGCGTGACGAGGTTCGCCCAACGCAACGTCTTCGTGCCGCTCGGGGGAATGCGCGCGCGGACCCAGTACGTCGCCATCGTCGCGACGATGATGGTCATCGCCCTGTGGCACGACCTCACCATCCCCCTCGTCATCTTCGGCCTCTACCACTCCGCGGGGCTCATCGGTCATCGTTGGTGGGTGGCCCGCCACCCAGTGCCCGACCACCGCGGCCTGGCACGCCGGGCGGGTGCCAACGTCCTGCTCTTCGTCTTCTACCTGCTCAGCCTGCCCCTGCTCATGGTCGAGCTCGGGTCGCTGGGCGACTTCTACGGGAGGTTGCTGTGATCCTCGCCGACCGTCTGCTCGCGTTCCTGCACGACCGGGTGGGCTTCGACGTGACCCGCTGGTCGATCGTGCGCATCACGACGTTCGCCGTCGCCGCCCTCGTCGTAGCCGGCATCGTCGTGGAGCCGCGCCCCGGACAGCGGGACGACCAGGCCCTCGCGACCCGGCAGGTGCGCAACGTGTCCCTGGCGTTCGGTGACCCCCGCGGCTTCGATCCGACGCCGAAGGGCAAGAACTTCAAGGTGGCCTGGATCGGCGGGTCGGAGACCCAGGCGGTAGGGCCCAAGACCCGCGCCTTCATTCCGGGACTGGTCAGCGAATGCCTAGGGCGCGTCGATGGCAAGGTCGTCTCGACCGACCTCTACTACCTCGACGCGATCAGGCTCGTCGATGAGGTCAGCGCGCTGTCGTCGGCTCTCGCGAGCAAGCCCGACCTCGTGGTCATCAGCCTCAACCCCGTCTGGGTGCTCAACGATCTCGCGCCGCAGCAGTGGGACTACCTCGACGGCGCACTCGCCCGGGGCAGCCTCTGGCCCCCGTCGCGATGGGTTCTCGCAGCGTCCTTCCTCAGCCCCGGTGACGTCGGCTGGCGCGTCCTGTCCGCCGCCAGCCCGCCATTGGTCGGCGACCGCTTCGAGTGGGGCCTCGACCTGACGGAGCAGACCTCCACGCTCTCGTTCCTCGACGTCGTCCAGACACCGAAGTCACGCGCCACTGGGCTCGCCGCACTCGCGGAGCGCCGGCCCGTGGACTTCTGGGCCTCGCGCTTCGCCTCCAGCCGACCGACGAAGGATCTCGCGAGCATCCAGCTCAACACCATCGAGCGCGAAGTGGTGTCGCGGTCGTCACTCAACACCGCCGCCCTCCAGCAGATGTTCGAGATGGTGCGCACAGCCGGCGTCCCGACGTACTTCTACGTCCACGGCATCAACCCGACGGTCTACGCACAGCCCGACGCCCGTGGCTACGTCGACCAGCTCCGTGCCCAGCTCGCCGCGGCGACGGCCGGGCAGACCACGAGCAGCGTTCGCTTCGACCCGCAGGGACTCCAGGACCGGGTGCCGCCGACGAAGTACCGCGACATCGTCCACGTCTATGACGGCCGCAACGAGGCTGCCGTCCTCAGCACCGACCTGTGCGCGCTGCTGCGCTCCACGGGCCGGCAGGCAGACTGTGAGGCACCATGAGCGACACCCCGACCCCCGAGGCGCCGGGGGCTGACCCGGTGGACGACGGTGGCTCCGAGACCGCCGTACCCACCGGGGGTAGCGGCCGCGCTACCCGGCTCGCGAGCCGACTGGCCGTCGAGCTGGCGATCGGACTCGGCATCGCGGCCGTGCTCGTCGTCGTGGCGTGGGCCTCGAGCAACGCGATCCGCTTCGTCTACGGTGGCTACTGATGGAGCGCGACGTCTCACAGGGCCTCGACCCGACGCCGCGACTGCACCACGTCGGCTATGTCGTCGCCGCGATGACGGGTGCGATCAGACGCTTCGAGGAGGCCGGGGGCCGGCTCGTCGTCGGCCCGACGGACGACCCGACCCTCGGCGTCATCTGCGCACTGATCCGGCTTCCCGAGGGGGTCGACATCGAGCTCGTGGCCCCGCTCGAGGGTGCGGACTCGCCGGTCACCTCACGGCTCCAGCGCGGTGGGGGTCTCGACCACCTGTGCTTCTGGGTCGAGGACCTCGACGCCTCACTCGCCCGCGAGCTCGACCACGACGCGCTGCTGCTCGTCCCGCCGACGTATGCCGTGACGTTCGATGCCACCATCGCCTTCGTCCAGCGCCGGACCGGTCTCGTCGTCGAGCTCATGGGCGCCAAGCGGTGACGGTCAGGCGCCCGCCTTGGCCAGGACGTACGCCACGTTGATCGGCAGCTGCTCGTCGCGGGACTGATCGAGGGTCTTGCCCTCGTAGGGCAGCCGCAGCGGCTCGACGATCGAGAGCCCGCTGTCGGAGATCATCGACTCGAGCTCGTCCGTCGTGCGCCACAGGTAGATGTGGTCGACCGCCGGCGCGTTGACGCACGTCGTGACGAAGATGAACGCTCCCGGTTTCGCAAGGTCCGCGATCCGCCGGAGGAACACCTCGGGCTGCTCGACGTGCTCGAGCACCTCACCCATGACGACTGCGTCGAAGGACGACGGCGCGAGGTCGTCGGCGGTGAGGAAGTCGCGCAGCTCGACGCGCACCGGGGCGTCGGGGTGGAAGTGTTCGACGATCGTCCTGGTCTGCTCGACGCTGGCGGGCGACAGGTCGACACCCAGGAAGTCGTCGAAGGACCCGGTCTCGATCGCCGCCATGAGCAGGAACCCGTGGCCCGGACCCACCTCCAGGTAGCGGCCGCCACGGTCGCGGGGCAGCGACCGCCGCAGGAAGCGCGACATCTCGACGTGGTTGGGCCAGAGGAACGTGGTGATGGCCAAGCCGTACATGTAGCGGTCCATGTAGTCACGGTCGTGGTAGACCGACTCGGCCACGTCGGCGAACGTCGAGTGTCGGTAGTGCCCGTGCCGTCGGAAGTACTCCTGCTCGTCAAGGGTGTCCCCGAGGATCGTCAGGTAGCTCTCGGCGAGGTACTCGAGCGACAAACCCTTGGACAGGCAGAAGCGCAGGTAGCTGCCGAGGCGGTCGCGCTCGTCCTCGGTGGCTCCTTCGACCGCCTGCTCCAGGAAGCCCCGGTGGACGGGGAACTGGTCGATGACGCTGTCGACGAGTTTGCCGACCAACTGTTGTGAGTCACTCATGGACGGTCACGCTAGCGTCGTCCGGCGCGAAATCGGGGCCGACGCGACCGCTCCACGTGCCACGCCCGTGAGGGGGACTGGAGCAGGTCCCGTCAGCCGCCGATGGCGGACATGGGTCGGTCGGGCTGGACGAAGTCCGGGTCGCCGATCCCGTGGCCGCGGCGCTTGCGCCACATCTCGCCCCGGATCAGGCCGAGCAGCTCGTCGTCGGTCGCGCCCTCGCGCAGGGGCCCACGCAGGTCGGTCTCGGTCGTCGAGAAGAGGCAGTTGCGCACCTGTCCGTCGGCGGTGAGCCGCGTGCGGTCGCAGGCCGCGCAGAACGGCGCACTGACGCTGGCGATGATCCCGACGGTCTCGGGGCCGCCGTCGACGAGGAACCGCTCGGCGGGGGCACTCCCCCGGTCGGCGGCCGGCAGGGGCGTCAGCTCCCAGCGCTGCGACAGGCGCTCGCGGATCTCGTCGGCGGAGATCATCTGCGTCCGGTCCCAGGCGTGCTGGGCGTCGAGCGGCATCTGCTCGATGAAGCGCAGCTCGTAGCCGCGCTCGAGGCACCACGCGAGCACGTCGGCGACCGACTCGTCGTTGATGCCGCGCATCGCGACTGCGTTGACCTTGACCGGCGTCAGGCCGGCGTCCGACGCGGCCTTGAGGCCCGCCTCGACGTCGGCGAGGCGGTCGCGACGGGTCAGCTGCGTGAAGGTCTCCGAGTCGATGGTGTCGAGGCTGACGTTGACCCGGTCGAGGCCGGCCTCCTTGAGCCCGATGGCGACGCGCTCGAGGCCGACGCCGTTCGTCGTCATCGCGATCTTGGGACGCGGCTCGAGGGCCGCGATGCCGGCGACGAGCTCGACGAGCGATCGGCGCAGGAGCGGCTCGCCTCCGGTGAGGCGGACCTGCGTGATGCCGTCGCGCACGAAGACGCCGATGACCCGCAGCATCTCCTCGTCCGTCAGCATCTCGGTCTTGGGCATCCACGGCAGGCCCTCGGCGGGCATGCAGTAGGTGCAGCGCAGGTTGCAGCGGTCGGTGACCGACACGCGCAGGTCGCGGGCCCGGCGCCCGAACTGGTCGGCCAGCCCTGCCGGTCGGACGCTCGGGTCGGGAAGGCGGGTCATGTGCTCCACTCTAGGCCGGGTATTGCTGGGACCCGGTCTGCTGGTGATGCCGATGTTGCCCCAAGCCACTGAACTGCGCTGATGTGACGTCTGGCTCGTTGGTCAGGACGACGGCGCCGGGCCGCTGTCGGAGCTCCTGCGGACTCGTTGCGGACTGCACGGTGCGTCAGCCCGAGACCAACGGCGCCGCTGCCGTCATTGCCCAGCGTCCCTGATTCCTGGTGGAGCTCTGCTACGGCGACGGGGGCATGAGGGAGGCGATGTTGCCATAGGCGCGCATCGCGTCGATCCGATCTGCCGACAGGTCGTAGGCGACGCAGAAGGGAATGCGTTCCCCGCCGCCGGTGCCGGCGCACGTTCCTTCGAGGTAGGCGACGCCCTGGGCGGACACCAGTCGACGTGTGCTCAGATCCGGCATGCGAGCGTGCAACCCGTTGATGGCCTCTTCCACGGCCCCAGCACCGCGGACTACCGCGCCGCTCTGAATCGTGGTCCACGTGACGTCGTCGGTGAAGAACTGCTGGAAGCGGCCCGTACCGAGGGCTGTGAAGTAGGCGGACATCGTCTGGCTCGTGTCGTCGGTCGACATCCGGGCTCCCTGCTTCGGGAAATGATGGAAGGGCCCACTCAGTGTGCTCCGGCTACTGCTGCTCCGCCACAGTCCGCTGCGCCCGAGGCCATCTGGGGGTGCCTGACCACGTACCGATCGTCGCGCGTGCGATCGCGAGGGACGAGAGGCGGCGAGGTGCTCGTGTCACGTCGGTCGTCCGCTGAACAGCACCGGCTGGTGCTACGGCTGCCAGTCCGCACGTGGCGCGCTGTGGTCCCCGCCCGTCAGCCGAGGGACGGAGTGTGTCGGGTTGATCTGCGCGGCCTCCAGCGACGTGTCGAACCCGAGCAGCGCCTCCGCAGCGGCCGGGGACGCAGCGGCCGTTCGCGCCGCGGCTTCGAGCACGGAAGCACCATACGTGGTGGTGTCCGCACGATGCTTGCCCGCGGGCTCGGGCGCGCTTCCAGGCGCTCCGCCCGGCCGTCGGAGAACTCGCAGCAGGTACACCGGGTCGTCGTCCTGCGCGCGGGCGGCGGCGCGGGCCAGCTCTTCCGGGTCAGCGCTCGTCGGCCTGTGCTCTTCGGGCACGTCACGACACAGGCGCCGGTACACCGCTTCACGCGTGGCGACGGGGAGCTGAGCGAACACCTCGGCGTGGACGAGGTCGAACACCTGCGGCGTTGAGACTCGGAGCAAGTACTTGTACTTGGCCATGTCCAGGGCCACCTCGGCCTCTGATCCGCTGTCGTCGGACTGGTGCGGAATCAAGCGCCGCAGCCTGCCTTGAAGGTTCATGACCGCTCCTTCAGCTCGTCGTGCCAGCCTACCCGCGCGCCTCTGACGACGGGCCTCGATCCACGGCGCGGCATCGGTGAGCTGCGCGTCCGAGCTCGGTCTCGGCCGGGTCGAGGTCATCCGCCGCCCTCTCTGACCAGGAGCGGGCGCTCAGACGTGAACACGCCGAGAAACTCATCGAAAGGAACGTATTGAAAGATCCCTTTCGAAAGAGTAGTTTCATCACATGCCACCGACCCGCCGCCGCGTCACCGATGCCGACGCCCTGAAAGCGCTCGCCCACCCCCTCCGGATGGCCCTGCTGGGCGCCTTGGTCACCGAGGGGCCGCTCACCGCCAGCCAGGCGGCGGCGCTGCTCTCCGAGTCTCCGTCCAACTGCTCCTGGCACCTGCGCAAGCTCGCCGAGCACGGCTTCGTCCGCGAGGCCCGCGGCGGCAGCGGCCGCAACCGGCCTTGGCAGGCGGTCAGCGACGGGCTCGAGTGGGGCGACGACGTGGAGGGCGTGACGGACCCCGACCCCACGGACCGGATGGCCGCGGACGCCCTCACCGACATGGTCCTCGAGCGGGAGCTGCAGCGCTTCCGGGCGGCCCGCGCGGCCCGAGACAGCGAGCCGGCGCCCTGGCGCGAGGCCACCGGTCTGGTGCAGTCCCAGCTCTGGCTGACGGCCGAGGAGGCGCAGGGGCTCAAGCGGGAGCTCACCCACCTGCTGCAGCGTCACCTCGACCGGTCCGGCCATCCCGAGCACCGACCCGACGACGCCCGGTTGGTGTCCCTGGTCGGCTGGCTGGTGCCGAGCGGCCCGCACCGTCTCCGGCCGGTCCCGGCCGACGGCGCCACGCCGCCCGAGCCGTCCCGCACCACCGCACACACCCACTCGAGCGAGGAGACCACGCGATGATCCGGACCACCTTCCGCACACCCGGGTTCGGCCGGCTCTTCGCCGGTCTGACCGCCAGCATGTTCGGCGACTCGCTGATGCTGATCGTGCTGAGCATGTGGGTGAAGACCCTCACCGGCTCGAACGGAGCAGCTGGGCTGACCTTCCTGTGGATGACGGCCCCCGCCCTGCTGGCACCGCTGTTCGGGTACATCGTGGACCGGGTCGCCCGGCGCACGTTCCTGGTGGTCGCCAACGTCGCGTCGGCCGCGATGATGCTGCCCCTGCTCCTGGTGCACGACGCCGGCGACGTCTGGATCGTGTACGCCGTCGCCTTCTGCTACGGCACCTCCTTCGTCGTGGTGCCCGCCGCACTCAACGGCCTGCTCAAGGAGATGCTCGCCGAGGACGTGCTGGTGGAGGCGAACGCCTCGCTGAGCGTGACCCGCGAGGCGCTGCGTCTGGTCGGTCCGCTGCTGGGAGCCGCCACCTTCGCGTTCGTCGGGGGCGGCGCGGTGGCGATGGTCGACGCGGCCACCTTCCTGTGCGCGGCCGTGGCCATCGCCGGGCTCCGGGCGGGCGACCGGCCCGAGCCGGCAGGGCAGCCGCAGCACTGGCGCGCCGAGGTCGTCGAGGGGGCGACCTTCATCCGCCGGACCCCGGTGCTCCTGCACACCACGCTCGCGCTGGCCCTGGCGCTGCTGGTGATCGGGTTCGCCGAGTCCGCGGTGTACGCCGTCGTCGAGGCCTTCGACAAGCCGGTCACCTTCGTGGGCCCGCTGCTCACCGTGCAAGGGGCCGGCGCGGTCGCCTCCGGACTCGTGGCCAGCAGGATCGTCCGGCGGTTCGGCGAGCCGGCCACCGTGATCGTCGGTCTGCTGGTCACCTCCCTGGGCCTCGCCGGGGTCGTGGCGGCGCAACAGACCTGGGAGCTCCTGGTCACCGTCGCCGTCCTCGGTGCCGGTCTCCCGCTGGTCATCGTCGCGTTCAACACCCTGCTCCAGAAGCGCACCCCGGGCCGGCTGATGGGGCGGGTCAGCACGTCGGTGGAGGTGCTGACCACCACCCCACAGGCCCTCTCGATCGCCACCGGTGCCCTGCTCGTGACGCTGCTGGACTACCGCACCATCTTCGCGCTGATGACCCTTGGCACGTTCGTCGCCGCCGGGTACCTCGCACTCACGTTGCGGGGCCGGCTGACCATGACTGCGGGTTCCGAGGCGCCCGCGGACCCGGACGTCGTCGCGGGCACGGTACTGGCGGACCCGCCTACCGTCACCACGCCGCTGCCGGACCAGGAGGTCGTCGACGAGACCAGCTGGGCTACCGGCCGGCAGCCAGAACCCTCGCGCTGAGCGCCAGGCTCCGGCGACCGGACGCGTGACACCGTCGCCGTGGCCGTTGGCCCTCCTGGGGACGCTCTGCGGACCGGGAGCGGCCGCGTGACGTCACCGCAGGTCAGGGACGGGCCGGTACTCGGGTCCGCCCCCGGGCCGGGTACCGTCGATTCGTGCTTCGACTCTGGCTGACGCGGCGCTGGCTGCTCTGGACCCTCGTCGCGGTCCTCTTCGGGGTCGCCTGCTTCTACCTCGGCCTGTGGCAGTGGCACCGCCATGTCGAGCAGCGGACCAAGGTCGACGCGATCGCCCGCAACTACGGCGCTGCACCGGTCGCCTTCGCTCCCCCCATGGTCGAGACGCCGATCCCGGCGGAGCGGCAGTGGACCCGGGTCGCGCTGACGGGCACGTATGCCGCCGGCCCCGACCTGCTCGTCCGCAACCGGACGCTCGACGCGACGGTGGGTTTCGAGGTGCTGACGCCGATGCAGACGGGCGACCTGACGCTCCTGGTCGACCGGGGCTGGGTGCCCAACGCGGACGACGCCGAGACCAGTCCGCCCGTCGACCCGCCGCCCTCCGGCCCGGTGCAGATCACCGGGTGGCTGCGCACCGGCGAGGTGAGCCTCGGCCGCGACCTGCCTCGGCCCCAGATGGCGAGCATCAACATCGCCGACGCGCGGACGCAGGTGCCGTCGCTGAGCCCGGTGGACGCGTACGTCGTCCTCGGCGCGCAGGTGCCGACCGCAGGCGCGGGCGAGCACCCGCTGCGTCTCCTGCCTCGCCCCGAGGAGGACCTGGGTCCCCACCAGGCGTATGCCTACCAGTGGTGGCTCTTCATGCCCGGCGGGGTCGTCTTCATCTTCTTCACCATCCGGCGGGAGGCTGCGACCCGGCGCGCCGGGACGGCCGGACCCGACGCGGCTCCGGTCAAGCCGAAGAAGGTGCGCATCTGGGACGAGGAGGACGCCTGAGGACGAGCCCTCCCCCGCGCAGAGCCTCCCGGATGAGAAGGTCGACGTCCGAGCACGCCGTCACACCTTCAGAGGAGCCCGCATGGACATGCGCCTGGAACTCGTCCCGCTTCCGACCACGGACGTCGACGCCAGTTTGGCGTTCTACACCGAGGGCATGGGCTTCGTCCTCGACCACGACGTCGAGCCGGGCAACGGCATGCGCGTCGTGCAGCTGACGCCGCCGGGGTCGAGCTGCTCGATCGTCATCGGCGTCGGGATGAGCGCGCCCGACGCGCCGCGCGTGCAGAACCTGCACCTCGTCGTCGATGACATCGACGAGGCGCGGGAGATGCTGACCGGCAACGGGGTCGACGTCTCAGAGGTCCAGGACATGGGTGGCGTCAAGTACGCACACCTCAGCGACCCGGACGGCAACACGTGGGCGCTCCAGCAGCTCTCGCGATGAGCGGGCCCGCGGCACGACGATGACCACCGGCGACTCCGCGCCTGACCCCCTCCGGCTGCTCGCCCGAGCGACCGTCGCCGAGCGGCGGGCCCAGCTGCCCGGCGACGCCCTCGTGCCCGCCGACGTCGTCATGGACCGGGCCTTCACCGTGTCGGGCTCGCCCGAGCGGGTCTGGCCGTGGCTCCTCCAGCTCGGCAAGCGGCGGGCCGGCTGGTACCTCCCGCGGACCGTCGAGCGAGCCGTCCCGCGGTCGCGCCGGGCCGTCCGTCACCTCGACCCAGCCCTCCAGGCGCTCGCGGTCGGCGACGTCATCCCCGACTGGGGCGGTGCCGACGCGACCTTCACGGTCGTCGAGCTCGAACCGGCCTCACACCTGCTCTTCGCCTCCACCCGAGGCCGCACCGACCTGACGTGGTGCCTCCGGCTGCAGCGGGCCGGCGGCGACCGCACCCGGGTCCACCTGCGGCTCCGCCTCGGCCCGGTGCGTCACCGGCGGCTGGCCCGAAGCCTCGGCGGCCTCGTGGACCTCGTCACCGTGGCCGGCCTCGCCGTCGGACTCGAGGAACGGCTGGTGCGCCACCGCGCCTGACCCGACGGCAGTGTCAGACGTGGTCGAGCGCGTCGCGCTCCAGCGCCGTGAGCTCTCGTTCGGCTCGCCCGGGCCGCTCGACGGTCTGGTCGTCGAACTGCGTCGCGTGGAGGTCGGCGTACAGGCCACCCGCCGCGAGCAGCTCGGAGTGCCGGCCGGTCTCGACGACGCGGCCGTGGTCGAGCACGACGATGAGGTCGGCCTGGCGGATCGTCGAGAGCCGGTGGGCGATGACGATCGAGGTGCGCCCCTCGAGGGCCGCATCGAGCGCCCGCTGCACCGCGACCTCCGACTCGGAGTCGAGGTGGGCCGTCGCCTCGTCGAGCACGACGACGTCGGGCGCCTTGAGCAGCAGGCGCGCGATGGCGAGCCGCTGTTTCTCGCCGCCGCTGAGCCGGTGACCGCGGTCGCCGACGACGGTGTCGAGACCCTCCGGGAGCTCCGCGACGAGGTCGCTGATCTGGGCGGCCCGGAGGGCCGCATGGATCTCGTCGTCGGTGGCGTCGGGCCGGGCGTAGAGCAGGTTGGCCCGGATCGTGTCGTGGAAGAGGTGGGCCTCCTGGGTCACGACCCCGACGCGGTCGCGCAGCGAGGTCATCGCGACGTCACGCAGGTCGAGGCCACCGATGCGCACGACGCCCTCGCTCGGGTCGTAGAGCCGGGACACGAGCGACGTCAGGGTCGTCTTGCCGGCACCCGAGGGTCCGACGAGCGCGACGAGGTGGCCGGAGGGAGCCGAGACGGTGACGTCGTGGAGCACGACGCCGCTGCCGCGGCGGTCACCCGACGCCACGGACTCGAGGGAGGCGAGCGACACCTCGTCGGCGGACGGGTAGCGGAACGCGACGTGGTCGAGCTCGACCCCGAGGGGTCCGCTGGGCAGGTCGACGGCACCGGGCCGCTCCTTGACGAGCGGCTCGAGGTCGAGCACCTCGAAGACGCGCTCGAAGGAGATGAGCGCCGTCATGATGTCGACCCGGACGTTGGACAGCGACGTCAGCGGGCCGTAGAGGCGGGCGAGCAGCGCGGCCAGGGCCAGCAGCGTGCCGACGGAGAGCGTGCCGTTGACGGCCATGACGCCACCGAAGCCGTAGATCATCGCGGTGGCCAGCGCCGCGACGAGGGTGAGGGCGGCCATGAAGATCGTGCGGTTGAGCGCGATCTGGATGCCGATGTCGCGGACCCGGCCGGCGCGCTCGGCGTACTCGGCCCCCTCACGGGCGGGATTGCCGAAGAGCTTGACGAGCAGCGCACCGGCGACGTTGAAGCGCTCGGTCATCCGCGTGCCCATGTCGGCGTTGAGCGTCATCTGGCGGTGCGCGAGGCTCGCGAGCCGCTGGCCCATGAGCTTGGCCGGGATGAGGAAGAGCGGCACGAGCAGCAGCGAGCCCAGCGTCAGCTGCCACGACAGGGCGAGCATCGCCGCGATGACGAGCACCACCGACACGATGTTGGAGACGACGTTGGACAGCACGGACGTGAACGCCTGCTGGGCGCCGACGACGTCGTTGTTGAGCCGGGAGACCAGCGAGCCGGTCTGCGCGCGGGTGAAGAAGGCGATCGGCTGGCGCAGCACGTGTGCGAAGACCTGGGTGCGCAGGTCGTTGATCAGACCCTCACCGATGCGGGAGGAGTACCACCGCGAGATGACCGTCAGGACGGCGTCGGCGATGGCGATCACCGCGACGACGAGCGAGAGCCGGACGACGACGGACGAGTCCTTGGGGATGACTCCGTCGTCGACGAGGCTCTTGATCAGCAGCGGCACCGTGACGACGAGCACCGAGTCGACGACGACGACCGCGAGGAACGCGATGATCGCGCGGCGGTACGGCGCGGCGTACGTCAGGACCCGGCGACGGGTGCCCGGCGACAGGGTCCGTTCGGCCACCGACGAGTCGCGCGACATCGATCGCATCGCCATCCACGGCTGCATGCCCACGGCACAGACCTCCTTCAGTCCCTTGATCCAACCCCGAGGGACCGACAGCGATTCCCCCGGGGCCGGGATCAGCCGGGGCCGGGGCGCGACTCAGGCGCCGAAACCGCCGAGCATCGCCTGGAGCAGCCCCGTCTGGGCCTCCCGCTCGCGGGCGAGCTGCCCGTCGCGGTCTCCGTCCATCGCGCCCCGCAGCAGCGGCTTGAGCGCTCGCAGCGCGGGTGCCGGCGCTGCGAGCAGCGCCTCGACGAGGGAGCCGGTCACCTCCTCGAGGTCGGCCGCCGGTGCGAGCGTGCCGACGAGTCCGATGCCGTGCGCCTCGGGCGCCGAGACCTTGCGCCCCGTCGCACAGATCTCGAGGGCCCGGGCGTAGCCGACGAGGTGGACGAGCGGGCCGGTGCCCCCGAGGTCTGGCACGAGACCGAGGCTCGTCTCGCGCATGGCGAACCACGCGTCGAGCGCCGCGACGCGCAGGTCGGCCGCGAGCGCGAGCTGGAAGCCGGCGCCGATCGCGTAGCCGTGCACCTGCGCCACGACGACGGCCGGGCACTCCGCCCACGCGGTGAAGCCCTCCTGGTAGGCCGCGATCCCGCGCTGGACGGCCTCCGGGCCTCCCGCGGCGAGCTGGGCGACGCTCTCCTCCCCGGGCACCCCCTCCGGGGTGAACATGGCGGTGTCGATGCCGGCGGAGAAGGCGTCACCGGCCCCGCGGAGGACGACGACGCGTACGTCCTCGGGGACCGACCGCGCCTCGTCGGCGAGCGCCGCCCACAGTGACGGGGTCTGCGCGTTGCGCTTCTCCGGGTGGTCGAGCGTGAGGGTGCGGACAGGTCCGTCGGTCTCGACGACGAGGTGCGGATGCGTCATGGACGCAGGCTACCCGTGGGTCACGGCGAGGTCGTCGGGCTCAGGCCGCGACCGCCGGAACGACCCCGCGACCGACCGTCGCCGGCGGGACGACGCGCAGGACACCCCATCCAGTCACGGACGCAGGCTGGACCAGCTCGACCCGGAAGACGCGCGCACAGTCCAGGCACGACCACGCGGAGGTGGGGTCCGGGAACGGCGTCAGGTCCTCGCCCGAGCAGTACGGGCAGGTGAGGTGGTGGTCGCTGGGCATGGCACACAGTGTCCCGATCGACCCACCCAGATACAATAACCGTCCATTATGTGAGCCCAACTATTTGCTTATGTATGCCGGAGGCGGGCTCACTGCCCCAGGGCACCCACCGCTCGAGCCACGACGAGCAAGGACGTGAGCAGCGCGGCCGTCGCCTCGAGACCCATGAGGGACTTGGCCCGGGCCGACAGCGGCATCGTGTCGGTGGGGCTGAACGCGCTCGAGTTCGTCAGGGACACGTAGAGGTAGTCGACGAGCTCCGGCCGCCAGTTGCTCCGGGCGCTCGAGGTCGCGGCGACCTCGGTGATCGCGTCCTGGTTCTCGTCCTGCGAGAAGCGCCAGTCGGCCGGCGGGAGCCGGTCGCGCACGACCGTGTGTCGCGCGACCGGTCCCCCACGGTCGATCTCCCAGAAGAGCAGGCCGAAGCCGATGACGTTGGTCAGCCACACCTGCATGCCGGCCAGCAGCAAGGGCAGGCCGCCCGGCTCGGACGAGGTGAGGCTCCGCACGAGCATGCCGAGCGCGAAGAGGTTCGTCGCGATGACCACGCACGCGAGGGCGATGGAGACGCCGCGGGACCAGCGCGTCTGACGGACCAGGCGGCGAGGGTTCGTCACGACGAGCGCGCCGAGCAGCACGAGCTCGAGGGCGGGGATGGCCAGCCGGGGGCCGACGAGAAGGCTCTCCGGCAGCACGGCGTACGCCAGCGCTGCCACGACGACCGCGAGCGCCGGCCACAGGCGGTTCTCGCCGGCGCTCGAGCGTGGCTCACGCCGCCGTCGTCGCCCCGCGCTCGGTGTCATGGCGCCAACGTAGCCAGTGGCGCCCCGCGACGGGTGCCGACAGGCTCAGGCGAGCGAGATGAGGTCGAGGTAGTCCGGTCCCCAGAGGTCCTCGACGCCGTCGGGCAGCAGCAGGATGCGCTCGGGCTCGAGTGCCTCGACGGCCCCTTCGTCGTGGGTGACGAGCACGACGGCACCCTCGAAGGTCGACAGGGCCCCGAGGATCTCGGCCCGCGAGGCAGGGTCGAGGTTGTTCGTGGGCTCGTCGAGGAGCAGCACGTTGGCCGCCGAGACGACGAGCAGGGCGAGCGACAGGCGCGTCTTCTCGCCGCCCGAGAGCACGCCCGCGGGCTTGTGGACGTCGTCGCCCGAGAAGAGGAAGGAGCCGAGCACCTTGCGCACCTCGGTCTCGCCGAGCTCGGGCGCCGCCGACTTCATGTTCTCGAGGACCGTGCGACCGACGTCGAGGTTCTCGTGCTCCTGGGCGTAGTAGCCGAGGCGCAGCCCGTGACCGGGCTCGACTTCGCCGGTGTCGGGGGTGTCGACGCCGGCGAGCATCCGCAGCAGCGTCGTCTTGCCGGCACCGTTGAGGCCGAGCACCACGACCTTGCTGCCGCGGTCGATGGCGAGGTCGACGTCGGTGAAGACCTCGAGCGAGCCGTACGAGCGGGAGAGCCCCGACGCGCGCAGGGGGGTCTTGCCGCAGGCGGCCGGCTTGGGGAAGCGGAGCTTGGCCACCTTGTCCTGGACCCGCTCGCCCTCGACGCCGGCGAGGAGTCGTTCGGCGCGCTTGGCCATGTTCTGGGCCGCCGTCGCCTTGGTGGCCTTGGCGCGCATCTTGTCGGCCTGCGCCATGAGCGCGCCGGCCTTCTTCTGGGCGTTCTGCAGCTCGCGGCGGCGGCGCTTCTCATCCGTCTCGCGTGCCTGGAGGTAGGTCTTCCAGCTGACGTTGTAGACGTCGAGGGCCGAGCGGTTCGCGTCGAGGTGGTAGACCTTGTTGACGACGGCGTCGAGCATCTCGGCGTCGTGGCTGATGATGATGAGCCCGCCCTTGTAGGCGCGGAGATACTCCCTCAGCCAGATGATCGAGTCGGCGTCGAGGTGGTTGGTCGGCTCGTCGAGGAGCAGGGTCTCGTTGCCGGAGAAGAGGATCCGCGACAGCTCGACGCGGCGACGCTGGCCACCCGAGAGGGTTCCGAGCGGTTGGCCGAGGATCCGCTCCTCGAGGTTGAGGGCGCTGGCGATGGACGCGGCCTCGGACTCGGCGGCATACCCGCCCTGGGCCTCGAACTCCACCTCGAGCCGGGTGTAGGCCCGCATCGCCTTGTCGCGAACCTTCTCGTCGTCACTGCCCATCCGCGCCTCGGCCTCGGCCCGCTGGCGCACGATGGCGTCCAGGCCGCGGGCGGAGAGGATGCGGTCGCGGGCGAGCATGTCGAGGTCGCCGGTGCGGGGGTCCTGCGGCAGGTAGCCGACGGCGCCCGTGCGGGTCACCGTGCCCGCGGCCGGCTGGCCCTCCCCGGCGAGCACCTTGGTCAGGGTGGTCTTGCCGGCACCGTTGCGTCCGACGAGGCCGATGCGGTCGCCCGCGTCGATCCTGAAGCTGGCGTCCTCGACGAGCAGGCGCGCCCCAGCGCGCAGCTCGATCCCGGTGGCGACGATCACGGCATTCCTCCTATCGGTGCCGCACTACGTCAGCGGCCGGACAACCCCTCCAGTCTAGGAGCCGCGAAGGGGTGCTCTCGACGCGTTATCCGTGCGGCGACCTCGTGGCAGGCCGCGCACCCGCACGTGCGGGAGGCGTGCATCGTGCCGACGTTCCGCTGGGTGCCGGGCTCCCAGAGCTGCTCGCGTATGCCGCCGGGCGAGGTCACGGTCGGCAGCAGCGTCGGGGTCGGGTGGGGGTCGGCCGAACCGGTCCGGCAGCACCGGCACGGCGTGTAGCCGCCGTTCCCGGGCTCGTGCCACGCCTGCTGGTGGCCGCAGCCGCGGCACAGGTGGACGAGGACGCTCATGCCGGGTCGGCACCCTCTCCGTTCGAGGTGATCGCGTCAGGCACGTCGGTGACGCCATCACCTCGAACCAGAGGCGCGACGGGCATGAGGACGGAGAGGCCCGCCCCGTCACCGCGGATCGCCAGGGGGCGGTGCGGACCGTCGAGCACGAGCGTCGGCCGGGCGCCCGCGACGGCGAGCGCCTCGTGGAGGAACTCGGGGTCGACGAAGACGGCTGCGTCACCGGCACCGACGCCACGCGGCTCGGCCACGTGGACCGAGCCGTCACGCACGACGAGGCCGACCGTCTGCGCCTCCACCGGCAAGCGAGCCTGCAGGCCGTCGGCGTCGACGGCATCCCGACCCGCGTCGGTGGCCACGATGCTGCGGTAGTCGGGGAACGAGCCGGCGACCACCGGGGTCGCGGCCAGCTCACCGTCGACGAGCGCACCCACCTGCCCCGGGCGCACGTCGAGCTCGACCACGGCGTCCGCGTCGATGCGGCCGCACCTCTCGGCGACCCGGTCGGCCCAGCCGAGCGGGACGACGGCGGACACCGGGTGGTCCGGCGAGGCCGTCGGTGGGAGGACGACGGGAGCCCACCCGACGGCGAGGCGGTAGCGGTCGGTGGCGACGCACCGCACCTCGGCGCCGCACACCTCGACGAGGATCCCCGTCAGGACGCGCAGGTCCACCCCGTCGGGGGCGCCCGCCACCGGCTCCCCCGGCGCCACGGCGAACCGGACCGCGCCCAGGGCCGCGGCGAGATCACCGGCACGGACCGTGACCCGACGGGCCTCCGAGCCCGCGTGGTCGCGCTCGGCGAGGAGGGCCAGGGTGCGCACGATCTCGCGCCGGGCATCCGCCAACCCGTCGACGAGGCGCTGCTCGTGGGCGGTGACGACGTCCGCGGCAGCTCCGGACGCACCCCGCGCGTCCTCGTCGAGCACGAGCGCGACCTCGGCGAGCGGCATACCGACCCGGCGCAGCGACGCGAGGAGACGGGCGGCGCGCACCTGCGCGACGGCATACCTCCGGTAGCCCGTCAGGGCGTCCACGTCGGCCGGGACGAGGACGCCCTCTCGGTCGTAGAAGCGCAGCGCGCTGGCGGTGAGGCCACTCCGACGGGCGACCTCCCCGATCGTCAGGAGGCGGTCGTCGACGGCAGCGGGCTCGGGCTCGGCGGGCATGACGAGAAGACTGGGCCCTCGACCGGGTCGAAGGTCAAGCGGTCAGTGGGTCGAGTCGGCGACGGCGTCCGCGTCCGCGTCCGCGTCCGCCCGTCGTCCATCCGTCACCGTCGTGGCCCCCACGACGATGGCCCCGGCGAGCGAGATGCCGGCGGTCACCCAGGCCGCGACGTTCCAACCGGCCACGAGCCCGGACGCCCCCGAGCCGGTCCCCGCGTGCGCCGCGACGACGACGGCGACCACCGTGACCCCGATGGACGAGCCGAGGTAGCGGGCCGTGTTGTTCGCGCCGCTACCCATCCCGCCCCGCCCCGGCGGCACGCTCGCGACGGCCTCACGCCCGAGAGCGGCGTTGAGGACCCCACTACCCACCCCGGCGACGAGCAGCCCGGGCAGGAACCGGGCCCAGGAGGACCCGGGCGTGATCCCCGACAGCGCGAGCTGACCTGCGGCCACGACGACCAGCCCACCCGCCAGCTGCGCCCTGCCGGACCACCCGGCCGGCAGCCGCCGGGCCACGAGGGCGAACACGACGCTCGTCCCGGACCAGGCGAGGAAGAGGACGGCGGAGGTCGTCGGGGGCAGACCGAGAGCCAGCGCGAGGAAACCGGGGAGGAACGACAGCAGGCCGATCGCGCCGGCACCGGTCGCGAGCGCAGCCGCACTCGCGGCGACGAACCGGCCGTCACGGAAGAGGGACGGGTCGACCATCGGGCAGGACGTGCGCCGCTCGGCCACCACGAACGCGGCAGCCGAGGCCGCGCCGAGACCGAGCAGGACGAGGACCTCCGGCCGGCCCCACCCGCTGCGCCCTTCGACGAGCGCCGCGAGGAAGCCCGTGGTCGCAACGGCGAGCAGCGTCGCGCCCCACGCATCGAGCGGTCGACGTTCGTGCGACCGGGTCTCGTCCAGCCGGCGTCGTGCGACTGCGGCCAGGCCGAGCGCCGCCACGGCGAGGACGACGTACGTGTCGCGCCACGACGCCCAGCGGTCGAAGGCGCTCGCGACGAGCGGGCCGAGGGCGATGCCGCCTCCGACACTCGCACCCCACACCCCGCTCGCGGCCGCCCGGGCCGGCCCGGGCTCGAACCAGTGGGCGACGAGGCCCAGGCTCGCCGCGATGACCGCCGCGGCGCCGACGCCCTGGCCGACCCGGGCGAGGACGAACACGAGCGTGCCTCCGGCGAGGGCGGCGGCGAGGCTCGATCCGGCAAGGACGACCAGGCCGCCCACGAGGACGCCACGCCGACCGCGGTCGTCGGCCAGGGTCCCTGCCGTCAGCAGTGCCGCCCCGAGCCCGATGCCCATCGAGCTGAGGATCCACGTGCGTCCGGCGACGTCCGACCCGAGCGCCGCGGTGACCGAGCCGACCGTGGCCAGAGGGGCCGTGAACGCGACGAGGGCCAGGACGGTGCCCACCGCGGCCACGGCGAGCGCCCGCCGGGCCTGCTCTCCGGTTCGGGGCGCGGTCGCCCCGCGCGTCGTCGTATCGGGTGCTGCCTGCCGGGTGCGGCTCATGACGTCCTCCGTAGTCTCGATTGGTCTGTTGAACAGACCAAGGCGTACCTTCATTCCATGGCACTCGGGACGGACTACAGCGGACAGGACTGCTCGCTCGCCAAGGCACTCGAGGTCGTCGGCGAGCGGTGGTCGCTGCTGCTCGTGCGCGACGCCTTCCTCGGCGTCACCCGTTTCAGCGACTTCCGGCGCCGCCTCGACATCTCCAAGGCGGTCCTCAGCCAACGGCTCGGATCGCTCGTCGAGGCCGGCGTCCTCGAGCGCCGGATGCACGGCGGACATGACGCATACGTCCTCACCCCCTCCGGCGAGGCACTCTGGCCGGCCGTCCACGCCCTCATGCGCTGGGGGGACGCCACGACGTCCACGCGGGGGCCGCGACGGCTCTTCCGCCACGTGCCCTGCGACGCCGACGTCGACGTGTCCGGGCGCTGCCCCGTGTGCGGAGCGACACCACCCGCGGCCGAGCTCGAGACCCGGCCCGGACCGGGAGCCGGCACGGACCCGCCCGCCAACCCGCTGTCCGCGAGGCTCCGGGAGCCCCACCGCCTGCTGGCGCCGCTGCGCGAGTGAGGGGGCGTAACGCGGGAGACACATCGATGCAGCACGATGTTCCCCATGAACAGCCCCCTGCCCCCGGGTGAACCGCTCAGTGCGGAGCACGCGCGGCTCATCGACTCCCCCGGCCACGACGCCCCGTGGCGCCTCTGGGGCCCCTACCTCTCCGGCCGGCAGTGGGGCACGGTCCGCGAGGACTACTCGGCCGAGGGCAAGGCGTGGTCGGAGTTCCCCTTCGACCAGGCCGTGTCGCGCGCCTACCGCTGGGGCGAGGACGGGCTCGGAGGCATCAGCGACCGCTTCGGCTTCCTCAACTTCTCCGTCGCCCTGTGGAACGGCAAGGACCCGATCCTCAAGGAGCGCCTCTTCGGCCTGACGAACGAGGAGGGCAACCACGGCGAGGACGCCAAGGAGTACTGGTGGGCCCTCGACGGCACCCCGACGCACTCGTGGATGCAGTGGCTCTACCGCTACCCGCAGGCCGAGTTCCCCTACGAGCAGCTGCGGCGCGAGAACCGCGAGCGCACCCGCGACGAAAGGGAGTTCGAGCTCGGCGACACGGGCATCCTCGACGACCACGAATTCTTCGACGTCACGATGACGTATGCCAAGGCCGGGCCCGACGACATGTGCATCCGGATCTCGGCGACCAACCACGGGCCGGCTGCCGCGCCGCTCCACGTGCTGCCGACGATCTGGCTGCGCAACACCTGGTCCTGGGGCCTCGACGACCGCGTCACCGAGCTGCGCGAGATCCGCCGCAACGGACGCCCGACGCGTGGCTACCGCGCCGCCGAGGTGACGCACGGCTTCCTCGGCCGCTACGTCCTTGCCGCGTCCGGCTCCCCCACGACGCTCTTCTGCGACAACGAGACGAACGCCCGGCACGTCTTCGGCGACCGGGCGCTCGCGAACCAGTCGCTCTACCCGAAGGACTCGATCAACGAGCGGGTCGTCCACGGCCGCACCCAGGCCGTCAACCCCGGCGGCTACGGCAGCAAGTGCTCGTTCTGGTACCGGTTCGACGCCGTCGAGCCGGGTGAGACCGTCACGGTCGACCTGCGCCTCGCGACCGGCGACCCCGGGATCGAGTGGTTCGGCGAGCCGTTCGAGGAGGTGCTCGGCTCCCGGTCGGCCGAGGCCGACGAGTTCTACGGGCACGTCATCGACGCCTCTCTCGACGAGGCCGACCGCCACGTCGCGCGCCGGGCGTACGCCGGCCTCCTCTGGGGCAAGCAGCTCTACCGCTACGACGTGCGCCAGTGGGTCGACGGCGACCCCGTCGGCCCGGCGGTGGCCGAGTCGCGCAGGAAGGGCCGCAACGAGCACTGGAAGCACCTCGCCCTCGCCGACATCATCTCGATGCCCGACGAGTGGGAGTACCCGTGGTTCGCGGCGTGGGACCTCGCGTTCCACACGATCCCGCTCGCCCACGTCGACCCGGAGTTCGCCAAGGAGCAATTGCTCCTCATGTGCCGCGAGTGGGCCATGCACCCGAACGGCCAGCTCCCGGCGTACGAGTGGGAGTTCGGCGACGTCAACCCGCCGGTCCACGCGTGGGCGGCCTGGCACGTCTACCGCATCGACGGCTATCGGGACCGCGAGTTCCTCGTCCGCGTCTTCACCAAGCTGCTGCTCAACTTCGCGTGGTGGGTCAACCGCAAGGACGCCAACGGTTCCAACCTCTTCGAGGGCGGCTTCCTCGGGATGGACAACATCGGCCTGTTCAACCGCTCCGCTCCCCTGCCGCCGGGCTTCCGCCTCGAGCAGTCCGACGCGACGAGCTGGATGGCCTTCTACTGCCAGCAGATGCTCAAGATCGCCCTCGAGCTCGCGCGCACCGACAAGGCGTGGGACGACGTCGCGACGAAGTTCCTCGAGCACTTCCTCTCGATCGCCCAGGCGATGCGGCACTTCGGGTCCAGCGACAAGTCGCTGTGGCACGAGGAGGACGGCTTCTACTACGACGTCCTCGTGCAGCCCGACGGGCGCGCGCCGCACATGCGGGTGCGCTCGATGGTCGGCCTGCTGCCGATCCTCGGTGCGACGGAGATCCCCTCGTGGGTCGTCGACGAGTGCCCCGACGTGACGAGCCGCTTCCAGTGGCTCCAGCAGCGCCGGCCCGAGCTCGTCAAGCCGATGCTCGCCCGCGAGGACGGCAAGATGCTGCTCACGCTCGTGCCGCCGAAGCGCCTGCGCCGCATCCTCGAGCGGATGTTCGACTCGGAGGAGTTCTTGTCCCCCTACGGGATCCGGTCGCTGTCCGCCGCGACGCGCCAGGCCGTGACGGCGACGCTCGGCAGCGAGACCGTCTCGATCGAGTACGAGCCGGGCGAGTCGCGCACCGGCATGTTCGGCGGCAACTCCAACTGGCGCGGGCCGGTCTGGTTCCCCACGAACGTCCTGCTCGCGGACAAGCTGCGCACCTACGGCCGCTACTTCGGCGACGACTTCCGGATCGAGATCCCGACCGGCTCGGGCGACTGGCGCACGCTCGACGAGGCGGCCGACGTCATCGACGTTGGCCTGACGGCGCTCTTCCGCCCCGTCGACGGCCGCCGCCCCTCCGACGGCAAGCGCATCGAGTCCTCGCCGGACCCGCTATGGTCCGCGCACCCGACGTTCTCGGAGTACTTCGACGGCGACACCGGCGAGGGCCTCGGCGCGACGCACCAGACCGGGTGGACCGCCCTCGTCGCGCACCTGCTCAACCCGCGGCTGCCCCCCGACCCGCGCACCATGGGCTGGGCCTGAGCGATACGGCATACGTCCTCGGTCGGTCCGGGCGTGCCCGGCGGGTCGCAGAGGGCGTATGCCGTCCGGCGGGCGAGGCGTGTCGGGTGACCCGCCGCGCTCGGGTAGCGTGAGCCAGCGTGAACGCGCCCATCTCCGTTCGTGACATCTCCGCAGCCGAGCACCTCGCCTGGCTGCGGTCCCAGCCCTCGGCGAGCTTCCTCCAGACGCCGGCCTGGGCCGACGTCAAGAAGGAGTGGCGCGCCGAGTCGGTCGGCTGGTTCGAGGGCGAGGAGATGGTCGGCGCCGCGCTCGTGCTGCACCGCTCGCTCCCACGCCTGAAGCAGTCGCTGGCCTACGTGCCCGAGGGTCCGTGCATCGACTGGGCCTCACCGCGTCTCGTCGAGCTGCTCCGCGCGCTCCGCGACCACCTCAAGGCCAAGGGTGCCTTCGCGCTGAGGCTCGGGCCGCCCGTGGCGACGCACCGCTGGCGCACGGCCACGATCAAGGCGGCCATCGGCGACCCGGACATCCGCCGCTACGACGACGCGACGCCCGACGTCGTCGAGCCGGTGGGCACAGCGGTCGTCGCCGAGCTGCAACGGCTGGGCTTCCGCCACCTCAGCCCCGACGACGGCTTCGCCGCCGGTCAGCCGGAGTACGTCTTCCAGGTGCCGCTCGCGGGCCGCACCGAGGCCGACGTGCTCGCCGGCATGAACCAGCTGTGGCGCCGCAACATCAAGAAGACCGCGAAGAACGGCGTCACGGTCCGGGTCGGGGACGCCTCCGACCTGCCGGCCTTCCACCGCACCTACGTCGAGACGGCCGAGCGCGACCGCTTCACGCCGCGTGGTCTCGCCTACTTCGAGCAGATGTACGCCGCACTGTCGGCCGAGGACCCCGAGCGGATCCGCGTCTACCTCGCCGAGCACGAGGGCGACGTCCTCGCGGCGACGATCTTCATCCGGGTCGGCGAGCACGCCTGGTACTCCTACGGCGCGTCGACCTCGGCCAAGCGAGAGCTGCAGGGCTCGACGGCCATCCAGTGGCGGATGATGCAGGACTCGATCGCAGCCGGCGCCGGCGTGTACGACCTGCGCGGCATCACCAACACCGTCGACGAGGCCAACGCGCACATCGGGCTCATCCGCTTCAAGGTCGGCACCGGTGGCGAGGCCGTGCGGCTGGCCGGCGAGTGGGACCTGCCGCTGAACCGCTTGCTCTACAAGGCTTTCGACCTCTACATGAAGCGGCGGTGATCGGCCGTGTCCTTCGTCCTCCACGTCGACGGTGAGCGCTGGCGTGCCGGCCACGACCGTTTCGTCGCCGAGCACCCCGGCATCGTCCCCGTCGTCAAGGGCAACGGCTACGGCTTCGGTCGTGACCTCCTCTGCGCCGAGGCCGCCCGCCTCGGGGTGCCGATGATCGCGATCGGCACCTACGCCGAGCTGCCTTCTGCGCTGGGCGCGTTCGGCGGTGACGTGCTCGTCATGGAGCCCTACCGTGCAGCCGTCCACGCCGACCTGCCCGACCTCGCGAACCGCCGCGTCGTGCACACCGTGACGACCGAGTCCGACCTCGGGAGCCTTCGCGAGGTGCTTTCGGACGCACGGGTCGTCGTCGAGGGCCTGACGTCGATGAACCGCTACGGCACGCCCGTCGCCGACGTGGCCGGTCTGGCCGGCGCCGCCGACGCGGTCGGGGTCACGCTGCACCTGCCGCTCGGGACCGGCCACGTCGAGGAGATCTCGCGCTTCATCGCCGCGGTCCCCGGCGTGCGCACGTGGTTCGTGTCGCACGTCTCGCCAGCCGAGCTCGCCGCTCTCGCAGCGCGTTTCCCCGAGCACGAGTTCCGGCCGCGCATCGGCACCGACCTCTGGTACGCCGACAACGGCTCCTACGAGGTCCGCGCGCACGTGCTCGACGTGCGCCCCGTCACCAAGGGCACGCGAGTCGGTTACCGACAGCGAGCGGTCGCCGCGGGCCACCTCGTCGTCGTCAGCGGCGGCACGTCGCACGGCGTCGCCATGGAGAGCCCGTCGTCGGCCGCCACGGCACGGTCGCGTGCCATCGCCGTCACCGAGGGTGTGCTCGAGGCAGCGCACCGGGTGCGGTCGCCCTTCACGGTGTCGGGCGTCATGCCGCGCTTCGCCGAGCCGCCGCACATGCAGTGCAGCCTGCTCGTGCTGCCGGCCGGCGTCGCTCCCCCACGGATCGGCGACGTCGTCCCGGTCCGGATGCGCCTGACGACGACGAACCCGGACGCCGTCGTCGTCTCCTGACACAGCACAGCGACGGCAGGAGGGACGTCTCGCGGACGTCCCGCGGACGCCGACGCGTCCATGCGGGTCGGAACTAGGGCCGCGCCGTCGTCGGGATCGTGAGGACCTCGGCGCCGTCGTCCGTGATGGCGATCGTGTGCTCGCTGTGGGCCGTGTGGCTGCCGGTGGCGCTCCGGAGCGTCCACCCGTCGGCATCGGTCACGAGCTCGGCGGTGCCGGCCATGACCCAGGGCTCGAGGGCGAGCAGGAGTCCGGGGCGCAGCGTGTAGCCGCGGCCCGGGCGGCCGGTGTTCGACACGTGCGGGTCCTGGTGCATCGTCGACCCGACGCCGTGGCCGCCGAACTGCGTGTTGATCGGGTAGCCCGCGTCGGAGAGGACCGAGCCGATGGCATACGAGAGGTCCCCGACGCGGGCGCCCGGCCCGGCCGCGGCGATGCCGGCGGCGAGCGCACGCTCGGTGGCCCCGATCATCGCGACGCTCTCCGGAGGCCGGGACCCGCCCACGACGAAGCTGATCGCGGAGTCGGCGACGACCCCGCCCAGGTTCACGGCGAGGTCGAGCGACAGCAGGTCGCCGTCGGCGAGCGACCGGTCGTGAGGCAGCCCGTGGAGCACGGCGTCGTTGACCGAGGTGCAGATGTAGTGGCCGAACGGGCCCCGCCCGAAGGACGGCGCGTAGTCGACGTAGCAGGACGCGGCTCCCGCCTCGCGGATCATGGCCTTCGTCCAGCCGTCGATGTCCAGGAGGTTCGTGCCCACGGCAGCGCGGCCCTTGAGGTCTTGCAGGATGTCGGCGACGAGAGCTCCGGCGGCCCTCGCGCGGGGCAGCTCGGAGGGGCTGAGGATCTCGATCATGCGGCGCCTTTCGATGCGGCTGCGGTGCGACCAATAACTATCCCGGCCATGTTATCCCGGTCTAGGATCGTGGTCATGGTCAGGTTGCCGCTCACGCCCGCGGAGGTCGAGCGCGGACAGCGCCTCGGCGCCCTGCTGCGTCGGGCCCGCGGGGATCGCACGATGCTCGAGACCGCCCTCGAGGCACGGATCTCCCCCGAGACCCTCCGCAAGATCGAGTCCGGCCGCGTGGCCACCCCGGCCTTCCCGACGATCGCAGCGATCGCCGAGGTCCTCGGCCTGTCCCTCGATGCCGTGTGGGCCGAGATCAGCCCGCCCGAGGCCGGCGCGGCCCCAAGGGGCTCCGGTCCCGACCGTCGGGACCGCATCGCCTCGTAGGCCCTCGGGCCGACGACCGCCGGCCCTGCCATGCTGTCGGCATGGAACGCGTCCTCGGCATCGGCGGCTACTTCCTCAGGGCTGCGGACCCCACGGCCCTCAGCACCTGGTACCGCGAGGTCCTGGGACTGGACTTCGACGCCAACGGACTGTGGCAGCAGGAGGCCGGGCCGACCGTGTTCGCCGCGTTCCCGGCCGACACGGACTACCTCGGCGCCCGCACCCAGCAGGTCATGCTCAACGTCCGGGTCGGCGACCTGGACGCCATGCTCGCCCAGCTGCGCGCCGCCGGGGCGGAGGTCGACGCCGAGAGCCAGGACCTGGCGGGCGTCGGGCGGTTCGGCTGGGTGACGGACCCGGAGGGCAACAGGATCGAGCTGTGGCAGCCCAGCTGACGACGGCTCGGGCCACAGGTCAGGCGCCCTCGCTCCCCTCGATGACGTCGAGGTCGCGCACGGCGTAGCGGTGGTGCTCCCACTCCTCCTCGAGGATCGTGTGCAGGCACGAGAGCACCGTCTCGGGGTGGGCGGGGTCGTGCGGGTTCGGTCGGGACGACGCGAGCAGCTCGGGCGTGACGCCCGCGATGACGTCGCGCACCATCGCGACGCGGCCTGCCCGCGCCTCGAGGACCTCGCCGTAGGACGGTGCGTCCTGCGCGAGCACCGTCACGTCGAAGCCGTCGTCCGCGGTCGCAACGTCGATCAACCCGTAGGGGTGGTAGGGCTGCTCCTCCCCGAGGATCGCCTTGCGCAGCCACGTGTCCGTCGCCAGCACGAGGTGCCGCAGCGTCTGGGCGAACGACCACTCGCCGGCCACCGACACGTCCACCGTGCCGGACGGCATGGTGTCGACACGCGCGAGCGTGGCGGCCCAGGTGTGCTCCAGCCGGTCCCAGGCAGTGGCGAGTCCCTCCGGATCGGTCGCCCGCCGGTCGGCACGTCCGGGGAAACGACGGTTGAGCTCGGCATCGACGAGCGGGACCACGTCGACGCCGTTGACGAGCAGGACGTTCTCGCCGTCGAAGAGCCACGGCGCATCGATCTGCACGCCCTCCGCCTGCACGCCGCGCATGACGACGCCGGAGATGTCGGCGCCGACGAAGCGCGCGCCGCGCAGGTCCGTGTCGACGAACTCCGCTCCGTGCAGGTCGTCGGTCGAGCCGAAGGTTGCCATGACGTCTCCTCGTCGTACGCCGCGCAGGACGGCTCAGACTACCGATCGAGCACGGCTCGGGTCGGGATCGGACCCACGTCGACGAGCTCGACCGTCACCGCCGGGCGATATCGTCGTCCCGGACGGTCGGCGTCCGGGAGGTGAGAGGTGTGCGGTACGACACGAGTCCCACGGCACGGGCCCTTCTCGCCCTCGAGGCCATCCAGGACAGCCCCGGCATCACGGCGGAGCGGGTCGGCGACCACCTCGGGGTCTCCGAGCGCGCCGCCCGCCGCTACGTCGCGATCCTCCGCGAGGCCGGCCTGCCCATCGAGTCGGTGACCGGCCCGCACGGCGGCTACCGGGTCGGCCGTGGGCTCCGTCTGCCGCCACTGATGTTCACGGCCGCCGAGGCGCTCGGCCTCGTCATGGCCGTGCTCGAGGGCCACCGCGGCGCCGCTGACCCGACCGAGCTCGTCGGGGCCGCCCTGTCCAAGATCCTGCGCGTGCTCCCCCAGCAGGTCGCCGAACCGGTGCGGGCGGTCCGCCGGGTCACCGGGCCCCCTCCGGACCCGAGCCTGCGCGTCGACCCTGCCGTGACGGCCCAGCTCGTCGAGGCGTGCACGAGGTCGCGCCGGGTGCGCCTCGACTACCGCCTCGAGGACGGCCGGCAGCGGCCCATGGAGATCGATCCGTGGGCCGTCGTCCTGCGTCACAGCCGGTGGTACCTCCTCGGCTGGTCGCAGACGAGCGACGCCCAGCGCGCCCTGCGCGTCGACCGGGTCCGGTCGGTCTTCACGACGTCGGTGACCTTCGACCCCCCGGAGGACCTGGACGCCCTGCGGACGCTGGAGGAGCACCTCTCCCAGGGCTGGCGCCACGACGTCGACGTCCTCCTCCGGGCCGACCTCGACGAGGCCACGCGATGGATCCCGCGCAGCCTCGGACGGCTCGAGCCGGTCGAGGGCGGGGTCCGGCTGAGGGCCACGACCGACGAGCCCGAGTGGTACGCCCGCCAGCTCGCCGTCACCCCGCTGACCTTCGAGGTGGTCGGGTCCCCCGCGCTCGTCCAGGCCACCGAGGACCTCGCCGCGCGGCTCGTGAAGTCGGCGGGCGCCGTCGACGCCACCCCCAACGATCCCGCCGATCGCTGACCCGCCCCCAGCGGGTACGACACCGTCACGGCGGCCTGTGCAGCAGCCGACGTCCACAGGTCCCCGCGCACTAGGGTGATCTCGACCGGACCGGGGAGGCCCCCGGTCCCGACCCGAGGAGCGGCAGATGAGCTTCAACGACAGCGCCCAGCTCGACACCTCCCAGGTGCAGAGCGGCGGCAGCGGAGGTGGCGGCGGAGGCGGAGGCTTCCCCGGCGGCATCCAGGTCGGCGGAGGCATCGGCGGCCTCATCCTGCTCGTGCTGATGCTCATCTTCGGCGGAGGCAAGATCCTCGGTGGCGGCGGTGACTCCGGCACCGGCGCCGGTGGCCTCCCGTCCCAGCAGCTCGAGAGCAGCCAGGTCGCGGCCGCGGGCCAGGTCGACCAGGGCGAGTTCTCCCAGTGCAAGACCGGCGCCGACGCCAACAAGAACGACGTCTGCCTCATCATCGCGACGGTCAACAGCGTCCAGGACTACTGGGGCAAGACGCTGCCGAAATATCAGATGAACTACGAGCCGGTGAAGACCGTCATCTACCAGGGCCAGACCCCGTCGGGCTGCGGCACCGCCAACTCGCAGGTCGGCCCGTTCTACTGCCCGCTCGACGCCAAGGTCTACGTCGACGCGAGCTTCTTCGAGGAGCTGCAGAGCAAGTTCGGCGCCGACGGCGGCCAGCTCGCCAAGGAGTACGTCATCGCGCACGAGTACGGCCACCACGTGCAGGACCTCCTCGGCATCCTCGACCGGGCGCAGCAGGACCCCCAGGGCCCCAACTCCGGCGCCGTCCGCATCGAGCTCATGGCCGACTGCCTCGCCGGCACGTGGGTCAAGCACGCGACCGAGACGACCGACGCCGACGGCACCCCACTGCTCAAGCCCATCACCGAGCAGGACATCACGTCCGCGCTCTCGGCCGCGTCAGCCGTCGGAGACGACCGCATCCAGAAGAAGATGCAGGGTCGCGTCACTCCCGAGAACTGGACGCACGGCTCGTCGGAGGCCCGCCAGAAGTGGTTCCTGCAGGGCTACCAGACCGGCGACCTCAACCAGTGCAACACCTTCGGCGTCGACACCGTCAGCTGACGCCACCCGGCGGCGCCTCGTCCAGCTCGATGCGCACGGCTCGCCCACGGCGCAGCGCGGTCTCGAGCACGTCGCGCTTCGGGTCGGGCAGGTCGTAGAGCTCCCGCATCGGCAGCCCCGCCAGGGCCCGCAGGGCTCCGGCGTCGAGGACCTCGCGCACGAGCGTGCGGTCCCCGCCGACGACCAGAGCATGAGGTATGCCGTCTGCTCCCGTCGCGGGTGACTCGTCGTCCCCGAGGAGCACCCGTCGCGCGTGGCCGACAACGGCATCGACGAGCTCGTCGGCCTGCTTCCCCCGTCGGCGGGCGAAGCGCTGCTGCGACCACCCACCCGCTGCGGTGCGTGACTGCACGTGGCGCGTCCCGACCTTCGAGGCGGTGAAGGCACCGGCGGAGGCCAGCCCCACGGCATACCCACCGCGCCTGACGAGGATGACACCGAGGGGCTCGTGGGCGAACGGCGTTGCCACGACGGTGGATCCGTCGGCGGCGCGGGCGGACACGACGACGCCGCCGGGAGTGGACTCCTCGGCGGCGTCGTAGGTGCCGTGCCGCTCGGCGAAGCCCGCCATCCAGCGGTCGAACCGCACGGGGTCGACCTCGATGACGCGCGTCGTCACGAGCGCGGGTGCTGCTGGCTCAGAGGTTGAAGCCGAGGGCGCGCAGCTGCTCGCGGCCGTCCTCGGTGATCTTGTCGGGACCCCACGGCGGCATCCACACCCAGTTGATGCGGTGCGTGGTGACGAGCCCCTCCAGCGCCTGAGCGGTCTGGTCCTCGATGACGTCGGTGAGGGGGCACGCGGCAGACGTCAGCGTCATGTCGATGACGGCGTGCGACTGGGCGTCGACGGTGATGCCGTAGACGAGGCCGAGGTCGACGACGTTGATGCCGAGCTCGGGGTCGACGACGTCGCGCATGGCCTCCTCGACGTCGGCCACGTTGGGCGGGGTGGTGGTCTGGGTCATGACGAAACTCCTTGGGGGGAGGTGGAACTCGTGGAAGAGATGTCGACACCGGCTCGGGCGAGGGCATCGGTGAAAGCGGACCAGCCGAGCAGGGCGCACTTGACGCGCGCGGGGTACTTCGAGACGCCGGCGAAGGCGACGCCGTCACCGATGACGGTCTCGTCACCGGCCACCTGGCCTCGGGAGGTCAGCATGGCGCGCATCGCCTCGAAGGTCTCGAGGGCCTCGTCGACGCGGTGGCCGATGACCTCCTCGGCGAGGACGGACGCGCTCGCGACGGAGATCGAGCAGCCCTGCGCCTCGTAGGAGACGTCGGTCACGACCGCCTCGGCACCCGTGCCGGAGACGTCGACCCGAAGGGTCACCTCGTCGCCGCACGTCGGGTTGATGTGGTGCACCTCGGCGTCGAACGGGTCGCGCAGGCCCGCGTGGTGCGGGCGCTTGGAGTGCTCGAGGATGAGCTCCTGGTAGAGGTCCATCAGCTCGCCTCCCTCTCGGTGTCGAGCCCGAAGACGACGGGCACCCGGTCGAGCGCCGCGAGCAGCGCCTCGACCTCGGCGACGGTGTTGTGGACGGCGAACGACGCACGGGTGGTCGCGGTGGCCCCGAGAGCCCGGTGCAGCGGCCACGCGCAGTGGTGGCCCACGCGTACGGCCACCCCGGCGTCGTCGAGCACCTGGCCCACGTCGTGGGCGTGCACGCCGTCGACGACGAACGCGACGGCACCGCCGCGTGGCGTGCCGACCGCAGGACCCACGACACGCACCCACGGGCGCTCGGACAGACCGCGCTGGAGCAGGTCGACGAGAGCGGCCTCGTGCGCGTGGATGCGGTCGATGCCGAGACCCTCGATCCACCGGACGGCGGCCGCTAGGCCGACCGCCTGGGCGGCGTTGGGCACGCCGGCCTCGAACTTCTGCGGCGCCGGGGCGTAGGTCGACCGTTCCATCGTGACGAGCTCGATCATCGAGCCGCCCGTGAGGAACGGTGGCATGACCTCGAGCAGCTCGCCGCGACCCCAGAGGACGCCGACCCCCATCGGGCCGTACATCTTGTGGCCGCTGAAAGCGATGAAGTCCGCGCCGAGCGTGGCCACGTCGACCGCGAGGTGCGGCACCGACTGGCACGCGTCGACGACGACGAGCGCTCCCACGGCGTGTGCGCGGGCGGCGAGGTCGGCGACCGGGTTGACCGTGCCCAGCACGTTGGACACGTGCGTGAACGCGAAGACCTTGGTGCGCTCGGTGAGCAGCTCGTCGAGCCCGGACAGGTCGAGTGCGCCGTCCGCGTCCACCGGGACCCAGCGCAGGGTCGCACCCGTGCGACGGGCGAGCTCCTGCCAGGGCACGAGGTTGGCGTGGTGCTCCATCTCGGTGACGAGGATCTCGTCACCGGCTCCGAGCACGAACCGCTCGTCCTTGGGGTCGTCGGTCGGGGCCGCGTTGGAGAAGGCGTACGCGACGAGGTTGAGCGCCTCGGTGGCGTTCTTCGTGAAGACGACCTCGTCAGCAGGCGCCCCGATGAACGACGCGACGGTCGCGCGGGCGGCCTCGAAGTCGTCGGTCGCCTCCTCCGCGAGCTGGTGCGCGCCGCGGTGGACCGCGGCGTTGTGCTGCTCGTAGAACGCGCGCTCGGCGTCGAGGACCGGCGTCGGCTTGTGCGACGTCGCCCCCGAGTCGAGGTAGACGAGCGGCCTGCCGTCGCGCACCGTGCGCGTCAGGATCGGGAAGTCGCCGCGGATCGCGGCGAGCTCCCCGTCCGTGAAGGGCAGGACGTCGGCCATTCGGCTCAGGCCTCGACCGCCGCGGCCGGGGCCGCGGTGAGGTAGCGGTCGTAGCCCTCGTCCTCGAGGCGGTCGGCCAGCTCCGGGCCACCCTCCTCGACGACCTTGCCGTCGACGAAGACGTGCACGAAGTCGGGCTTGATGTAGCGCAGGATGCGCGTGTAGTGCGTGATGAGCAGGACGCCGAGGTCGCTCGAGTCCTTGGCCCGGTTGACGCCCTCGGAGACGATCTTGAGCGCGTCGACGTCGAGGCCGGAGTCGGTCTCGTCGAGGATGGCCACCTTCGGGCGCAGCAGCTCCATCTGGAGGATCTCGTGGCGCTTCTTCTCGCCACCGGAGAAGCCCTCGTTGACGTTGCGCTCGGCGAACGCGGGGTCCATGCGCAGGTTGCCCATGGCGGCCTTGACGTCCTTGACCCACGTGCGCAGCTTGGGCGCCTCGCCGTCGATGGCCGTCTTGGCGGTGCGGAGGAAGTTGCTCACCGTGACGCCGGAGACCTCGACGGGGTACTGCATCGCGAGGAAGAGGCCGGCACGGGCGCGCTCGTCGACCTTCATGGCGAGGACGTCCTCGCCGTCGAGCGTCACGGTGCCGCCGGTGACGGTGTACTTCGGGTGTCCGGCGATGCTGTAGGCCAGCGTGGACTTGCCGGAGCCGTTGGGCCCCATGATCGCGTGCGTCTCCCCCGACTTCACGGTGAGGTCGACCCCGCGCAGGATCTCCTTGGGGCCGTCCTCGGTCTCGACCGAGACCGTCAGTCCCTTGATCTCGAGCGTGCTCATGGGTCAGTTCTCCTTGTTCGTGATGCTGGGCGTGTGCTGGGTGGGAGCGGCGTAGGCCGTCGACGCGAGCTCGTCCTCGATCGCCGCGGTGATCTCGTCGCGCAGGTCGGCGAGCGGGATCTCGCGGATGATGTCGGCGAAGAAGCCGCGCACGACGAGGCGCTTCGCCTCGTCCTCGTTGATGCCGCGCGACTGGAGGTAGAAGAGCTGCAGGTCGTCGAACCGGCCTGTCGCAGAGGCGTGTCCGGCACCCTCGATCTCGCCGGTCTCGATCTCGAGGTTCGGCACCGAGTCGGCGCGGGCGCCGTCGGTCAGCACGAGGTTGCGGTTGAGCTCGTAGGTGTCGGTGCCCTCGGCCTCGGCGCGGATGAGCACGTCGCCGACCCACACCGTGCGCGCGGTCTCACCCTGGAGCGCACCCTTGTAGGTGGCCCGGCTCTTGCAGTGCGGTGCGTTGTGGTCGATGTACGAGCGGTGCTCGAGGTGCTGGCCGGCGTCGGCGAAGTAGACGCCGAGCAGCGTCGCGTCGCCACCCGGGCCGGCGTAGCGCACGTTGGCGTTGACCCGGACGACCTCGCCGCCGAGCGACACCGAGAGGTGCTTGAAGCGGGCGTCGCGCCCGACGAGGGCGTCGTGCTGGGCCAGGTGCTGGGCGTCGTCGGCCCAGCGCTGCACCGACACCACGGTGAGGTCGGACCCGTCACCGGTGACGACCGAGACGAGCTGCGCGTAGCGGGCTGAGCCCGTGTGCTCGACGACGACGGTCGCCTTGGAGAAGCGGCCGGCGCGCACGACGAGGTGACCGTGCACGGGCTCACCGCCACGGCCGACGAGCGACAGGCGTACGGGCTCGTCGAGCTCGGCCTCGGCCGGGATGTCGAGCAGCACGGCACCGCCCGCGGCCGCGCCCGCCACGACGGCTGCGCGGTCCTGCGGCGGCAGGACGCCGAGGGCCTGGGCCTGCTCGGAGGTGATCGTCGACGTCGTGACGCCCTCGGGGAGCGACGTGCTCCAGTCGAGGCTGCCCGTCGCGCCCTCGGCCAGCAGGCCGGCGAGCTTCTTGACGGGCGTGAAGCGCCAGTCCTCCTCGCGACCCGACGGGATCGGGAAGGCGGCGACGTCGAAGGACGCCGTGCGCTCGGCACGCGACTGGTCGGGCACGAAGGCCGCGGCGGAGTCGGTGTGGGCGGCCGCGCCGGGGGCGGCGACGGTGGTGGTGGGGGCGGCGTCGGGCACCGTGGTCTCGCTCTGCTGGGTCTCGGGGATGTCGGTGGTCGTGTCAGCCAGAAGGCTCATCAGCCGACGGCTCCTTCCATCTGCAGCTCGATGAGGCGGTTGAGCTCGAGGGCGTACTCCATGGGCAGCTCGCGCGCGATGGGCTCGATGAAGCCGCGCACGATCATCGCCATGGCCTCGTCCTCGGCCATGCCGCGCGACATGAGGTAGAAGAGCTGGTCCTCGGACACCTTCGAGACCGTGGCCTCGTGTCCCATCGAGACGTCGTCCTCGCGGATGTCGACGTAGGGGTAGGTGTCGGATCGGCTGATCGTGTCGACGAGCAGGGCGTCACAGCGCACGGTCGAGGCTGAGTGCGACGCGCCCTCGAGCACCTGCACGAGGCCGCGGTAGCTCGCACGGCCGCCGCCACGGGCGACCGACTTGCTGATGATCGAGCTCTTCGTGTTGGGAGCCGCGTGGACCATCTTGGAGCCGGTGTCCTGGTGCTGGCCCTCGCCGGCGAAGGCGATGGAGAGCGTCTCGCCCTTGGCGTGCTCGCCCATGAGGAAGACGGCGGGGTACTTCATCGTCACCTTGGAGCCGATGTTGCCGTCGACCCACTCCATCGTCGCGCCGGCCTCGCAGGTCGCGCGCTTCGTGACGAGGTTGTAGACGTTGTTGGACCAGTTCTGGATCGTCGTGTAGCGCACGCGGGCGTTCTTCTTGACGATGATCTCGACGACGGCCGAGTGGAGCGAGTCCGACTTGTAGATCGGGGCGGTGCAGCCCTCGACGTAGTGCACGTAGGAACCCTCGTCGGCGATGATCAGCGTCCGCTCGAACTGGCCCATGTTCTCGGTGTTGATGCGGAAGTACGCCTGGAGCGGGATGTCCACGTGGACACCCTTGGGGACGTAGATGAACGAGCCCCCCGACCACACGGCGGTGTTGAGCGCCGCGAACTTGTTGTCGCCGGCCGGGATGACGGTCGCGAAGTGCTCGCGGAAGAGGTCCTCGTGCTCCTTCAGGGCCGTGTCGGTGTCGAGGAAGATGACGCCCTGGGCCTCGAGGTCCTCACGGATCTGGTGGTAGACGACCTCCGACTCGTACTGGGCTGCGACACCGGAGACGAGGCGCTGCTTCTCGGCCTCCGGGATGCCCAGACGGTCATAGGTGTTCTTGATGTCCTCGGGCAGGTCGTCCCACGTGGCGGCCTGCTTCTCGGTCGACTTCACGAAGTACTTGATGTTCTGGAAGTCGATGCCGGTGAGGTCCGAGCCCCACGAGGGCATGGGCTTCTTGCCGAAGAGGCTGAGGCTCTTCAGGCGCAGCTTCGTCATCCACTCCGGCTCGCTCTTGCGGGCCGAGATGTCGCGCACGACGTCCTCGTTGAGCCCTCGACGCGCCGTGGACCCGGCCACGTCGCTGTCGGCCCAGCCGTACTCGTAGGTGCCGATGCCCTTGAGGCCGGGGTTCAGCTCTTCGATGTGCGTGGTCATGAGGAACCTTCCTTGACGTGCGTGAGCGTGTCGGTGGTGCTCGAACGAGGTGGGGCAGCCTCCGGGTCAACACCCGAGGGCTGCGTGGTCTTCCGGGGGCGGGAGCCGATCCCACCGGTCGGGACGAACGTCGTGCAGACGTGGTGTCCGCCCGCGAGGGTCGCGAGGCGCTGGACGTGCACCCCGAGCAACCGGGAGAACGCGTCGGTCTCGGCCTCGCAGAAGGCCGGGAACTCGGTGGCGACGTGCTGCACCGGGCAGTGGCCCTGGCACAGCTGGACGCCGGTCAGGCCGCCGGCGCCGACGGGCCGGGCGGTGGCGGCGAAGCCGTCCTCGCTCAGCGCCTCGACGAGGGCCTCGGTGCGCGCGGCGGGGTCGTCGCCGACGGCGGCGAGCCGGGCGGCATACCGCTCCTCGAGCGCGCCGACGCGGCTGCGGGCGAAGTCGCCGACGGCAGCGGGTCCCGCGTGCTCCTGGAGGTAGCGCAGCACCTCGACGGCGAGCGAGTCGTAGTCGGCCTCGAGGGCGTTGTGGCCGGCGTCGGACACGACGTAGGCGCGAGCAGGGCGTCCACGGCCGCGGCGACCACCGGTGGGCTCGTGCGGGACGACGGCGCCCTGCTCGACGAGCGCGTCGAGGTGACGACGCACGGCAGCCGGTGTCAGGTCGAGATGACGCCCGAGCTCGGCGGCCGAGATCGGGCCGTCGGCAGAGACCATGTGGAGCACCCGCGAGCGCGTGCGCGACTCGAGCGGCGAGACGTGCTGGCCGTCCTCGCCGTCCTTCGTCTCACGCGGGGCGTGCGCTCCGATAAACACCACACCATTGTGACGTAATTAGGGCTGCGACTCCAGTTAGGTCGTCCTTACCGCCAGGTAGCGCGATCGGCGTCGTCGTCCCCGTCGTCATCGTCGTCGTCATCCAGGTCGGGCGGCATGATGACCGATGGCATCCGCGTGCGCGGCGGCGCGACGGCGTCCTCCCCGAACCAGCGCCTCCGCAGCGGGGCCGTGACCCAGCCCAGGGGGCAGGTGAGCACGTAGCCGTACGCGAGCGCCATGCCCGTCGCGCCGGGGAAGAGCGCGAGCCCCAGCGCGATGACGATGCCGAGGGGGATCGTGATCCGCAGGTGGCGCGGCGACAGCAGGTCGCGGAAGGAGCGGAAGCGGAACGACGAGGCCATGAGCGCGGCCGGGACCACCCCGGCCGCGACCGGCACGAGGGGCGCCCAGTCGTAGAGGGGCTCGCCGATGGCGAGCACCGTCGAGATGACGACGCCCGCGGCACCGGGGCTCGCGAGACCGACGAAGTAGCGCTTGTCGGCCAGCGGGTCGATGGTGACGTTGAAGCGGGCCAGTCGGTAGGCCGCGCAGGCGAGCCAGAACATCGCCCCGGCCCAGGCCCAGACCGGGTAGGCCGGCAGCGCCCACGTGTAGACGAGCACGGCGGGTGCGATCCCGAACGAGATGAGGTCGGCGAGGGAGTCGAACTGCAGGCCGAACGGCGTGATGGCACCGACGGCACGGGCCACCGCGCCGTCGCAGATGTCGAGGACGATCGAGATGCCGACGAGCACCGCGGCCGCGCGGAAGTGCCCCTGGAACGACAGGAGCACCGACGAGAAGCCGCACAGCATGTTGCCGAGCGTGAAGAGGCTGGGAAGGGTCGCCCGCGCACGGACGCGCGGGTTGAGCCGGTCGAGCGGGATGACCCGGGCGCCGGTGGCCGACACGAGCCGGATGCGCCGGCTCACGCGGTCGCGCCGGCGGGGCCGATCGTCGGAGGCGGAGGCCGCGTCGCCGCTCACGAGGCGTCCGCCGCGGGGAAGCGGCCCAGCACGGTCTCCCCACCGATGGCGCGCTTGCCCTTGCTGACCTCGAGCTGCACCTCCGGCGGCACGAAGACGTCCATGCGCGAACCGAACTTCATCAGGCCCATGCGCTCGCCGGTGCCGATCTCGTCACCGGGCTCGATGCGGGTGACGATGCGGCGCGCGAGCTGGCCGACGAGCTGGCGGTAGACGATGCGGCGCGGGCGGCCCGCGACGACGCGCTCCACGATGATCTCGCTGCGCTCGTTCTTCGTGGCGCTCTCGGCGCGGTAGGCGGCGAGGAAGCGGCCCGGCGTGTGGGTGACGTCGATGACGCGGCCGCCGTAGGGCGAGCGGTTCATGTGCACGTCGAGCAGCGACAGGAAGATGCTGACCTGCTGCCACTCACCGGGCGGGGCGATGCCCGGCTGCGGCTCCCCCACGTGCATGACGATCCCGTCGGCCGGGGCCAGCACTACGTCGGGGTCGGACACGGGCGAACGGTCCGGGGTGCGGTCCGGGTCGCGGAAGAAGAGGGTCACCCCCGCAGTGAGCAGGCCGAGGGCGGCGGTCGTGCGCGGTCGGCGGGCCAGCGCGGCGATCACCGTGGGCACGGCGGCCATCGCGGTGAAGGGCTTGGCGGCTGGGTCGATCTTCACGGGTCGGGGTCTCCGTCAGGGTCGAGTGTGGTGAGCAGGTCGAGTGGGGCGGGCGGAGCAGAGACGGCGTGAGGGGTACGCCGGTGGCGACCGAGGTGCGGTGACCGGGGTCGTCGGCACCGAGCCTAGACTCATGAGCCATGACCGATGCGGTGACACTGTCCGACCTCCACCGCACCTTCGGTCAGGTGTGTGCCCTCGACGGCCTGACGTGGACGGCCCCCGCCGGCCGCATCACCGCGGTGCTCGGTCCCAACGGTGCGGGCAAGACGACCGCCATCGAGTGCGCGGTCGGTCTCGGGCGGCCTGACGGCGGCACGGTGCGCGTCCTCGGCACCGACCCGTGGCAGGCGGACGCCGACCACCGCGCCCGCGTCGGCGTCATGCTCCAGGCGGGCGGTCTGCCCAACGGAACGAAGCCGCTGCGTCTGCTCCACCACCTCTCCCGCCTCTACGCCGACCCGCTCGACGTCGACGCCGTCGCGCGGCGGCTCGGCGTCACGGACTTCGCCTCGACGACGGTGCGTCGCCTCTCAGGTGGCCAGAAGCAGCGCCTCGCCCTCGCGGCGTCGCTGCTCGGGCGCCCCGAGGTGCTCTTCCTCGACGAGCCGGCGGCCGGGCTCGACCCGCACGGACGGCTCGACGTGTGGGAGCTCGTGGCCGAGCAGCGTGACGCCGGCACGACCGTCGTCGTGACCACCCACTCGTTCGAGGAGGCCGAGCGTCTCGCGGACCACCTCGTCATCATGAACGCGGGACGCACCGTCGCCGAGGGGACCCCGGCCTCGGTGACCGGCGGCCGCTCCCTCGAGGACGTCTACTTCAGCCTGACCCGCAAGGGAGCCGCGTGAGCACCTCAGCCACCCCGACGACGCCGACCGCCGCTGGAGCGGCCGCTCCGCGCCGTCGGGTCCTCGCCCAGGCCGGCTTCGAGGTCGGCAGCCTGCTGCGCAATGGTGAACAGCTGCTCGTCTCGCTCGTCCTGCCCGCCCTGGCGCTCGTCGGTCTCAGCGTCACGACGTCGCCGTCGCTCGGCCCGGGCACGCGCATCGACGTGGCGACACCGGGCATCATCGCGCTCTGCGTCATCTCGGCCGCGTTCACGTCCCAGGCCATCTCGACCGGCTTCGACCGCCGCTACGCCGTGCTGCGCTACCTCGGCGTCACCCCGCTCGGGCGCGGCGGGCTCGTCGCAGCCAAGGTGGCGGCGACCCTGGCCGTCGAGGCGATCCAGATCGCGGTCATCGCCGTGCTCGGTCTCGCGCTCGGGTGGCGACCGGAGGTCGCCGGGATCGCGTATGCCGTCCTCTTCGTCGTCCTCGGCACGTGGGCCTTCGTGGCCCTCGCCCTCCTGCTCGCCGGCACCCTGCGGGCGGAGGCGGTGCTCGCGATCGCCAACCTCGTGTGGGTGCTGCTCCTCGCGGTCGGCGGTGTCGTCGTCCCGCGGAGCGAGCTGCCGCCCGGGGTGTCGCACGTCGTGGCCTTCCTGCCGTCGGCGGGTCTGGCGGACGGGCTCAGGTCGGCCCTGGTGGACGGGACGCTGAACCTGCTCGCGCTCGGGGTCGTCCTCGCGTGGGGAGTGGTCGCAACGGTTCTCGCGGCGCGTCTCTTCCGCTTCGACGACTGAGCGGACGAGACTGGCCGCAGCACCACCGCTCCATCTCCCCAACCGCTCGACCGCACGACCGCATGACCGCACGACAGCACGACCGCACGACCGCACGACGAAGCCGCACCACACCCCACGACCCCGACCGGCCTGGAGGCGACGTGTTCGACTACATCTTCGGTCTTCCGATGCACGCCCTCGTGATCCACGCGGTCGTCGTCCTGGTCCCCCTCTCCGCGCTGTGCGCGATCGCCTACGTGGTGCGCCCCGGGTGGCGGCGGCTGCTGCGCTGGCCGACGGCTGCCGGTGCCGTCATCTCGGGTGTCTCGGCGTTCGTCGCAGCCGAGAGCGGTGAGGCCCTGCAGCGCCGGGTGTCGCAGGTGCGTGCCAGCACGACGGACTTCGACCTGCTGCGCAACCACACCGAGTGGGGCGACCGCGCCAAGCTCATCTGCGTGCTCTTCATGGTCCTCACCCTCCTGGCCCTGTGGTTCGTCCGACCGCCCGAGGAGGAGTCACCGCAAGGCCACGCGTTCGACGTGCTCATCGGCACGCTCGTCGTGCTCTCCGCCGTGGCCGCGATCATCACCGTCGTGCTGGCCGGTCACGCGGGATCCCTGGTGGTCTGGAACGGCCTGGCCTGACCCGGCCACGCGTGCCCCGGCCCCGGCCGGGCCACGGCCCGTCCTCAGGGTCCCGACGACACGGGGCGATGCGGGGAGACCCGGCTCGGCGGCATACCCTTGCGGGGTGTCCTCCACGCCTCCCGTGACCGACGACGCCCCCGTGACCGGCGCGAGCCGTCTCGCCCGGGCCACCGGTCGCCTCCCCGCCGTCCGGCCCAGCTGGGTGCGGCCCCTGCTGCTCGCCAACCTCGTCGGCGAGGTCGGCATCGTCGTCACCGGCGGCATCGTGCGCCTCACGGGCAGCGGTCTCGGGTGCAGCACCTGGCCGGAGTGCCAGCCCGGCTCGTTCACCCCCGTCCGGACGCCCGAGAGCGAGTTCCACGACCTCGTCGAGTTCGGCAACCGCACCCTGACGAGCGTCGTCACGGTGCTCGCACTCGCCTCGCTGTGGGTCGTGCTCACGCACTGGCCGGAGCGCCGGCGGCTGCACCGGGTCGCCATCGGCGTCCTCGCCGGCATCCCCGCGCAGGCCGTGCTCGGCGGCATCACCGTCCTCACGGGGCTCAACCCGTGGACCGTCATGTCGCACTTCCTCCTCTCGATGGTCCTCGTCTCCTTGTCGACCATGCTCGTGCGCGGCGCCCGAGACGACGTCTCGGGCCCGGGTGAGCTCGTCGTGCACCCGCTCGCACGGACGCTCGCCCTCGGCACGAGCGCCGTCGGCGCAGTCGTGCTGCTCCTCGGCACGATCGTCACCGGCTCGGGGCCGCACTCGGGCGACGCCGACCGGCCCGCGCGCACGGGCTTCGACCCGCGGTTCGTCTCGTGGATGCACGCCGACGCCGTCATGCTCTTCTGCGGTCTCGTCATCGCCACCCTCGTCGCCGTGAGCATCACGGCGACCACCGACGAGGCCCGCCGCGCCTGGACCGTGGTGCTCGTCGTCACCCTCGCGCAGGGGCTCATCGGCTACGTCCAGTACTTCACGAAGCTGCCCGAGCTGCTCGTGCTGCTCCACATGCTCGGGGCCAGCCTGCTCGTCGTCGCCCTGACGTTCGGCGTCCTCGCGACAAGGCGCCATCCGGTCTGACGACCGTCCGCCGACGTCACCGGACCGCAAGGACTTTCGCCGTCGCCGACGGCCCGTCGCTGCCTAGGCTGGGGACGTGCCCACCGTCCTCGTCGTCGACGACGACCCCACCCTGCGCGAGGTCGTGTCCGGCTACCTGACCCGTGCCGGGCTCGACGTCCTCGAGGCGCAGGACGGCCATGCGGCGATGTCCGTGGCCCGCGACCGCTCCCCCGACCTCGTCGTGCTCGACCTCACCCTCCCCGGTCTCGACGGTCTCGAGGTCTTCCGCCGGCTCCGCGCCGAGCGCGGCGACCTGCCGGTCGTCATGCTGACCGCCCGGGGCGAGGAGTCCGACCGCGTCCTCGGCCTCGAGATCGGTGCGGACGACTACGTGACCAAGCCGTTCAGCAGCCGTGAGCTCGTGCTGCGCATCCAGTCGATCCTGCGCCGTGCCGCACCGCCCGCCGCACCGCCCGCCGCGACGCTCGTCGACGACGACCTGCGCGTCGACACCCGACGCCACCAGGCCTGGCTCGCGGACGGTCTGCTCGCCCTGACCAGCCGCGAGTTCGACCTCCTCGCCCACCTCATGGCCCACCCGGGCACCGCGTTCTCCAGACGCGAGCTGATGGAACAGGTGTGGGGCTGGGAGTACGGCGACGAGTCGACGGTCACGGTCCACGTCCGCCGACTGCGCGAGAAGGTGGAGACCGACCCGGCGCGGCCCGTCCGGCTCCAGACCGTGTGGGGCGTCGGCTACCGGTGGGACGGCGCGGCCCCCGCGACGGCGGCCGGGACGTGATCGCCGAGGCAGCCCTGCTCGCTGCGCTCGCGGCGGTCGCCGTCGGCACGGTCGGGGCGCTCGTCGTCCGGGCGCTCGCCGCCCGCTCGCTCGTCGCCGCCGCCGTGCTGGCACCTGTCGTCGTCATCCTCAGCGTCGCCCTCGGCGTGGTCGTGACGGCGCACGCGATGTTCATCAACGAGCACGACCAGGCCGTCGTCCTCGTCGTGACGGCGACCTCCCTGCCCATCGCGGCGGTCTTCGGCTGGCTCATCGCCCGGCGCGTGCAGGAGCTGATGCGCGCCTCCGCCGAGGAGGCCGCCGAGCGCGACCGCGACCGACAGGTCGAGGAGAGCCGCCGCGAGCTCGTCGCCTGGGTGTCGCACGACCTGCGCACCCCGCTCGCCGGCATCCGCGCGATGGCCGAGGCCATCGAGGACGGCCACGCGCCCGCCGACGGCAGCTATCCCGCACGCATCCGGTCCGAGGCCGACCGCATGTCCGACATGGTCGGTGGGCTCCTCGCGCTGTCGCGGCTCCAGTCCGGCACGCTGAAACTCGATCGCGCCCCCGTCGACCTCGGCGACCTCGTCTCCGACGCCCTCGCGTCAGCACGCGTCCTCGCGGATCGCCGGGGGGTGCACGTGGGCGGCTCCGCCCCGGCCGAGTCCGTCACGGCCTCGGCCGACGCGGGTGAGCTCTCACGCGCTCTCGCCAACCTCGTGACGAACGCGCTGAGGCACACGGACCCGGGCGGCCGGGTCGACATCTCCCTCACCGCCGACCACGACGTGGCCCGCGTCAGTGTCGCGGACGGCTGCGGCGGCATACCTCCCGACGAGCTCGGCCGGCTCTTCGACCCGGGCTGGCGCGGGACGAGTGCGCGGACGCCGGCCGCGGGCGTGGGCGCCGGCCTCGGTCTCGCCGTCGCGCGCGGGATCGCCCGGGCCCACGGGGGTGACGTGACCGTGGCCAACGCGGGTCCCGGGTGCCGGTTCGAGCTGGCCCTGCCCCTCGCCGGCCCCCTCGGCGAGCCCGTGCCCGGCGGTCATCCCTAGGCTGGGGAGGTGACCGACCAGCCGACGCTCCGTGAGGGCGAGCTCGTGCTGCGGCCGTGGACGATCGACGACAGCGACGAGACCCGGCCCCTCCACGACCGCGAGATCGCCCGGTGGTTCGACTTCCCCGCCGTCGAGCCACCGGCCGACGAGCACCGGACCTGGATCGAGCGCACCCACACCGAGTGGTCCGACCGGTCCAAGGTCACCTACCTCGTGCAGTGGCGCGGGCGGGCCGCCGGCATTGTCGACGTCCGCGTGCAGGACCCCGGTGTCGGTGTCCTGTCCTGGGCGGTCTTCGCCCCCTACCGCGGACAGGGTCTCGCGTGGCGGGCCGTGCGCCTCCTCGTCGAGTGGGCCTTCGACGCACTCGACCTCGAGCGCGTCGAGGCGCACGTCAACCCCGACAACCGGGCCTCCGTGCGCACCGCCCTGCGAGCCGGGCTGCGCCGGGAGGGACGGCTGCGCGGGAACGCGACCCTCGCCGGCGTGCGCCAGGACACCCTCGTGCTCGGGCGGCGGCGCGACGACGCGCACCCGGACACCCGTGAGGGCTTCACGGCGATGCTCGACTCGACCCTCCCGACCAAGCGCGCCATCGCCCAGGGCGTGCTGCGCTCCCCTGCGGGCCACCTGCTGCTGTGCGAGCTCGTCTACAAGCGCGAGTGGGACCTCCCCGGCGGCGTCGTCGACCGGCACGAGTCCCCCGCCGCGTGCGTCGTCCGCGAGGTCCGCGAGGAGCTCGACATCAGCGTCACGGCCGGGCCGCTGCTCGCGGTCAACTGGCTCCCCGCCCTGCACGGATGGGGCGACGCGACGGTCTTCGTCTTCGACCTCGGCACCGTCGACGCCGACGTCGTCGAGCGGGCGCACCTGCAGCAGCGCGAGATCCTCGGCGTCCACTGGGCCGGCCCCGGGGACTGGGCGGGGCGGGTCGCCGCCTACAACGAGCGGCTGCTCGACGCGCTGCACGCGCACGACGGCGGGACGCTCTACCTCGAGGACGGCATGCCGACCCTCTGACCGCGCCACACCGCATACGCCATGGGTGTGGCGTCCCCGGTCAGGAGAAGAACGGCAGCGGCAGGTGCCAGATGGGGTCGAGCGCGACTCCCACGAAGAGGATCGTGAGGTACGTGATCGAGAAGTGGAACAGGCGCATCGGCTTGAGGACGTCCTCGGCCGCACCGGCCTTCGCCCTGACGAGGAGGCGGTGCGCCTCGGTGAGGAAGAGCGCCCCGGCGACCACGGCAGCGGTGGTGTAGACCCAGCCGACCTGCTGGAGCGGCACGAGCGCCAGTGACGTCAGCACCATGGCCCACGAGTAGGCGACGATCTGGCGCGCGACGACGACGAAGCGCTCGACGACCGGAAGCATCGGCACGTGCGCCGTGGCGTAGTCGTCCTTGTAGCGCATCGACAGCGGCCAGTAGTGCGGCGGCGTCCAGAAGAAGATGACCATGAAGAGGATGAACGCCGACCAGCTGAGCGAGTCGGTGACGGCCGACCAGCCGATGAGCACCGGCATGCAGCCGGCGGCGCCGCCCCAGACGATGTTCTGGGCCGTGCGGCGCTTGAGCAGCAGCGTGTAGCCGAAGACGTAGAAGAGCAGCGCACCGAGGGCGAGCCAGGCGCTCAGCCAGTTGACGAGCAGGCCCAGCCAGACGGTCGATCCGACCGCCAGCGCCACCCCGAACACGAGGGCGCCCCGTGGGCTGACCGTGCCGGTGACGAGAGGCCGACGACTCGTGCGGTGCATGACGGCGTCGATGTCGCGGTCGATGTAGCAGTTGAGTGTGTTGGCCGCACCGGCGGACAGCGTGCCACCGACGACGGTGACGACGACGAGCCAGAGGTCCGGCACGCCCTGCTCCGCCAGGAACATCACGGGGATGGTGGTGATGAGGAGGAGCTCGATGATCCGCGGCTTCATCAGCGAGACGTACTGTCCGAGGAGGAACTTCAGCCCACTGCCGTCGGGACCGTGCAGCGCCGAGAGGTCGGCGCGGGGGTCCACCGTTGTCACTGAGATCCTCACCGCTGGTACGTCGCTCCGACCCGCTGGGTACGTGAGCATTGCGTCGCAAGTCTAGACCGTCGCCGCCGACGGCCGGCACCGCACCTGCAGATGGCCGTTCCGACCGCCGGGCGAGGTGTCGTCCCTCACAGCGCGGGCACTAGGCTCGTGGCCGTACGTGATCAACCCTTGTTGAAGGAGACCCGTTCCGTGCCCACTGCTGCGTCCAGCACCGCCACGAAGGCGAAGAAGCCCACCCGATCCGGCACCACGCGGACCGCGAAGACGAAGGGCCTGCTGGCACAGCGCGACCCGGGTCTGCCGCTGCCCGTGGCGAAGAAGGCCGGCTGGAGCGATCTCGACGTCCGCGCGGTCGACACCACGCGACTGCTCGCCGCCGACGCCGTGCAGAAGGTCGGCAACGGCCACCCCGGCACGGCCATGTCGCTCGCGCCGCTCGCGTACCTGCTCTACCAGAACGTCATGACGCACGACCCGTCCGACCCGGCCTGGCTCGGGCGCGACCGGTTCGTGCTCTCCTGCGGGCACTCGAGCCTCACGCAGTACATCCAGCTCTACCTCAGCGGCTACGGCCTCTCGCTCGACGACCTCAAGTCGCTGCGCACGTGGGGCTCGCTGACGCCCGGCCACCCCGAGGTCCACCACACCCCCGGCGTCGAGATCACGACCGGCCCGCTCGGCTCGGGCCTGGCCTCGGCCGTCGGCATGGCCATGGCGCAGCGTCGCCAGCGCGGCCTCTTCGACCCCGACGCCAAGCCGGGCACGAGCCCCTTCGACCACCACGTCTACGTCATCGCCTCCGACGGCGACATGCAGGAGGGCGTCTCCCACGAGGCCTGCGCCCTGGCCGGCCACCAGGAGCTCGGCAACCTCACCGTCGTCTACGACGCCAACCAGATCTCCATCGAGGACGACACCGACATCGCGTTCAGCGAGGACGTCGCGGCGCGCTTCGAGGCCTACGGCTGGCACGTCGCCCGAGTCGACTGGCGCAAGGACGCCGACGGCGCGACCTACGTCGAGGACGTCGACGCGCTGCTCGCCGCGATCCGCTCCGGCGACAAGGTGACGGACAAGCCGACCCTCGTCGTGCTGCACACGATCATCGCGTGGCCCGCGCCGACGAAGCAGAACACCGGCAAGTCCCACGGCTCGGCCCTCGGCGACGAGGAGATCAGCGGCACGAAGGAGCTGCTCGGCTTCGACCCGAAGAAGACCTTCGCCGTCGAGCCCGCGGTCCTCAAGCACGCCCGCGACGTCGTCAAGCGCGGCAAGGCGGCCCACCGCGAGTGGGACAAGGCGTACAAGGCGTGGCGCAAGGCCAACCCCGACCGCGCGGCCCTGCTCGACCGCATCCTCGCGGGCCAGGCCCCGGCGGGTCTCGCCAAGGCGATGCCGACCTTCCCCGCCGACGAGAAGGGCGTGGCGACCCGCGCCGCCTCCGGCAAGGTCCTCACGGCCATCGCCGACGTCATGCCCGAGCTCTGGGGCGGCTCCGCCGACCTCGCCGAGTCCAACAACACGACGATGGAGGGACAGCCGTCCTTCATCCCCAGCTCGAAGCAGACGTCGACGTGGAAGGGCGGCCCGTTCGGCCGCACGCTGCACTTCGGCATCCGCGAGAACGGCATGGGCATGATCCTCAACGGGATCGCGCTCGAGGGCCTGACCCGTCCCTACGGCGGCACCTTCCTCGTCTTCTCCGACTACATGCGCCCCGCCGTGCGCCTCGCCGCGATCCAGCAGGCGCCCGTCACGTACGTCTGGACGCACGACTCCATCGGCCTCGGTGAGGACGGCCCGACGCACCAGCCGATCGAGCACCTCGCGGCCCTGCGCGCCATCCCCGGCCTCGACGTCGTCCGCCCCGCGGACGCCAACGAGACCGCCGCCGCCTGGGCCCAGATCCTGACGAAGACCGACGGCCCGGCCGCCCTCTGCCTCACGCGCCAGCCGGTCCCGACGTGGGACCGCTCGACGTACGGCAAGGTGAGCGGCGTCGCCAAGGGCGCCTACGTCCTCGTCGAGGAGTCGCGTGCCGGTGACCCCGACGTCGTCATCGTCGCGACCGGATCCGAGGTGCAGCTCGCGGTCCAGGCCGCCGAGCGCCTCGAGAAGTCGCGCATCGCGACGCGCGTCGTCTCGATGCCCTGCCGGGAATGGTTCGAGAAGCAGACCCGTTCCTACCAGGACAAGGTTCTGCCGCCGGCGGTCCGGGCCCGCGTCAGCGTCGAGGCGGGGATCTCGATGGGCTGGCACGACGTCGTCGGCGACGCCGGGCGCATCGTCAGCATCGAGCACTTCGGCGCCTCCGCCGACCAGGCCACCCTGTACCGCGAGTTCGGCATCACCGCCGACGCCGTCGTCAAGGCCGCGAAGGACTCCATCAAGGCAGCCAAGGGCTCCGCGACGAAGGCCCCGGGGGTCACCGAGACCAACCCGGCCCGCGCCGCCCAGAGCGCCTCCACCGACGTCATGGGTGGCGACGCGCAGACCGGCAGCGGCAAGGCCGCCCACGCGGCCGCCGCATCCGCTACGAGCAAGGGGAAGTGACCAGCATGACCAACCCGAACACCCAGGCGCTCTCAGAAGCAGGCGTCTCCATCTGGCTCGACGACCTCTCCCGCGAGCTCATCGAGACCGGCAAGATCTCCGAGCTCATCACCGAGCGCAACGTCGTCGGTGTCACCTCGAATCCCTCGATCTTCCAGGCGGCGCTGTCGAAGGGCGACCGCTACAACGACGACCTGGCCGCCCTGACGAAGGCCGGCAAGGACGTCGAGGAGGTCGTCCACGAGCTGACGACGGAGGACGTCCGCGACGCGTGCGACCTCTTCCTGCCGCTCTACACGTCGACACGTGGCGTCGACGGCAGGGTCTCGATCGAGGTCGACCCACGCCTGGCACACGACACCGACAAGACGGTCGAGCAGGCGAAGCAGATGCACGGTGACGTGGCCCGCCCGAACGTCCTCATCAAGATCCCCGCGACGAAGGCCGGCCTCCCGGCGATCACGGCCACCATCGCCGAGGGCATCAGCGTCAACGTGACGCTGATCTTCTCCCTCGAGCGCTACCGCGCCGTCATGAACGCCTACCTCGAGGGCCTCGAGAAGGCGCACGCCAACGGGCACGACCTGTCGACGATCCACTCGGTCGCCTCGTTCTTCGTCTCCCGCGTCGACACCGAGATCGACAAGCGGCTCGACGCCATCGGCACCGACGAGGCCCGCGCCCTCAAGGGCAAGGCCGGCCTCGCCAACGCCCGCCTCGCCTACCAGGCCTTCGAGGAGGTCTTCTCGACGCCGCGCTGGGGCTCGCTCGCCGAGGCCGGCGCCAACGTGCAGCGCCCGCTCTGGGCGTCGACCGGCGTCAAGGACCCGGCCTACCCCGACACGATGTACGTCACCGAGCTCGTCGCCGCCGACGTCGTCAACACGATGCCCGGCAAGACGCTCGAGGCGACCGCCGACCACGGCGACATCCACGGCGACACGGTGACCGGCGGCTACGAGCTGGCCGGCAACGTGCTCGACGACCTCGAGGGCGTCGGTGTCTCGTACAACGAGGTCGTCGACCTGCTCGAGACCGAGGGCGTCGACAAGTTCGAGAAGGCGTGGGGCGAGCTGTTGGACGGCGTCACCGCGGAGATGGAGAAGGTGACGGCATGAGCTCGCTGTCCGTCAGCGCAGCAGGAGCAGCGGCGGACGCGATCGGGAGGCACGTGCCGAGCCTCGTCGACGACTCCGTCGCGAGCCGCCTCTTCGCCCGGGACGCCACGCTGTGGGGTCCTGACGCCGAGTCCGAGTCGCGGGTCCGCCTGTCCTGGGTGGGCCTCCCGCGATCCTCGCGCCCCCTCGTCGGCGAGATCGCGGCGTTGCGCGACTCCTTTGCCGAGCAGGGCCTGACCCACGTCGTGCTCTGCGGCATGGGCGGCTCCTCGCTCGCGCCGGAGGTCATCTGCGCCACGGCCGGCAAGCCGCTCGTCGTGCTCGACTCGTCCGACCCCGACTACGTCCGGCGTGCCCTCGGCGACGACCTCGACCACACCGTGGTCGTCGTCTCGAGCAAGTCCGGCTCCACGGTCGAGACCGACTCCCAGCGCCGTGCCTACGAGCAGGCGTTCGCCGACGCCGGCATCGACCCCGCGTCGCGCATCGTCATCGTCACCGACCCGGGCAGCCCGCTCGACAAGGAGTCCCGCGCCAAGGGCTACCGCGTCGTCAACGCCGACCCCGACGTCGGTGGCCGCTACTCGGCGCTGACCGCCTTCGGTCTCGTGCCGAGCGGCCTCGCCGGCGTCGACGTCGAGGCCCTCCTCGACGAGGCCGAGTCCGTCGCCGACCTGCTGGCCGCCGACGACGACGCCAACCCCGGTCTGCGCCTCGGCGCCGCCATGGGGGGCACCGACCCCCTGCGCGACAAGCTCGTTCTCGTCGACGACGGCTCCGGCATCGTCGGGTTCGCCGACTGGGCCGAGCAGCTCATCGCCGAGTCCACCGGCAAGAACGGCACCGGCGTCCTGCCGGTCGTCGCCGGTGGGGACGAGGACCCCGAGGTGGCCTGGCCCGCGGCCGACGTCACCGTGGCTCGTCTCGTGGACGCCGACAGCGAGGCGGCCCCGTCGGGCGACGTCGCGTCGGAGGTACGCGTGGGCGGCGCCCTGGGTGCCCAGCTGCTCCTGTGGGAGGTGGCCACCGCCGTCGCCGGGCGCCTGCTCGGCATCAACCCCTTCGACCAGCCCGACGTCGAGAGCGCCAAGAAGGCCGCCCGCGCCCTGCTCGACCAGGGAACCGGCTCGAGCACGGACCCCGCCGCGACGGACGGCGCCATCGAGATCCGCACGCTCGGTGGGTCGGGCGACTGGCTCGGCGACGCACGGACCGTGCCCGCGGCCCTCGACGCGCTCTTCGCGCAGCTCGACCCGGAGCACGGCTACGTCGCCGTCATGGCCTACCTCGACCGGCTGGCCGACGCCGACCTCGCCGAGTGCCGCGTCCCGCTCGCCCGTCGTACGGAGCGTCCGACGACGTTCGGCTGGGGCCCGCGCTTCCTGCACTCGACCGGCCAGTTCCACAAGGGCGGCCCGGCGGTGGGCGTCTACCTCCAGATCACGACGGCACCCAAGGAGGACCTCGCGATCCCCGGACGCGAGTTCACCTTCGGTGACTTCATCGCCTCGCAGGCGGGCGGCGACGCCGCCGTCCTCGCCGACCACGGTCGTCCCGTGCTGCAGCTGCACCTGACCGACCACGACGCAGGGCTCGCGCAGCTGCGCGCGGTGCTCTTGGCGGGAGGTCGCGGATGAGCCCGGCACGCATCGCGCACGGGAACAACCCGCTGCGCACCGCCGAGGACAAGCGCATCCCCCGTATCGCGGGACCGTGCGGTCTCGTGCTGTTCGGGGTGACCGGCGACCTCGCCCGCAAGAAGCTGATGCCGGCGATCTACGACCTCGCCAACCGCGGACTGCTGCCGCCGGGCTTCTCGCTCATCGGCTTCGCGCGGCGCGACTGGGCCGCCCAGGACTTCGGCCAAGTGGTCCACGACGCCGTCAAGCAGCACGCCCGCACCCCTTTCAGCGAGGACGTGTGGCGCAACCTGTCCGAAGGATTCCGTTTCGTGCCAGGCACGTTCGATGACCCTGCGGCGTTCGACCTTCTCGCCAAGACGGTCGAGGAGCTCGACCAGGACCGCGGCACCGGCGGCAACCACGCCTTCTACCTCTCGATCCCGCCGGGCTTCTTCGCGACGGTCTGCGAACAGCTCCAGCGATGCGGCCTGACGACCGCCGAGGGCGACAGCTGGCGACGGGTCATCATCGAGAAGCCGTTCGGTCACGACCTCAAGAGCGCCCAGCAGCTCAACGAGATCGTCGAGGGCGTCTTCCCCGCCGACTCCGTGTTCCGCATCGACCACTACCTCGGCAAGGAGACGGTCCAGAACCTCCTCGCCCTGCGCTTCGCCAACCAGCTCTTCGAGCCGGTCTGGAACGCGAACTACGTCGACCACGTGCAGATCACCATGGCCGAGGACATCGGCATCGCGGGTCGGGCTGGCTACTACGACGGCATCGGCGCGGCTCGCGACGTCATCCAGAACCACCTGCTCCAGCTCCTGGCTCTCACGGCCATGGAGGAGCCGGTCTCCTTCGACGCCAAGGACCTTCGCGCCGAGAAGGAGAAGGTGCTCTCGGCGGTCCGCCTCCCTGCAGACCTCGACAAGGGCGCCGCTCGGGGGCAGTACGCCGGTGGCTGGCAGGGGGCCGAAGAGGTCGTCGGCTACCTCGACGAGGACGGCGTCGACCCGAAGTCGGTCACCGAGACCTTCGCCGCGGTGACGCTCGAGGTCGACACCCGCCGCTGGGCCGGAGTCCCGTTCTACCTCCGCACGGGCAAGCGTCTCGGCAAGCGCGTGACCGAGATCGCGGTCGTCTTCAAGCGGGCGCCGCACCTGCCTTTCGAGCACACCGCCACGGAGGAGCTCGGCCAGAACGCCATCGTCATCCGGGTGCAGCCCGACGAGGGGATCACGCTCCGCTTCGGTTCCAAGGTGCCAGGCGCCCAGATGGAGGTCCGCGACGTCACGATGGACTTCGGCTACGGCTCGTCGTTCACCGAGGCCTCGCCCGAGGCGTACGAACGCCTCATCCTCGACGTGCTGCTCGGTGACCCGCCGCTCTTCCCACGGCACGAGGAGGTCGAGTCGTCCTGGCGCATCCTCGACCCGCTCATGAAGCACTGGGCCAAGGCCGGCAAGCCGGAGCAGTATCCCGCAGGCACCTGGGGTCCACCCTCGGCGGACCACATGCTCGAACGCGACGGACGAACGTGGAGGATGCCGTGATCCGCGACCTGACCGACACCACGACAACGGGGATCAGCAAGACCCTCGTGCGCCTGCGCAACGAGGTCGGCGCGCTGGCCCTGGGGCGGGTGCTGACGCTCGTCGTCGTCGTCGAGGACACCGACGCCGGGCACGCCATCGAGGTCGCCAACCAGGCGAGCCGCCAGCACCCCTGCCGCATCATCGTCGTCATCCCCGGCGACCGGCGGGGCAAGAACCGCCTCGACGCGCAGATCCGCCTCGGCGGTGACGCAGGCGCGAGCGAGATCGTCGTGCTCCGGCTCTACGGCGCGCTCGCCAACCACGGCCCGAGCGTCGTCGTGCCGCTGCTGCTGCCCGACTCCCCCATCGTGGCGTGGTGGCCCGGTCAGGCGCCCGCGGACGTCGCCAAGGACCCCATCGGGGCGATGGCCCAGCGTCGGATCACCGACGCCGCCGAGCACCACAACCCGCGACTCATGCTCAAGAAGCGTGCGGCGAACTACGCGCCGGGCGACACCGACATCGCATGGACGCGGCTGACCCGCTGGCGCGGTCTGCTCGCGGCCGCGCTCGACCAGCCGCCCTACGAGCCGATCACCGGCGCCGTCGTGAGCGGTGCGCCCGACTCGCCGTCGTCCGACCTCCTCGCGGGCTGGCTCTCGCGGCGGCTCAAGGTGCCCGTGCACCGGGTCTCGACACCGCGTGGCTCGGGGATCAGCTCGGTGCGGCTCGAGCGCAAGAGCGGTCCGATCGACCTCGTGCGTCCCGGCGACGACGTCGCCACCCTCTCGCAGACCGGTCAGCCCGACCGGCGGATCAGCCTGCCGCGACGCGAACTACCCGAGTGCCTGGCCGACGAGCTGCGCCGCCTCGACCCCGACGACGCCTACGAGGACTCGCTCCTGCACGGCATCCCGGCGCTCCAGCCGGTGCGCCTCACCGCGGCCGCAGCGGCCAAGGCAGGCAAGGCTCCGGATCCCGCCGAGTCGCGTCGCCTCGCGGCCCGCCTCGGCCGCGACGAGTCGGCGCAGGAGGCCAGCGCGATGATCACCGCTCCCCCGGCGCCCGAGCACGCCGAGACCGCCGACGTGCACGCGGCCACCGTCCGCAAGCTCGCCGGCAAGCGGACGCCCCGCGAGAAGCAAGCCGCCAAGAACCGGAAGAAGGCGGCCGGGACCGAGTCGACGAGCCCGGCCACGACGGCGGCCAGGACGGCGTCCCCGACCAAGCCAGCGACTGCCAAGCGGGCCACTGCCAAGCAAGCCACCGCCAAGCGGGCGACGACGAAGGCGGCCGCGACGTCGGCCACCCGGAGCGCCGCGACGAAGGGTGCGTCGAAGACGGGCGCGGCCCAGAGCACGACGAAGGCCGCGTCGCGGACGACGGCGGGCACCCGCAAGGCGACGGCTCGCAAGGCCACCACGGCCACGAAGGCGGCGAGCGGGACGGCGACCTCGTGACCGCCGAGCCGCGCGTCGTCGTCCACCCGGACAAGCAGTCCCTGGCCGACGCCGCCGCGGCCCGGTTCGTCACCGCGTTGATCGACGCCCAGACCCGCAATCCCGAGGCCCAGGTGGCTCTCACCGGCGGGTCCATGGGATCGGCGATCATCGCCTCCGTCCTGACGACGCCGGGCCGCTCGGCCGTCGACTGGTCACGGGTACGCGTGTGGTGGGGCGACGAGCGCTACCTGCCGGCGGGTGACCCCGACCGCAACGACACCCAGAACGACGAGGCGGGTCTCAGCGCGCTGGGACTCGACCCGGCGAAGGTGCACCGGGTGGCCGGTCCCGACGCCTCGGAGAGCGCCGAGGCCAGCGCCGTGGCCTACGCCCGCACGATCCGCGAGCACGGCCAGAAGGCGTGGGACGTCGTGCTCTTCGGCGTCGGCCCGGACGGTCACGTCGCCTCGCTCTTCCCGCACCACCCGGCCCAGCGAGTGACCGACGCGATCGCGATCGCCGTGCACGACTCGCCGAAGCCGCCACCGGACCGGGTGAGCCTCACCTTCGAGTGCTTCGAGCGCTCCCACGAGGTGTGGTTCCTCGTGTCCGGAGCCGACAAGGCCGAGGCGGTCGAGACCGCGCTCGTCCCGGGTGCGGACCGCTGGGACGTCCCCGCGGCCGGACCTGCCGGCACGGACGCGACCCTGTGGCTCGTCGACGCCGACGCGGCCTCGGCCCTCGACTGACCGACGCGGCCGTCCGCGCGGCACCGGACGGCATACGACACGACGAAGGGCCCGGGAGGATCTCCCGGGCCCTTCGTCGTCAGGTCACCCACCGGTGACCCGAGGGGTCACTGGATGAGGCCGCGTTCGCGCAGCGTGCTCAGGGCCTCGTCGAGGATGGCGGCGCCGTCGGCGTCGCTGCGACGCTCCTTCACGTAGGCCAGGTGCGTCTTGTAGGGCTCGACCTTCGGCGGGGCCGGGGGGTTGTCCTTGTCCTGGCCGGCCGGGAACCCGCATCGCGGGCAGTCCCACGTCTCGGGCAGGACCATGCCGGGCTCCTCGGCGAAGCTCGGACGGGTCTCGTGCCCGTTGGAGCACCAGTAGGAGATGTGGACGCGAGGGGCGGCGTCGCCGCGCTCCGCCTCGCCCATCGGGCCGGCGCCGACCCGGCTTCCACGAATGGCGTTACCGCTGGCCATCTGTTCCTTCTCTCAGCTCGCGAAACGGGCCAGGAGGCCCAGACCGATGATCGCCGTCGCCCAGACGAGCGCCACGGCCACCGTGAAGCGGTCGAGGTTGCGCTCGGCGACCGATGAGCCACCGAGCGACGTGGACATGCCCCCGCCGAACATGTCGGACAGGCCGCCACCCTTGCCCTTGTGCAGCAGGATGAAGAGGGTCAGGACCATGCTGGACAGCACCAGCAGGACCTGAAGCACGATGCGAACCGCATCCACGTGGTCACTCCAAATCGTCGGGATCTCGGGGGTCGTCGGGCCGGACGGCCACTCCCCCGCGTGTTCCGGGGCTCGGGTAAGGATACCTGCCCGAGGGCCCTTCGGCCGAACGGCCCCGTGGGATCCGTCCGGCCGAAGGGAAGGTATCAGGACGTGCCGACGTGGTCGCGGTAGCGACAGATCGACGCGAACTCCGTCGGGTCGATCGACGCACCACCGACGAGGGCGCCGTCGACGTCCTCCTGGGCCATGATCGCGGCGACGTTGCCCGACTTGACGCTGCCGCCGTAGAGGACGCGTACGCCGTCGGCGACGTCGCCGCTGTAGAGCTCGGCGAGCAGCGTGCGGATGGCCGCGCAGACCTCCTGCGCGTCGTCGGGCGTGGCGACCTCGCCCGTGCCGATGGCCCAGATGGGCTCGTAGGCGATGACGACCGATGACGCCTGCTCCTTGGTCACCCCGTCGAGGTTCTCGCGCAGCTGGGCGACGACGTGCTCGACCTGGCGGCCCTCCTTGCGCACGTCGAGCGCCTCGCCGCAGCAGAGGATCGGTGTCAGGCCGTGGGCGTAGGCCGCCTTGACCTTGGCGTTGACGAGGGCGTCGGTCTCGCCGTGGCCCTCGCGCCGCTCGCTGTGCCCGACGGTGACGTACGTGCAGCCGAGCTTGGCGAGGAAGGCGCCCGAGATGTCACCGGTGTAGGCACCCGAGGTGTGCGGCGACAGGTCCTGCGCGCCGTACCTGAGGTCGAGCTTGTCGCCCTCGATGAGCGTCTGGACCGAGCGCAGGTCGGTGAAGGGCGGCAGCACGGCGACCTCGACGGCCGCGTGGTCGTGCTTCGCGTCGCGCAGCGTCCAGTCGAGCTTCTGCACGAGGTGCGTCGCCTGGAGGTGGTCGAGGTTCATCTTCCAGTTGCCGGCCATGAGCGGGACGCGCCCGACCTGCTTGGTGTCCTTGGCCATCAGGCGTCTCCCTCCTCGAGCACGGTGAGTCCGGGCAGCTCCTTGCCCTCGAGGTACTCGAGGCTGGCGCCGCCGCCGGTGGAGATGTGGCCGAAGTCGGAGTCGGCGAAGCCGAGCTGGCGCACCGCCGCGGCGGAGTCGCCGCCACCGACGACGGTGAGGGCGCCCTGGGCGGTGATCTCGACGAGCGCCTGGGCCAGCGCCTTGGTGCCGGCCGCGTAGGGCTCCATCTCGAAGGCGCCCATCGGGCCGTTCCAGAAGACGGTGCGGCAGTCGGCGAGCTTCTCGGCGAAGAGCGCGCTCGACGCGGGCCCGATGTCGAGGCCCATCCGGTCGGCCGGGATGGCGTCGGCCGAGACGACCTCGTGGGCCGCGTCGGCGCTGAACGCGTCGGCGGCGACGACGTCGACCGGAAGCACGATCTCGACGCCCTCCTTCGCGGCCCGCTCGAGGTAGCCCTTGACCGTGTCGATCTGGTCGGCCTCGAGCAGGCTCTTGCCGACCTCGTGACCCTGCGCGGCGAGGAAGGTGAAGACCATGCCGCCACCGATGAGGAGACGGTCCGCCGTGCCGAGGAGGTTGCCGATGACGCCGAGCTTGTCGGACACCTTCGCGCCACCGAGGACGACGGCATACGGGCGCTCGGGGTCCTTCGTCAGGCGGCGCAGGACGTCGACCTCGGTGGAGACGAGGTCGCCCGTGGCGTGCGGCAGCAGGCGCGCGACGTCGTAGACGGAGGCCTGCTTGCGGTGCACGACCCCGAAGCCGTCGGAGACGAAGACGTCGGCGAGAGAAGCGAGCTCGGCCGCGAAGCCGGCACGCTCGTCGTCGGTCTTGGCGGTCTCGCCGGCGTTGAAGCGGAGGTTCTCGAGGAGCAGCACCTGGCCGTCCTGGAGCGCCGCCGCCTTGGCCTTGGCGTCGTCACCGACGGTGTCGTCGGCGAAGACGACGTCGGTGCCGAGCACCTCGCTGAGTCGCTGCGCGACCGGCGCGAGGGAGTACTTGGCCTCCGGGGCGCCCTTGGGGCGGCCGAGGTGGGCGCAGACGATGACGCGGGCGCCGGCGTCGGCCAGGCCCTTGATCGTCGGGGCCGAGGCGCGGATGCGGCCGTCGTCGGTGATCGTCGCGCCGTCGAGCGGCACGTTGAGGTCGGACCGGACGAGGACGCGCTTGCCGCGCAGGTCCCCGAGATCGCTGGTGGTCTTCACGCGGGATGCCTCTTCGTCAGTTGGGAATGGGGCGGGCACGGGTGACAAGGGTGCGGCCACCGCCCGGGGTGCTCGGGAGAGCGCCGGGGGCGGTGGCCGAGTGGCTCAGAGCGACGAGCCGACGAGCGCGACGAGGTCGACGAGGCGGTTGGAGTAGCCCCACTCGTTGTCGTACCAGCCGACGACCTTGACCTGGTTGCCGATGACCTTGGTGAGACCGGCGTCGAAGATGCACGAGGCGGGGTCGGTCTCGATGTCCTTGGAGACGATCTCGTCCTCGGTGTAGACGAGGAAGCCCTTCATCGGGCCCTCGGCGGCCGCCTTGACGGCGGCGTTGACCTCTTCGACGGTCGTCTCGCGACCGGCCTCGAAGGTCAGGTCGGTGGCCGAGCCGGTCGGCACCGGCACGCGGAGCGCGTAGCCGTCGAGCTTGCCCTTGAGCTCGGGCAGCACGAGGGCGACGGCCTTGGCAGCGCCGGTCGTGGTCGGGACGATGTTGAGGGCGGCGGCGCGGGCCCGACGGAGGTCCTTGTGCGGGGCGTCCTGGAGGTTCTGGTCCTGCGTGTAGGCGTGGATGGTCGTCATGAGGCCCTTGACGATGCCGAACTCGTCGTTGAGGGCCTTGGCCATCGGCGCGAGGCAGTTCGTCGTGCACGAGGCGTTGGAGATCACCGTGTGTGCGGCGGGGTCGTAGAGCTCGTGGTTGACGCCCATCACGATCGTGATGTCCTCGTTCTTGGCCGGGGCCGAGATGATGACCTTCTTGGCGCCACCGTCGATGTGGGCCTTGGCCTTCTGGGCGTCGGTGAAGAAGCCGGTGGACTCGACGATGATGTCGGCGCCGACGCCGGCCCAGTCGATGTTGGCGGGGTCGCGCTCCTCGAAGACACGGATGGCCTTGCCGTCGACGATGATCGACGTGTCGTCGTAGGTGACCTCACCGGGGAAACGGCCCAGGATCGAGTCGTACTTGAGCAGGTGGGCGAGGGTCTTGTTGTCCATGAGGTCGTTGGTGGCCACGACCTCGATGTCGGCTCCGGACGCCACGATGGCGCGGAAGAAGTTGCGGCCGATGCGGCCAAAGCCGTTGATACCAACGCGAACGGTCACTGCTGTGCACCTCTTCGGTGAGACTGTGTGTCGGACGAAAATGCCAGACCTTGGGCCGCCCCGTTGCGACCTCGATCACACCACACCCTAGTGCGTAGCCTGCGACGCCGAAGCGGCAGTCTCAGGGCTTGGTGAGCACGCGCTCAGCACGCGCCGCCCCCGCCGCGCGGGCACCCGAGCGACGGCGTCGGACGCCCCGGTTCAGCTCTCGAGCATGTCGGCCGTGAGGTTGGCGTCGGTGCCGGCGACCCCGAGCTCCTCGGCCCGCTTGTCGGCCATGGCGAGCAGGCGCCGGATGCGACCGGCCACGGCGTCCTTGGTCATCGGCGGCTTGGCCAGCTGGCCGAGCTCCTCGAGGCTGGCCTGCTTGTGCTCGAGACGGAGCACCCCGGCCTCACGCAGGTGGTCGGGGATCTCCTCGCCGAGCAGCTCCATGGCGCGCTCGACCCGGGCCCCGGCAGCGACGGCGGCCCGTGCGGAGCGGCGCAGGTTGGCGTCGTCGAAGTTGGCCAGGCGGTTGGCCGTGGCCCGCACCTCGCGGCGCATCCGCCGCTCCTCCCACGCCATGACGGCGTCGTGGGCCCCGAGACGCGTCAGCATCGCGCCGATGGCGTCGCCGTCACGGATGACGACCCGGTCGACGCCGCGGACCTCGCGGGCCTTGGCCTGGATGCCGAGGCGGCGTGCGGCGCCGACGAGGGCGAGGGCGGCCTCGGGACCGGGGCACGTCACCTCGAGCGCCGACGAGCGCCCCGGCTCGGTGAGCGAGCCGTGCGCGAGGAACGCGCCCCGCCAAGCGGCCTCGGAGTCGCACGTCGCGGCGCTGACCACCTTGGGCGGCAGGCCGCGGACGGGACGCCCGCGCGTGTCGATGAGCCCGGTCTGCCGGGCGAGGGTGGCGCCCTCCTCGACGACCCGGACGACGTAGCGCGAGCCACGACGCAGACCGCCGGCGGCGAGGACGAGCACGTCGCTCTTGTGCCCGTAGACCTCGGCGATGTTGCGGCGCAGGCGACGTGCGGCGTTCGCGGTGTCGAGCTCGGCCTCGACGACGATCTGTCCCCCGATGATGTGCAGCCCGCCGGCGAAGCGGAGCATCGTCGAGACCTCGGCCTTGCGACAGCAGGGTTTGGTCACCTCGAGGCGTGAGAGCTCGTCCTTCACCTTTGCTGTCATGGCCATGGGCGACATCCTGCCACCCTGATCAAGCACCCTCGCGCCGGAGCCCCGGCCCGCTCTGCGAACGGCAGCGCCACGAGCTCAGGAGATGACGTCGCGCAGCGCCGCCGCGAGCCGCAGCGGGTCGTGGACCCCGGGCTCGCCCCGGGCCGCCACCGGCGCGACGACGAGCTCGGCCCCGAGCTCGGCGGCCGCCGCCCGCAGCGACGCACCGTCGGGGACGACGCTCGGGTCGGCGAGCACGACGTCGAGCCGGAGGTCGGGAGCGTTGGCGGCGAAGGACGCGAGGTGGTCCTCGGCCCGGAAGTCGCGGGTCTCCCCCTTGTGCACCTCGAGGTTGAGGTTGAGCAGTCGCTTGGCCGGCGTCGAGACGAGTGCGTCGACGAGGTCGGGCACGAGCAGGTGCGGCATGACGGACGTGAACCACGACCCGGGTCCGAGCATGACCCAGTCGGCGTCGCGGACGGCGGAGAGCGCCTCGTGGCAGGGCTCCGGACACGTCGGCACGATGCCGATCGACGACACGATGCCCGGCGACGACGCGACGCGGTGCTGTCCGCGCACGTCGACCGTGGCATCGGGGCGGGCCGGGTCGTGGCCGCGGATCTCGGCCACGATCTCGAGCGGCTCGGCCGCCATCGGCAGCACCCGGCCCCGCGCGCCGAGCAGACGCCCCACGAGGTCGAGCCCCTGCACCGTGTCGCCGAGCAGCTCCCAGATCGAGACGATCATGAGGTTGCCGAGCGCGTGGCCCTTGAGGTCCCCCGTGCCGGCGAAACGGTGCTGGAGCACGTCGCGCCAGGTGTGGCCCCAGTCGCTGTCGTCGCACAGCGCCGAGAGCGCCATCCGCAGGTCGCCGGGGGGCAGCACGTCGAACTCCTCGCGGAGCCGCCCGCTCGACCCGCCGTCGTCGGCGACGGTGACGACGGCGGTGACGTTGTCGGTGAGCAGCCGCAGCGCGGTCAGCGCCGCGGCCAGGCCGTGACCACCACCGAGCGCGACGATGCGCCGGTGGTGCGAGGAACCGAGGGGCAGTCGCTGGGTCGTCACCGCAGTCGTCCCGGTCACTCCCGACCCAGGTCGCGGTGGACGACGAACGTGTCGACGCGGTCCCGGCCGCCGAGCCGCCCGCTCAGCGCCTCCGCGATCGCGACGGACCGGTGCTTGCCGCCGGTGCAGCCGACGGCCACGGTGACGTAGCGGCGCCCCTCGCGGACGTAGCCGTCGATCATCGTGTCGAGCAGGTCACCGGCGCGGTCGAGGAACTCGTCGGCGCCCTCCTGCTTCATGACGAACTCGCTGACGGGAGTGTCGCGCCCGGTCAGCGCCCGCAGCTCGGGCACCCAGTAGGGGTTGGGCAGGAAGCGCATGTCGAAGACGACGTCGGCGTCGAGCGGCAGGCCGTACTTGAAGCCGAACGACATGACCGCGATGCGCAGCTGGACGCGCCGGTCGCCCGCGAAGAGCGAGGAGAGCTTGGCGCTCAGCTGGTGGACGTTGAGGCCCGAGCTGTCGATGACGACGTCAGCCGACGAGCGCAGGTCGAGGAGCAGCTCGCGCTCGCGCTGGATGCCGTCGAGGAGCCGACCCTCGCCCTGGAGCGGGTGCGGTCGGCGCACGCTCTCGAAGCGGCGGACGAGCGCCTCGTCGGTGGCGTCGAGGAAGACGAGGCTGGGACGCTCGCCGCGCTCGCGGGCCGCACCGATGGCGCCCTCGAGCTGGGCGAACCAGCCACGCGAGCGCACGTCGACGACGACGGCGACCTGCTGGAGGTGGGCCTCGGGGTGCTGGGCGCGGGCCTCGTCGCGCAGCTCGGCGAGGTGCGTGAGCAGCTGCGGTGGCAGGTTGTCGACGACGAGCCACCCGAGGTCCTCGAGGACGTTGGCGGTCGTGCTGCGTCCGGCCCCGCTCATCCCGGTGACGATGACGATCGGAGCATCGGCCAAGGGCGTCTGCGGTGTGCGCCTGGTGTCGGCGGTCATTCGAGCACTTCTCCCGTCGTGAGGTTCACGGCTGGCTCCTGGGGTGCTCCCTCAGCCAAGTGGTTGACGACGGCCGAAGCAAGCGACCGGCCGAAGCCGGGTACGGCCATGATGTCCGTTGTGTCCGCCGCGCGAAGGCGTTTGACCGAACCGAAGTGGCGCAGCAGCGCCTTCTGACGGCTCGCGCCGAGCCCGGGTATGCCGTCGAGCTGGGAGGTCGTCATCGCCTTGGACCGCCGCTGCCGGTGGAAGGTGATCGCGAAGCGGTGGGCCTCGTCGCGCAGCCGCTGGAGCAGGTAGAGCCCTTCGCTGGTGCGGGGCAGGATGACCGGGTGGTCGTCGCGCGGGACCCACACCTCCTCGAGGCGCTTGGCGAGCCCGACGAGCGCGACCTCCTCGATGCCGAGCTCGTCGAGCACGGCCTGGGCGGCGTTGACCTGCGGCAGGCCGCCGTCGACGACGACGAGGCTGGGTGGGTAGGCGAACCGTCGAGGCCGTCCGGTCTCAGGGTCGATCGGACCGGAGGCGGACGGCCCGTCGTCGTCCGACGGACCCGTCGCGTCGGGGCCGGCCGCGCCGTCGGTCGCCCCGCCGACGACCCCCGTCGAGAGGTCGAGGTCGCCCGCTCCCTCGGCGTCCTCGAGGTAGCGCCGGAACCGGCGGGTCAGCACCTCGCGCATCGCGGCGGTGTCGTCGACGGTGACCGGCTCGCCGTCCTCGGTGGCCGCGCCCCGGACGATGAAGCGGCGGTACTCGCTCTTGCGGGCGAGTCCGTCCTCGAAGACGACCATCGACGCGACGACGTTGGTGCCCTGGACGTGGCTGACGTCGTAGCACTCGATGCGCAGCGGTGCGTCGTCGAGGCCGAGGTAGTCCTGCAGCTCCTGCAGCGCCTTGCTGCGCAGCGTCAGGTCGCCGGCGCGGGCCACCTTGTGCCGGGCCAGCGACTGCTCGGCGTTGCGCCGGACCGTCTCGCTCAAGGTGCGCTTGTCGCCGCGTTGCGGCACGCGGACGCTGACCGCGGAGCCGCGCACCGACGACAGCCACTCGGTGACGGCCTCGGGGTCGGCCGGCAGGCTCGGGACGAGCACCTCGCGCGGGATCGCGTCGCGCTCGGCGTCGCCGTAGACCTGCAGCAGCAGGTGCTCGACGAGGGTCGGGATGTCCTCGCTCTCCTTCTCGACGACCCAGCCCCGCTGGCCGCGGATGCGTCCACCCCGGACGTGGAAGACCTGGACCGCGGCCTCGAGGTCGTCGTCGGCGAGGGCGAAGACGTCGGCGTCGGTGGCGTCACCGAGGACGACGGCCTGCTTCTCGAGCGCCTTGGTCAGGGCCCCGATGTCGTCGCGCAGCCGGGCGGCCTGCTCGAAGTCGAGCTCCGCGGCCGCTTCCTTCATGCGCGTCTCGAGGCGCTTCGCGAAGCGCGTCGTGTTGCCGCCCATGAAGTCGCAGAAGTCCTCGGCGATGGCCCGGTGCTCCTCGGGGGTGACGCGGCCGACGCACGGGGCCGAGCACTTGTCGATGTAGCCGAGCAGGCACGGTCGACCGCTCGCCGTCGCGCGCTTGAACACGCCGGACGAGCACGTGCGCAGGGGGAAGACCCGCAGCAGCAGGTCGAGGGTCTCGCGGATCGCCCAGGCATGGCCGTAGGGCCCGAAGTAGCGAGTGCCCTTGCGCTTGGCGCCGCGCATGACCTGGGCCCGCGGGAACTCCTCGCCCATCGTCACAGCGAGGAAGGGGTAGGACTTGTCGTCGCGGTACTTGACGTTGAAGCGCGGGTCGAACTCCTTGATCCAGGAGTACTCGAGCTGCAGGGCCTCGACCTCGGTGCGCACGACGGTCCACTCGACCGAGCTCGCCGTCGTGACCATCGTCGCGGTGCGCGGGTGCAGGGCCGTGATGTCCTGGAAGTAGGACGACAGCCGCGGGCGCAGCGACTTGGCCTTGCCGACGTAGATGACCCGGCCGTGCGCGTCGCGGAAACGGTAGACGCCCGGGTCGGTCGGGATCTCTCCCGGCTTGGGTCGGTAGGTCGTCGGGTCCGCCACGTTCCCACCCTATGTCGGCCCGCCGACGCCGCCGCAGGGCGTCCTCGCGTATGCCGTGTCGGCGGATCCGTGACCGCGCCCGGAGGGTGCTGGGCCCGGACGCACGACGCCCGGCCGGGCGCCGAGGGGGCACCGACCGGGCGGCATACGACAGCAGGTGACGCTCAGCTGACGGTGAACGTGTCACCGGTGACGGTGATGGTCTTGGCGGTCAGGCCGGTGGGTGCCGGGCCGGACACGCGGTCGCCGGTCGTGGCGTCGAAGTGGCTCTGGTGACAGGGGCAGATGATCTGGCCGCCCTCGACGGAGGCGACGGTGCAGCCCTGGTGGGGGCACACCGCGTCGAACGCCTTGAACGTGCCGGCCGCCGGCTGGGTGACGACGGTCTTGGTGTCGGCGAAGATCTTGCCGCCGCCGACGGGGATCTCGGACGTCGGGGTGCCACCGGCGGCGGCCGAGCTCGCCCCGGAGGACGGAGCCGCCGCAGCGCTGCTCGACGACGAGTCGGCCGGAGCCGTCGGGACGGGCGGGCTGCTGCAGGCAGCCAGCGCCCCGGCCCCGACGACGACCCCGGCGACCCGGAGGACGCCGCGGCGGTCGGTGAGCACGGAGATGCGGTCGCCGAGGCTCGGCTCGGCGGTGCCGGTGGACGGGCCGGTGGATGGCCCGGCGGCTGGGAGGACGGACGGAGTGGTGGGCGGAGTGTCGGAGGTGCTCGTGCTGCTGGTCGGCTCGGTGGTGCTGGAGTGCGTGCGCTCGGTCATGCGTTCCTCTTCCGGGTCGTGGTCGACCTCGTCTTGCTCACGGTGGTGCTCGACGTGGTCTTCTTCGCAGCGGCGGTGGTGGCACCTCCTCCTGCGCGTCCGCTCGCCTTCGGTGCCGTGGCTGCCTTCGTTGCCTTCGTCGTCGTCTGTGCCTTCACGGTGCGCGCCGTCGATGTGCCCGCGCCGTCAGCGCGCTGTGAGCCGGCCGAGCCCGCCGCGCCCGCAGAGGCCGGGGCCTTCTTCGCGCGGGTGCGTGCCGGGCCGCGGCTCGTCGTGCGGGCCGTCCGCTCGAGGATCGGCTTGAGGAACCGGCCGGTGTGGCTGGCGGCCACCTCGGCGACGTCCTCGGGCGTGCCCTCCGCGATGACCATGCCACCGCCGGAGCCGCCCTCGGGCCCCATGTCGATGATCCAGTCGGCGTTCTTGATGACGTCGAGGTTGTGCTCGATGACGATGACGGTGTTGCCCTTGTCGACGAGGCCCTGGAGCACGTCGAGGAGCTTGCGGATGTCCTCGAAGTGCAGGCCGGTGGTCGGCTCGTCGAGGACGTAGATGGTGCGTCCGGTGGAGCGCTTCTGCAGCTCGCTGGCGAGCTTGACGCGCTGGGCCTCACCACCGGAGAGGGTCGGCGCCGGCTGGCCGAGGCGCACGTAGCCCAGGCCGACGTCGTTGAGGGTCTTGAGGTGACGCGCGATCGCGGGGACCGCCTCGAAGAACGTGGCGGCCTCCTCGATCGGCATGTCGAGCACGTCCGCGATCGTCTTGCCCTTGAAGTGCACCTCGAGCGTCTCCCGGTTGTACCGGGCCCCGTGGCACACCTCGCACGGGACGTAGACGTCGGGCAGGAAGTTCATCTCGATCTTGATCGTGCCGTCGCCGGAGCACGCGTCACAGCGGCCGCCCTTGACGTTGAAGGAGAACCGGCCCGGCTGGTAGCCGCGCACCTTGGCCTCCGTCGTCTCGGCAAAGAGCTTGCGCATGTTGTCGAAGACGCCGGTGTAGGTCGCGGGGTTCGACCGGGGGGTGCGCCCGATCGGGCTCTGGTCGACGTGCACGACCTTGTCGAGATGGTCGAGGCCCGTGACGGACTTGTGCCGTCCGGGCACGTGGCGGGCACCGTTGAGCTTGTTGGCGAGGACGTTGTAGAGGATGTCGTTGACGAGCGTCGACTTGCCGGAGCCCGACACGCCGGTGACGGCCACGAGGTTGCCGAGCGGGAAGTTCACCGAGACGTTCTGGAGGTTGTTCTCGCGGGCGCCGTTGACGGTGATCTGGCGTCCGTCGTGGCCGCGGCGCACGTCGGGAGACGGGATCTCGCGACGGCCCGAGAGGTACATGCCGGTCAGCGAGTCGGGATGCTCGAGCAGTCCCTTGACGGTGCCGGAGTGCACGACGTGGCCGCCGTGCTCACCGGCACCCGGGCCGATGTCGACGACCCAGTCGGCCGTCGCGATGGTGTCCTCGTCGTGCTCGACGACGATGAGCGTGTTGCCGAGGTCACGCAGGCGCGTCAGCGTCTCGATGAGGCGGTGGTTGTCGCGCTGGTGCAGGCCGATCGAGGGCTCGTCGAGGACGTAGAGCACCCCGACGAGGCCGGAGCCGATCTGGGTCGCGAGCCGGATGCGCTGGGCCTCGCCACCGGACAGGGTGCCGGCGGGGCGGTCGAGCGAGAGGTAGTCGAGGCCGACGTCGAGCAGGAAGCCGAGCCGCGCGTCGATCTCCTTGATGACGCGCTCGGCGATCTGCTTCTCGCGCGCCGTGAAGTCGACGGTGTCGAGGAAGCCGGCCGCCTCGTTGATGGCGAGCCCGCAGACCTCGGAGATGTTCTTGCCACCGACGAGCACGGCCAAGGACTCGGGCTTGAGGCGCGCGCCCTTGCAGACCGGGCACGGGACCTCGCGCATGAAGCCCTCGTAGCGGTCGCGGCTCCACTCGGAGTCGGTCTCGGAGTGGCGGCGCTTGATGAAGGGCACGACGCCCTCGAAGCCGGTCGTGTAGGAGCGGTCGCGGCCGTAGCGGTTCTTGTACTTGACGTGGACCTTGTAGTTCTGGCCGTGCAGCAGCGCCTCCTTGGCGCGGGCCGGCAGCGCCCGGAACGGCGCGTCCATCGAGAACTTCATGTCCTCGCCGAGCGCGCCCATGACGCGCTGGAAGTACTCGGCCGAGCCCGACCCCTGCGCCCAGGGGGCGATGGCGCCCTCGGCGAGCGACAGGTCGTCGTCGGGCACGACGAGCTCGGGGTCGACCTCGAGCTCGGTGCCGATGCCGGTGCACTCGGTGCAGGCGCCGAACGGCGAGTTGAAGGAGAACGAGCGCGGCTGGATCTCGTCCATGCCGAGCGGGTGGTTGTTGGGGCAGGCCATCTTCTCGGAGAAGCGGCGCTCGCGGTCCTTGTCCTTGGCGTCGCGGTCGACGAAGTCGATGATGACCACGCCGCCGGCGAGGCCGAGGGCCGTCTCGACGGAGTCGGTGAGGCGACGCTTCGAGCCGGCGTCGTCGCCCTTGGCGACGAGGCGGTCGACGACGACCTCGATCGTGTGCTTCTTCTGCTTCTCGAGGGCGGGGGGCTCGGCGAGGGACACGACCTCGCCGTCGACCCGGGCGCGCGAGAAGCCCTTCGTCTGGAGCTCGGCGAAGAGGTCGACGAACTCGCCCTTGCGGCCCTGCACGACGGGCGCGAGCACCTGGAAGCGGGTGCGGTCCTCGAGGGTCAGGAGCTGGTCGACGATCTGCTGCGGCGACTGCCGGGTGACGGGCTCACCGCAGACGGGGCAGTGCGGCCGGCCCGCGCGGGCGAAGAGCAGGCGCAGGTAGTCGTAGACCTCGGTGATGGTGCCGACGGTCGAGCGCGGGTTGCGGTTGGTCGACTTCTGGTCGATGGAGACCGCGGGCGAGAGGCCCTCGATGAAGTCGACGTCGGGCTTGTCCATCTGCCCGAGGAACTGCCGGGCGTACGCCGACAGCGACTCGACGTAGCGACGCTGCCCCTCCGCGAAGATCGTGTCGAACGCGAGGCTCGACTTGCCCGACCCCGAGAGCCCGGTGAAGACGATGAGGCTGTCGCGTGGGAGGTCGACGGACACGTCGCGCAGGTTGTGCTCGCGCGCGCCGCGGACGACGAGGGAATGGGCGTTGCCGGTGGGCGTAGCAGTCACGCGCAACATGCTAGGTGGGGTGACCGACAGTCCCCCCATCGGCGGCTCAAGGCTGGACATGACTCGGACGTACCCACCCCGCCACACGCCCGGGCGACGGGAGCGCCGGACCCGGCAGGACGGCATACTCGCAGTCATGAGTGAGCCCGTGCCCACCCCGATCGAGGACTACGCCGTGCTCGGCGACCTCGGCACCGCCGCCCTCGTGAGCCGCAAGGGCTCCGTCGACTGGCTGTGCCTCCCCCGTTTCGACTCGCGCGCCTGCTTCTCGGCGCTGCTCGGCACGCCGGACCACGGTCGCTGGCTCATCACGCCGGTCGACCCGGACGCGGTCACGACCCGCCGCTACGTCGGCAACTCGTTCGTCCTCGAGACGATCCACGAGACGCCCACCGGCCGGGTCCGCGTCACCGACGTCATGCCGCTCGGCGACGGTCGCTCCGACCTCCTGCGCCGCATCGAGGGCGTCGAGGGCACGGTCCGGATGGTCCACGAGTGGACGGTGCGCTTCAACTACGGCCGCACCCGCCCGTGGGTGATGCGCCACACCGAGGACCGCGAGGACCACACCGACGAGATCATCACGGCCATCGCCGGCCCCGACATGCTCGTCCTGCGCGGCGCGCGGCTCCCCCACGCCCAGGACGGCCACCACGTCGACGAGTTCGACGTCGTCGCCGGGCAGACGTTCACCTTCTCGACGACGTGGTTCCGCAGCCACGAGGAGATTCCGCCGCCGCTGCGGGTCCGCGCCCGGATCGACGAGACGATCGCGCTGAGCGAGGAGTACGCCTCCCGCAGCGACTACGCCGGCCCCTACGAGGACGCGGTCACGCGCTCGCTGCTCGTGCTGCGCGGCCTGACCCACCAGTCGACCGGTGGGATCGTCGCCGCCGCCACGACGTCGCTGCCGGAGGAGTTCGGGGGCGAGCGCAACTGGGACTATCGCTTCTGCTGGCTGCGCGACGCCGCGCTGACGCTCGAGGCCCTCCTCGGCTGCGGCTACGTCGAGGAGACCGAGCTGTGGCGGGCGTGGTTGCTGCGCGCCGTCGCCGGTGACCCCGAGGACATGCAGATCATGTACCGCGTCGACGGCGGCCGTGACCTCCCCGAGCGGGTGCTCGAGCACCTGCCCGGGTATGCCGGGTCGCGCCCCGTGCGCGTCGGCAACGCGGCCGTCGAGCAGCGCCAGACCGACGTGCTCGGCGAGGTGATGATCTCGCTCGACCACGCGCGGTCGAAGGGACTCGAGGAGAACGACGACTCCTGGCACCTGCAGCGGGCGCTCGTCAACCACCTCGCCCAGCACTGGGAGGAGGCCGACAACGGCCTCTGGGAGATCCGGGGCCCGCTGCGGCACTTCACCCACTCGCGCGTCATGGTGTGGGCCGCCTTCGACCGTGCGATCCGCGCCGTCGAGCAGCACGGCGTCGAGGGGCCCGTCGAGCACTGGCGCGAGCTGCGCGACCAGGTGCGCGAGGAGGTCATGACGAAGGGCTTCGACACCGAGCGCAACACCTTCGTCCAGCACTACGACACCACCGAGGTCGACGCGTCCCTGCTCACGCTCTCGTCGATCGGCTTCGTCGACGGTGACGACCCGCGGATGCTCGGCACCATCGCCGCCGTCGAGTCCGACCTGCTGCGCGAGGGACTCGTGATGCGCTACCGCACCGACACGGGGGTCGACGGTCTCGCGGGCGACGAGCACCCCTTCCTGGCGTGCTCCTTCTGGCTCGTGACCGCCTACGCGAAGGCGGGTATGACGACGGAGGCCACCGAGCTGATGGACCGGCTCGTGGGCCTGACCAACGACGTCGGACTGCTCTCCGAGGAGTACGACCCGATCGCGAAGCGCATGGTGGGCAACTTCCCGCAGGCGTTCTCGCACCTGACGCTCGTCGGCGCCGCCCTCGCCCTCGCCAGGGCCTCGGGCGCGGCGTCCGACTCGGAGACGGAGAAGCAACCCGGGAGGGCCACGGCATGAGGCACGCCGACGTGACACCCGCGCTCGTCGCGGCCGAGACCGACAGGGTCGCCTCGACGGCGGCCTCCTTCCGCAACGACGCGGTGCTCGCGCCGTCGCTCTGCGCGGGCTGGTCGCGCGGCCACGTGCTCGCGCACCTCGCTCGCAACGCCGACGCCCTCGCGCGCGTGTGCGACGTCGCGCTGACCGGCACCGCCGACACGATGTACGACGACGTCGAGTCGCGTGACACCGACATCGAGCGCGGCGCCCGACGGTCGGCGCACGACCACGCGACCGACATCCGCGACACGGCGGCCCGCCTCGCCGAGCGGCTCGAGGCCCTCCGCCCCGAGCACGCCGAGGTCCGCGTCGAGCGCACCCCGGGCGGCTTCCCGATCCCGGTCGGGATGGTCCCGTTCATGCGGCTGCGCGAGGTCGTCTACCACCACGTCGACCTCGACGCCGGCTACACCTTCGCGAGCGCCCCGCCGGAGGTCGTGTCGCTCTTCCTGCGCGACGCCGCCAACCGCCTCGCGCACGACGAGGCTCCCCCGTCGCTGCACGTCGTGACGGCCGAGGGCGACGAGCACGTCCTCGGTGACGGTGTGACGCGGGTGACCGGGTCAGCCGCCGACGTGCTTCTGTGGCTCGCCCGCGGACACACCGACGGCGTGACCTTCGACGGCCCCGTCCCGACCCTGCCCTTCGGAGGCTGACGATGACGCACACGCCCCCTGACGCCTACTCCGGTCACGTCACCGCGGGCGGGCCGGCCGGCGTCCGGGAGCTGCCCGACCTCACGATCCGCAAGCTCGAGGTCGGCGGCTTCGGCAACAACGCCTACCTGCTGACCTGTCGCGCCACCGGGGCGCAGCTGCTCGTCGACGCGGCGGCGGAGCCCGAGCGACTGCTCGAGCTCGTGTCCACCGGAAGCGGCGGCCTCGACACCGTCGTCACGACGCACCAGCACCACGACCACGTCGGTGCGCTCGCCGAGGTCGTCGCGGCGACGGGCGCCCGCACCGTCGCCGGCGCCGACGACGCCGACGCGCTGCCCGTGCCGGTCGACGAGCGCGTCGGCCAGGCCGACACCGTGTCCGTCGGCGACGTGACCCTCGACGTCGTCCACCTGCGGGGACACACGCCGGGGTCGATCGCGCTCGCCTACGCCGACCCCGCGCCGGGCGGGCGCACCCACCTCTTCACCGGCGACAGCCTGTTCCCCGGCGGCATCGGCAACACGAAGAACCCCGGGCAGAGCTTCGACTCGCTCATCGAGGACGTCACGACCCGCGTCTTCGACGTCTACGACGACGACACGTGGTTCTACCCCGGCCACGGCGACGACTCCACCCTCGGCGCGGAGCGGCCGCACCTGGGCGAGTGGCGCGCCCGCGGCTGGTGACCGCCTGACGCGGCGTGACGGCATACGCCATCGGTGACCACACGCTGACGACGCGATGGCGTATGCCGTCCCGCCGGCCCGGTGGTCAGGGCGCGGGAGCGTGGGCGGCGTGGACCGGGAGGCGCACGCGCATGCGGGTGTCGCCCGGCCGTGACTCGATCTCGATCGCCCCGCCGTGGCGATCGACGACGATGCGGTGGGCGATGTCGAGGCCGAGGCCGGTCCCGCGGCCGACGTCCTTGGTCGTGTAGAACGCCTCGAACGCGCGCTGCTGCACCTCCGGGCTCATCCCCGCGCCGGTGTCCGCGACCTCGACGACGACGGACTCCGCGTCGAGGCGCGTCGTGACGGTGAGGGTGCCGACGCCGTCCATGGCGTCGACGGCGTTGTCGACGAGGTTGGTCCAGACCTGGTTGAGCTCGCCCGGCATCCCGTCGACGAGCGGCACGTCAGCGCCCCAGTCGCGCACCACCGTGATGCCCGGACGGAGCCGAGGACCCATGACGAGCAGGGTGCTCTCGAGCCCCTCTCGGACGTCGACCCGCTGGTGCGAGGCGCGGTCCATCTGCGAGTAGGACTTGATGCCGGCGACGAGCTCGGACACGCGGCGGGTCGACTCGCGCACCTCGCCGAGGAGCGATGAGACGTCGATGGTGCGGGCCACCCAGCCGAGACAGGCGCCGAGCCCGTGGGACGGTGCCGCGGCGGCGGCCCGCTCGACCCAGCCGACGTCGGCGCCGGCGGAGACGAGGGACGCGGCGAGCTCCCACGGCCGCTCGACCCCGGCCCGGTCGAGCCACTCCCCCAGGTCCTCCTCGCGGTCGGCCGTCTCGAGCGGGTCGGGCAACGTCGTCGGCGGCACGAGCTCGCGGCGCAGCGCGTCGAGCTCACCGAACTGGGTCGCGGTCAGGCCGGCCGTCGCCATCTGGCGCAGGGCATCGAGCAGACCGTCGCAGGCGTGCTCCAGCTCGGCGGACGACCGGGCCGCGGCAGCCGCGGGGTTGTTGATCTCGTGGGCCAGCCCGGCCGCGAGCGTCCCGAGCGTGACGAGCCCGCTGCGCTGGCGGGCCGTCGCCTCGATCGACCGCGCCGTGCCGTAGAGGCCGGCGACGAGGTGCGCGGCGAAGGGGAACCACACGTTCGCGAGCTCGTGGAGGCGCTCGGCCGGGACCCGCAACAGCCGCCCGGGCGCGACGCCACGGGCCGTCGCGAGGTAGACCCCGTGCTCGTCCCAGGCCCGGAACCCACCGGCCCAGCGACCCGGTACGTCCATGCGGCCGACGACGACGTCCTCTCGCCCGATGTGACGCGAGAGGTCGAGCGTCCCGTCCACGACGACCCACCAGAAGTCGGCCCGGTCACCCTCCAGCCAGACCACCTCGCCGGGGACGATCGGCACCTCGGCGCCGCCGTCGAGCAGCTGCAGCAGCTGGTCGTCGTCCAGTCCGTCGAAGAGCGGCACCGTGCGGAGGTCGGAGAGCTCGAGCATCGCGGGTCCCGTCTGCCGGTCAGATCGTGGCGAGGTAGCGGTGGACGAAGTAGACCGACATCGAGCCCTCGCCGACGGCGGACGCGACGCGCTTCATCGAGTCCGAGCGCACGTCGCCCGCCGCGAAGACCCCAGGCAGGCTCGTCTCCAGGGCGAACGGTGGGCGGGACAACGGCCAGCCGTGCGCCTGCTGCCCGGTGACGAGGTCGTGGCCGGTGACGACGAAGCCGTGCTCGTCACGTGCGACGTCGGCGCCGAGCCAGTCGGTGCGCGGCGAAGCGCCGATGTAGACGAAGAGCCAGGCGGCCTCGACCTCCGTCGTGGCGCCGGTGTGCCGGTCCGAGAGGGTCAGCCGCTCCAGGTGGCCGTCGCCGTCCGCGCCGACGACCTCGGTGCGACACAGGACGCGGATGCGCTCGTCGGCGCGGATCCGCGTGACGAGGTACTGCGACATGCTCGCCTCGAGCGACTCGCCGCGGACGACGAGTGTGACGCGCCTGGCGTGGCGGGCGAGGTTGAGCACCGCCTGGCCGGCCGAGTTGGCGGCGCCGACGACGTAGACCTCGTCCCCCGCACACGCCGCCGCCTGGCCGGCGTTGGACCCGTAGTGCACGCCACGTCCCGAGAGGGCGTCGATGCCACGGGCGTCGAGGCGTCGGTAGGACACGCCGGTCGCGAGGACGACGCTGCGCGCCTCGATGTCGTCGGCTCCGTCGAGGCGGACGGCACGGACCGGTCCGCGCTGCTCGAGCGCCATGACGTCCCGGGCGAGCACCATCTCGGCGCCGAAGCGGCGGGCCTGGGTGATCGCCCGCTGCGCGAGGTCGGCACCGGAGAGGCCACGCGGGAAGCCGAGGTAGTTCTCGATCGCCGCGCTCTGCCCGGCCTGCCCGCCGGGGGCGTCGTGCTCGACGACCACGGTGCTCAGGCCCTCGGACGCGGCGTAGACCGCGGCGGCGAGCCCTGCCGGTCCGCCGCCGACGATGCAGAGGTCGTAGAGGGCGCGCTCGGCCTGGGTGCGCAGCCCCAAGGCCGACGCGACGGCGACCGTTGTCGGGGCGCGGAGGGTGTCGCCGTCGGGGACGAGGACGAGCGGGAGGTCCTCCGGCCCGGCGCCCGCGAGGTCGCGCAGGTGAGCCCCCTCCTCGTCGCGCTCCACGTCGAGCCAGACGTACGGCACGTGGTTGTTGGCGAGGAACGTCTTGACGAGGTGGCTCGCCTCGGACCACCGGTGGCCCACGACGCGGACGTCGAACCCGCGCTCCGGGTGGGCGTTGTGCCAGTCGGAGAGCAGGTCGTCGACGACGGGGTAGAGCCGGTCCTCGGGCGGGTCCCACGGCTTGAGGAGGTAGTGGTCGAGCCCGATGTCGTTGATGGCCGAGATCGCGACGTCCGTGTCGGCGTACGCCGTGAGCAGCAGGAGCTTGGCGTCCGGGACGTCGACCCGCACCCGGGCCAGCAGCTCGATGCCCGTCATCCCGGGCATCCGCTGGTCGGACGCGACGAGCGCGAGGGGCTGGCCGCGCAGGACGAGGCGGGCCACGAGGTCGAGCGCCTCGGCCCCGGAGGAGGCGCGCAGGATGCGGTGCTCGGCGCCGTAGCGGGCCCGCAGGTCCCTGGCGATCGCGGCCGAGACCGGCGCGTCGTCGTCCACGGTGATGATCGCGGGTCTCGCCACGCGCTCAGCGTACGAGCGGGATCCGGCGCGCGGGGGCGAGTTGGGGCGGTTCACCCCGTCGAGGTGAGCGGGACGAGACGGGCGGACCGGCGCAGGGTGTCACGAACCGGGCACACGCGAACCGGTGGCCAGTGGCCTCGGGCGGCACCCGGGTCGCGGCCACGGGCCGTCCGGCTACTGGCCGTCCGGCTACTGGGCGTCCTCGAGGTCCGACGTCGCGTCGGGGTCGAACTCCGCGATGAGCGACTCGAGCTCGGACCGGAGGAAGTCGAGGTCCGGCGGGACGTTGGTCAGCAGGAGGTGGCGCCGCGGGTTGCCCGCGACGGAGAGGCCGACGCCGAGGCGCGAGCGGCCGTGGCGTTCGCGCCAGGCTCGCTCCAGGCGCGGGCCACCGATCCAGTCGACGGGGGCGTGGAGCCAGCCCTGGACGTCGACGAGGTCGCCGTCGGGGCCGTGACGGCGGTTCTTCGGGGGATCGAATCCCTCCAGGGTGATTCGCTCTTCCATACTCCTGACGGTACGGCTCCGGGAGCCCGCGGACCAGTACCTCACCGAGGTCCACACCGATTCGTGAGGGAAGAGACAGGGAGGTATCAGGCAGCGGACCGCCGGCCACTGACCGGCACCCGTGCGAAGGAGTCACCCATGTCCGTCACCACCCCTGTCGTCAGCCAGGAGTCCGAGCGCTACGTCGCGCTCGCCGCCACCCACGCCAGCCTGCTGCTCAGCGTCGACGCGCTCCCGCGCTCGCTCTCGGGCGCGGAGGTCGAGTCGGCAGCGACCCCGGTGCACGACCTGTCGGGAGACGTCCTCTTCTGGCGGGCCCGTCTCGGGGGCAGGAAGGCTCGCGGCTACCTCGACGTCGCGGCGAGCCCCGCGATGGGCGCCGTCCTCGTCGCCGCCTCGCCCGATGCCGTCTGGGAGCCCGAGCGCCTCGTCGAACAGGCCCTCGAGGTGCTCGCCAAGCAGAACGACGGCACGCAGGTGGAGGTCGACGAGGTGCGCTTCGTGGACTACAGCCACCCGAAGCTCGCCCTCCAGCTCCGGCGCGAGGGGCGCGAGGTCGCGATGCTCGAGCTGCACACGTGGGAGGTCGTGCCGCCGGCGAGCAAGCGCGAGCGCGGCGCGCCGCCGGCCGACTTCGAGCGCTGGTCCTTCCTCGGCAGCCTCACCGCGAAGGCTCGCGAGTCCCGGGCCGCGCGCTACGACACCGCGGTCGGCGAGCTGTCGCGGCTCGTCGAGCGCCTCGACCGGGACCGCTTCACGATCTCCGTCGTCGACACCGTCGACATCCTGCTGCGCACGCGGCGCCGGGACCTGCACTACACCACGCGCAACAGCGACCACCAGGTCTGCTACGAGCTGCGGGGCCAGCAGACCAACGTGTGGTGCGTCGCCGCGAGCGTGCAGATGCTGCTCGACTTCTACCGCTACGAGTACGACCAGGTGCGGGTCGCCGCCGAGCTCGGTCTCGGCACGCCGTCGAGCCCGACGGGTCTGCCCTACGCGAACGACGCACTCGTCGTCACGGTCCTCGAGCGGCTCAGCAGCAACGCCCTCGACGCGACGATGTTCACGACGAACCCGTTCTCGCGTTTCGTCAACGAGATCAACGCCAACCGGCCGCTCGTCAGCTTCGTGCCGGGCCACTCGCGCACCGTCGTCGGCTACTCCGAGACGGGGTGGCTGCTGCTGACGGCCACGGACCGTGGGCTCACCGTCTTCGACCCGTGGCCGCCGAGCTCCGGCGTCGTCACGCGGTGGGAGAACTTCGACGTGACGACCTACCGCCGCACCTTCACCGCGCAGGTCACACTGGCCTGATGGAGCGCGACGCCGACCGGCCGGGCGAGACACCCGACGACGGGTCGAGTCTCGCCGAGCGCGCCCGGGCGGCGACCCAGCAGCTCGTCGCGGACGCGAGCCGGGTCGGTCCACTCGTGCACCTTCGGGGCGTCATCGGCCGCCCGGTGTCGGTCCGGGCACCGGCTCCGCCAGGCGCGTCGGCCGACCCCGTGGCCGAGGTCGGGCGCTGGTTCGTGCCCGTCACCGCCGGCGAGCGCCTCGTCGGTTTCGCGCTCGTCGACGTCGCGACGTCTCCGCCACGCACGGAAGGCGCCGACGGCCGCGAGCCCGCTGCACGCGTACGCCGGTGGTCGACGTTCCAGCGTCACGAGGGCGACCTCGAGTCGTGCCCGCCGGCGCTCCTCTGGACCGACCCGACGACCATCACCGCCACGGCGATGGCTGCCACCGGTGCCGGCGAGGGCGCCCGCACGGCCGAGCCGGTCCTCACGTGGGAGCGGACACCGGAGCACCTCGTGTGGGAGGTGACCGTCGACGGTCGGCCCGTTCACGTCGCGGGGTCCAGCGCCTGGCCGGCGTGAGCGAGGCCGGGAGCCGGGTGCGAGGATGACGGGCGTGAGCTCGTCCGTCGCCGTCCACGCCGTCACCGCCACCCACCTCGTCCGCGTCCCCGTGACGACGGTCTGGTCCAGCCCGGGGAGCCCGCGCCCCGTCGACGCGCCCGTCGTCGCCGACGAGCCCGATGCCGCGGCGTGGCTCGCCGCGCTCGACGCACGCCCCGCCGACGACGAGTCCGGCGACGGAAGGCTCGGCCTGCACGGCCGGGTCGAGTCGCAGCTGCTGGCCGGGGAGCCCGTCGTCGTGACCGAGACCAACGAGTCGGGCACGTGGTCCCACGTCGTGGCACCGTGGCAGCTCTCCCCCAAGGACGACCGCGGCTACCCGGGGTGGGTGCCCTCGGCGCACCTGACGCCGGCGGCCGAGACCCTCGTGGAGGGGCCGACGGCCGTCATCGACGCGTCCGCCGGGGCGGACCGTGACGACACGCACCCGTCCGTCGCCGAGGCCCGCCGCCATCTCGGGCTGCCCTACCTGTGGTCCGGCGTGTCCCCCCTCGGCTTCGACTGCTCTGGTCTCGTGCTGCACACGTGGCGCCTCCTCGGGGTCGTCGTGGCCCGCGACGCGTACGCCCAGGCGGAGCTCGCGACGCCGGTCGAGGTCGACGCCGTGCAGGCGGGCGACCTCTACTTCTTCGCCCGGCCGGGCAGGCGGATCCACCACGTGGGCATCGTCGTGCGACCCGGGCGGATGGTCCACGCCTCGGAGACCGGAGGCGTGCTCGTCGAGGAGGACCTGCCCGCCGACCGCCTCGCCACCCTCGTCGCCGCCGGGCGCCTGCCGATGCCGTGAGCGTCGACCACCGCAGCGCTCCCCTGCTCGTCCTCGGCGGTGTCGTCTCCGTCCAGTTCGGTGGCGCCTTCGCCGCCACGCTCGTCCCCCGCATCGGGGCACCCGGCTCGGTGCTGCTTCGCCTCTTCTTCGCGATGGTCATCCTGTATGCCGTCGCGCGGCCTGCGTGGCGCGGTCGCAGCCGGTCCGACTGGGGCACCGTCGTGCTCTTCGGGCTGGCGCTCGCGGCGATGAACACCTCGTTCTACGCCTCCCTGGCCCACCTTCCCATCGGCGTGGCCGTGACGATCGAGTTCCTCGGCCCGCTGGGCCTCGCGGCCGCGCTGAGCCGTCGGCCGCGGGACGTCCTGGCGGTCGCCGCGGCAGCCCTCGGCGTCGTGCTCGTCTCCGGCGTGCTGCACACGTCGTGGGACCGGCTCGACCTCGTGGGCGTCGGTTTCGCGGCGCTCGCGGGCGTCTTCTGGGCGGCCTACATCGTCCTCAGCCAGCGCACCGGGAAGGCCTTCGGGGGGCTCGACGGGCTCGCCCTCGCCCTCATCGTGTCGACGGTCGCGGTCGCGCCGCTCGGGCTGACGTCGGTCGACCGCTGGACGCCGCGGGACGTCGCGCTCGGTCTCGGCATCGCCGTCCTGTCCTCCGTGCTGCCCTACTCCCTCGAGCTCGTCGCCCTGCGCCATCTCGCGCAACGGGTGTTCGGCATCCTGCTCAGCCTCGAGCCCGTCGTCGCAGCCCTCGCGGGGTTCGTCGTCCTCGACCAGGTGCTCGACCGAGGGCAGGTGGCCGGTATGGCGCTCGTCGTCCTCGCCAGCGTCATCGTCCTCGGCGCCCAGTCGCGTCCCGAGTCACCGGACGCCGCGATGGGCCCGGGCTGATGCGCCACGGCGCCTTCCGCTTGACCTCAAGTCCACGTGAGGTCCTACCGTCGCCGGATGACCTCGAGCACGATGCGCCCTGACACCGACGCGGCCGTCCCCGACGCAGGCGGCGGCATCCTGGCCCCCGCGCTGCGGGCCACGACCATCGGCGTCATCGCCCTCGTCTCCCTGCACGCCTTCGAGGCACTCGCCCTGACGACCGTCATGCCGACGATCGCCCGCGAGCTCGACGGCGCGTCCCTGTATGCCATGGCCTTCACGGCCACGCTCGCATCGGGGATCGTCAGCATCGTGTGGTCCGGCAACCTCGCCGACCGTCGCGGACCCCGGCCGCCCCTGCTCATCGGGCTGGTGCTCTTCGCCGCCGGTCTCGTCGTCGCGGGTCTGGCTCCGTCGATGGGACTGCTCGTGGCCGCCCGTGTCGTGCAGGGCCTCGGGGCAGGCATGACGAGCACCGCGCTCTACGTCCTCGTGACCCGGGTCTACCCGCAGCGGCTGCACACGGCGATCCTCGCCGGCTTCTCGGCCGCCTGGGTCGTGCCGTCGATCGCCGGCCCCTTCGTGGCCGGCCTCATCACCCAGACGATCGGCTGGCGCTGGGTCTTCGGGCTGGCCCTCGTCGTCCTCGTCGTGGCAGCCGTGCTGCTCGGCCGCATCATCACGGGACTGCGGCAGGACGTCGTCGACGTGCCGTGGCGGTGGCGGTCGATCGCCGCGTCGGTCGTGCTCGCCGTCGCCGTGCTCGGTCTCAACGCGGTCGCCGACCGGCTCGACCCGTGGGGCATCACCCTGGCCGTGATCGCCCTCGTCGTCGTGGGCCTCACCCTGCTGCCGCTCACGCCGCGCGGGACGTTGCGGGCCGCCCGGGGGCTGCCGACCGATGTCGCGCTGCGTGCCCTCGCCTTCGCCGCGTTCAGCGGCGCCGAGGTCTACCTGCCGCGCCTGCTGACCGAACGCGACGGCCTCAGCCCCAGCCTCGCCGGCGTCGCCCTCACCGTCACGGGTGTCACGTGGTTCGCCGGGTCGTGGGTCCAGGGCCGGTGGGACCGCCGTTTCGAGATCGGTCGCACGGCAGCCGTCTCCCTCGCCGCGATCGCCCTCGCCCTCCTCGCCCTCGCTGGTGCCGTGGCGCTCGACGCGCCGACGTGGGTCGTCATCGCGCTCTTCCCCGTCGTCGGCCTCGGGATCGGGACCCTCTACCCACGCGTGACGGCCCAGGCTCTCTCGCGCGCCGGGTCCACCGAGCAGGGTTTCGTCAGCTCGGCCCTGCAGATCGGCGACTCGTCGGGGGCCGCGACGGCGATCGCCCTCTCGGCCATCGTCTTCGCCGGGGCCGGCTCGGCCGTCCCCGGGGCGTATGCCGCCGTCTTCGCCGTCATGGCCGTCCCCGCCCTGCTCGGCTGGGTCGTCGCCCACCGCGTCCGCTGACGACTCCGGGCTGTCGGGGCTGTCGGGGCTGTCGGAGCGGTCGGACGGCTGTCGTCCTTGGGGGCCTCGGCCGACTCCGGAACCGGCGCCTCCCCCCTGTCACACGTGCGGACGGCGACAGGGGGGACGCGCCGCAGGTCAGAGGATGTAGCCGCTGGAGGCACTCCAGATGGCGTGGGTGCGGCAGTTGGAGTCGGCGTACTCCTTGGACGTCGACTCGAAGACGGAGTAGAGACGGTTGACCGAGGAGCCCGCCGACTGCGGCGCCCAGACGATCCCTTCCATCATCGGCAGCGTGTTGTGGCTCGTGCGCGCACCCGTCGACCGCACCTGCGTCGTGACCTTGCTCAGGTTGTCCCGACCCCACGAGCGGCTGAAGACGAATCGGCTGCTCGTGACCTGCACGCCCTGGACGATGGTCGGGGTGGAGTAGGACGCGTTGGGGGTCAGCGTCACGACGCCCGCGGCGGACGTCGGGTAGCGACGCATGACGTTGTTGTAGAAGTCGCCGACGAAGAGGGAGCCACCGTCGTAGTCGACGTACGACGCCCGCGTCAGGCTGTTCAAGGTGTATCGCGCGGCGTAGCCGACGGCCTTGCGCGTGCCGGCGGGCACGGCACGGATGCGGTCGATCGGGATGCGGTAGATCCGCGCACCGCCGACGCTGTCGGCGACGTAGAGGTTGCCGCGCCCGATCGTGAGACCGCCTGCATGTCCCGTCTTGGGAACGCCGCTCAGCTCGATGGTCTTGACCCACGCGGACGTCGAGCGCTTGTAGACGACGACGCGCGGCACCTCGGCGGCGTCACGGTGGTACATCGAGACGTACAGGTAGTCGCCGGCGGAGTCGTACGTCATCCCCTGCGGCACCCAGTTGGTGTCCTTGTAGGCGCCGAGCGTGTGGCCCGACCAGTTGTCGAACGCGTTGAGCTGCGGGTCGGCGCAGCTGCTGACCTTGGCGAAGCCGACCGGGTCGGCAGCCGTGGCCGGCGATGCGGCGACGACGCCGAGCGTCGATGCGAGCGTCAGCGCGAGCCCAGCGGCGGCGGTGCGCAGTCGTGTCCTCATGAGGTTCCCCTGTCGTCGTCGGAGGACCTCTTCCCCCGATGCTCGGACCCTACCCGCGGCCAACGCCCACGGGCGGGAACGAACGCCTCGATCTCGGTATCGCGGGCTCGGCGCGACGATCGCGACAGCGCGCCTCGGTACCGTCGCATCATGCCCATCAAGCTCGAGAACGTCGGCATCGCGGTGGACGACCTGGAGGCGGCGATCGCCTTCTTCACCGACCTCGGACTGACGGTGGTCGGTCGGGACACGGTCAGCGGCGAGTGGACCGACACCGCCGTGGGACTCGATGGCAACCACGCCAGGATCGCCATGCTCCAGACGCCGGACGGGCATGGTCGCCTCGAGCTCTTCGAGTACATCCACCCCATCGCCATCGCGACGACGCCCACCCTGCCCAACGAGATCGGGATGCACCGGGTCGCCTTCTCGGTCGACGACATCGACGACATCGACGAGGCTCTCGCGATTGCTGCACGGCACGGGTGCCATCCGCTGCGCGGCGTGGCGACCTACGAGGACGTCTACACGCTGACCTACGTCCGCGGACCCAGCGGCATCATCGTCATGCTGGCCCAGGAGCTCAAGGACACGTGATGCCCGCGTCCTTCCCGTCGACGCAGGGGCGCTGCCAATGCACGACGGAGGAGGCGTCCGGGCGCCCCGACGTGACGCGCCCGCCGGCCGGGTGGTCGACGGCGCGTCGTGACGGCATACGTCAGCGCTGGTCGTGCCTGGCGCGGGGAGTGGTCATGCCTTCCTCGGCCGGGCGCCCGGCGGAGGCGTCCCGGGCCACGTCGGGAGCCTCGGTGTCGCCCTCCGCGACGCCGTCGACGGCGGCAGTGCAGTTCGCGGCCTCGAGCTTCGCGTCCCGGCTGGACTTCCAGAGGCTCGCGACGGTGGTGACGCCGAGGATCAGGACGATCGCACCGAGCGAGACGATGATCGGGATGTCGGGGACGCTCTCGATCGGCTGGCCGCCGTTGATGAACGGCAAATTGTTCTCGTGCATCGCGTGCATGACGAGCTTGACGCCGATGAAGGCGAGCAGGACCGCGAGGCCGATGCTGAGGTAGACGAGCTTCTTGAGCAGGCCGCCGATGAGGAAGTAGAGCTGACGCAGTCCCATCAGGGCGAAGATGTTGGCCGTCAGGACGAGGTACGGCTCGTTGGTCAGGCCGTAGATCGCCGGGATCGAGTCGAGTGCGAAGAGCAGGTCGGTCGTACCCAGGGCCAGGATGACGATGAGCATCGGGGTGATGAGGCGCTTGCCGTTCTCGATCACCGTCAGGCTCGTGCCGTGCCACTCCTTGGTCGCCGGGAAGCGCTTCTCGACCCAGAGCAGGAAGCGGTTCTCGTGGTACTCGTCGTCGTCGCTCTCCCCGCCGGTCGCGAGCTTGATCGCCGTGTAGACGAGGAAGGCGCCGAAGATGTAGAAGACCCACGCGTACGCGTTGATGACGACGGCGCCGAGCCCGATGAAGATGCCGCGCAGGATGATCGCGATGACGATTCCGACCATGAGCGCCGACTGCTGGAGCTTCTTCGGCACCTTGAAGCTGCCCATGATGAGCAGGAAGACGAAGAGGTTGTCGACGGACAACGAGTACTCGGTGAGCCAACCGGCGTAGAACTCCCCGGCGTACTGCCCGCCCCACTCGAACCAGATGAAGAGTCCGAAGAGCACGGCGAGGGCGACGAAGAAGGCCAGGTGCCTGCCGGCCTCGGCCATCGACGGGACGTGGGGTCGTCGTGCGATGACGAAGACGTCGACGGCGAGGAACACGGTCATCAGACCGATGGTGAGGAACCAACCCCACACGGGAACGTTCATGGGCACAACCTTCCGGTCACCAGAGCAGTAACCGGAGGTCTCTCCCGCCCGGCGTGGTGCCGGACCGACGGGACCGGGAGCGGCGGTGAGACCCACTCCGTGATGACGAGCCCGTCGTGTCGGGGATACTCCCCTCCGTGAACGCCTGAGTCTTTCACTCCGAGCGGCGCTCCTCAAATCGGTCCGCCCCGTGAGCACGACGGGTGGCGGGTCGCATGGCGCTCAGCCGACCGTCCCGGGGCGCCTGCCGCGCGGCAGGCCCGAGACGACGATCTCGTAGGAGGTCTCGATCGCCTCGAGGAGCTCGTCGGGGTCGATCGCCCCCGTCGTGCGCAGGGTGTTCCATCCGTGCCGGCCGATGTAGGCCATGACCGAGGCGTCGTCGGGGTAGCGGAGCAGCCACTCGTCGGCCTCGGTGCGGCTGCGGGCGCTCTTGACCCCGATCGAGTCGTCGCCGAGGAAGACGAAGATCTTGTAGCCGACCTTGGCGACGGTGTCGCCGTCCCACGGCGAGTCCTCCCACGCCCCGGGCAGCGCGAGGGCGGCCGCGCGGAGCCGTGCCGCCACGCCGGAACCCTGGGTCACCACGGGGCCGTCACCGAGCCGTCACCGAGCCGACACCGAGCCATCACGGGACATCACCGCGTCGCGGCACTCATCTGCCGCAGCTCCTTCTTGAGGTCGCCGATCTCGTCGCGCAGGCGCGCGGCGAGCTCGAAGTGCAGCTCGGTCGCCGCCTGGTGCATCTGGGTCGTGAGCTCCTGGATGAGCCCGGCGAGGTCGGCCGCCGCCATGTCGGCCGGGCGGTTGGTCGTGCCACCGGCGGACACCCCGACGTCGGCGGCCATGGCGCCACGACCGGCGCCGCTCTTGCCGCGGGACTGCATGCGCCCGGAGCCGAGCAGCTCCTGCGTGTCGGCGTCCTCACGCTCGAGCAGGTCGGTGATGTCGGCGATCTTCTTGCGCAGCGGCGTCGGGTCGATGCCGTGCTCGGTGTTGTAGGCGATCTGCTTCTCGCGGCGCCGGTTGGTCTCGTCGAGGGCCTGCTCCATCGACGGAGTGATCTTGTCGGCGTACATGTGCACCTGGCCGGACACGTTTCGGGCCGCGCGTCCGATCGTCTGGATGAGGGACCGGGCCGAGCGGAGGAAGCCCTCCTTGTCCGCGTCGAGGATCGAGACGAGCGAGACCTCGGGCAGGTCGAGGCCCTCGCGGAGCAGGTTGATGCCGACGAGGACGTCGAAGACGCCGCTGCGCAGCTCGCGGAGCAGCTCGACCCGCCGCAGCGTGTCGATGTCGCTGTGGAGGTAGCGGACCCGGATGCCCTTGTCGAGGAGGTAGTCGGTGAGGTCCTCGGCCATCTTCTTCGTCAGGGTCGTGACGAGGACGCGCTCGTTGCGCTTGGTGCGCTCCTGGATCTCGTGCATGAGGTCGTCGATCTGGCCCTTGGTCGGCTTGAGCACGACCTCGGGGTCGATGAGACCGGTGGGTCGGATGATCTGCTCGACCGGCGGTCCGGACTTGGCCAGCTCGTACTCCCCCGGTGTCGCCGAGAGGTAGACCGTCTGCCCGATGCGCTCGAGGAACTCCTCCCACTTCAGCGGCCGGTTGTCCATGGCGCTCGGGAGACGGAAGCCGTGCTCGACGAGCATCCGCTTGCGGGACATGTCGCCTTCGTACATCGCGCCGATCTGCGGCACCGTCTGGTGCGACTCGTCGAGGACGAGGAGGAAGTCCTCCGGGAAGTAGTCGATGAGGCAGTTGGGAGCGGAGCCGGACGTGCGGCCGTCGATGTGGCGGCTGTAGTTCTCGATGCCGTTGCAGAAGCCGACCTGCCGCATCATCTCGAGGTCGTAGGTCGTGCGCATGCGCAGGCGCTGGGCCTCGAGGAGCTTGCCCTGCTTCTCGAAGAGGGCCAGCTGGTCCTCGAGCTCGAGCTCGATGCCGCGGATCGCCCGCTCCATCCGCTCGGGGCCGGCGACGTAGTGCGACGCCGGGAAGACGTACATCTCCTGCTCCTCGTTGACAACCTCGCCGGTCACGGGGTGCAGGGTGTAGATGCGCTCGATCTCGTCGCCGAAGAACTCGATGCGGATCGCGAGCTCCTCGTAGACGGGGATGATCTCGACGGTGTCGCCCCTGACGCGGAAGGTGCCGCGGGTGAAGGCGAGGTCGTTGCGGGTGTACTGCATCTCGACGAAGCGCCGGAGCAGGTCGTCGCGCACGACCTCCTGGCCGACCTTGAGCCGGGCCATCCGGTCGACGTACTCCTGGGGCGTGCCGAGGCCGTAGATGCACGACACCGAGGCGACGACGATGACGTCACGCCGGGTCAGCAGCGAGTTGGTCGCCGAGTGCCGCAGCCGCTCGACCTCGTCGTTGACCGAGCTGTCCTTCTCGATGTAGGTGTCCGTCTGCGGGATGTACGCCTCGGGCTGGTAGTAGTCGTAGTAGCTGACGAAGTACTCGACGGCGTTGTTGGGCAGCAGCTCGCGGAACTCGTTGGCCAGCTGCGCGGCGAGCGTCTTGTTGGGCGCCATGACGAGGGTCGGCCGCTGGACCTGCTCGATGAGCCAGGCCGTCGTCGCCGACTTGCCGGTGCCGGTGGCACCGAGCAGCACGGTGTCGGTGTCGCCGGCCCGGACGCGCTTCGCGAGCTCGGCGATCGCCGTGGGCTGGTCACCGCTCGGGGTGTACTCGGAGATCACCTCGAAGGGTGCCACCGTGCGCTGGAGGTCGGTCGTGGGACGCATGGCTCAACCGTACGTCGCACGACCGACAGCGCCCACTCGCCTACTCCTCCCAGACGTAGGCGGGGCGGAGCTCGACGGTGTCGCCCGGCCCCGCGAAGTTCACGGCGAGCTCCTCCGCGCGCTCCCGGGACGCCACGTCGAGCAGGAAGAAGCCCGCGAGGTGCTCCTTGCTCTCGGCGTACGGCCCGTCCGTCGAGACGGTCCCGCTCTCCGACCAGCGGTAGATCCGTGCCGAGGCGGGGGCGCCGAGCGCCTCACCGCCCTTGAGCTCACCGCTCTTCGACAGCTCCTCGAGCATCGCGTCGAAGGCCGCACCACCAGCGTCGCGCTCCTCCTGCGGGCGGGCGAGCGCCTCGGGCATGAAGGCACCCGTCGGGTGGCCCCAGGGCTGCGGGTTGGAGTGGATGAGGATGACGTACTTCATGGGATGTCCCTTCGGTTCGCGGGCGGCCAGTCTGCCGCCTCGGGAGGGACGTCGGAGCGGACACGCCGGTCTCGACATCACGGGACGCGGTGGGTCCACCCCGGGGTCGCGAACTTCTCGTCGACGAGACGCTGGGCCTCGGCGAGCTCGGCGTCGGTGTAGTCGGAGACCGTCGTCCGGTAGCGCCGGGCGAACGACGCCGCGAACGACTCGAGGATCGCGTCCCGCGTCATCCCGGTCTGCGAGCGCATCGGGTCGACGCGCTTGTTGGCCGACTTCGTGCCCTTGTCGCTCATCTTCTCGCGGCCGATCCGCAGCACCTCGAGCATCTTGTCCGCGTCGATGTCGTAGGCCATCGTCACGTGGTGCAGGACCGCGCCCGACGCGAAGCGCTTCTGCGCGGCGCCGCCGATCTTGCCGTGGTCGCTCGCGATGTCGTTGAGCGGCACGAAGTGGGCCGTCACGCCGACGTCGGCGAGTGCCTCGATGACCCACTCGTCGAGGAAGGAGTAGGACCGCTCGAAGCTCAGTCCCTCGACGAGGGAGGTGGGCACGACGAGCGAGTACGTGATGGTGTTGCCGGGCTCCATGAACATGGCGCCGCCCCCGGAGACGCGCCGCACGACGTCGATGCCGTGGCGTTCGGCCCCGTCGGGGTCGACCTCGTTGCGGACCGACTGGAACGAGCCGATGACGACGAGTGGGCTGTCCCAGTCCCAGAAGCGCAGCGTCGGCGGCCGCTCCCCCGCCGCGACCTCGCGGGCGATGACCTCGTCGAGCGCGACGTGCAGCGCTGGGTCGAGCACGCGCGCCGGGATGACGTCGAAGGCGTGGTCGTCCCACCCCGTCGCCTTGCCGAGGGCACGGCGGATCGCGATGCCGATCGACTCGGCCGTGAAGCCGATGAGCGACACGTCGGCGGCGAGGGCGCCCGTGACGGCGCCGGCCAGCTGCTCGACACCGGCGTCCACGGACATGCCCGTCAGCGCTGCGTTGATGTCGCCGAGCGCCTCGTCGGGCTCGAGGAAGAAGTCGCCGGACACGCTCACCCGGGCGAGTCTGCCGTCCACCTCCTCGAGGTCGACCGCCACGAGCTTTCCACCGGGGACCTTGTACTCACCACGCATGTCACGCTCAACACCGAGCGCCCCCTGCGTATGCCGGTAGCTCCCTACCGCGGCTGCCAGCCGGTGCGCTCGGCCCAGTCCGTCGCGCGCTGCCACGCGCCCTCGAACCATGCCTCCTTGGCCACGACGTAGTCCGAGGTGGCCTCGTGCAGGCCGAGCAGCCGGTGCTTCTCCGTGGCATACGCGTCCCGCTCGGCGGGCTCGTGGCGCAGCCAGTCGCGGAACAGGAGCGCGAATCGCCAGCCCGCGGAGCCGTGCTCGCGCACGTGGACGTGGACGTGGCTGCCCGGGTCGCAGCCGCCGAGGAAACGCTTGGTCCATCCGGCCGGGTCGGACCCGACCGGCTGGGGCGTGTCGCTGTGGATGCCGTGGGAGAAGACGTAGCCGACGTCCCGGAGCGCCCGCAGCACATCGTCCCGGTCGGCGTCGGCGAGGTGGCGTAGCCCGACCTGGACGTCGATGACGTCCTTGGCGAGGAGTCCCGGCACGGACGTGGAGCCGATGTGCGACACCTCGGTGGCGACGCCGGTGGGCGCGAGCGCCGCAGCGAGACGGGCGACGACCCGCTCGGCGCGTGGCTCCCAGTCCGCGCGGGGGTCGACGACGCACTCGCGCGCGAGGTCCGGCCGGCGTGACCGGGTGCCGGTCACGAGGTTGCCCTCGTAGGGCACGAGCCGCTCGTGCCAGAGGGCGTCCACGGCGCGCGCGAGGTCGTCGGGCGTGCCGGAGTTGTCGAGCACGACGTCGGCGACCGCACGGCGCTGGGCGTCGGTCGCCTGGGCGGCGATGCGGTGCCGGGCGTCCGTCTCGTCCAGGCCACGCTCTCCGACGAGCCGGCGCACCCGCGTCTCGACGTCGGTCTCGACGACGACGGTGAGGTGCTCGTGCACCCAGAGCCCGCGCTCGACGAGGAGGGGCATGTCGTAGACGGAGACGGTGTCGTCAGGAGCGGCGGCCCGACGTTCTGCGACGCGGGCCGCGATCGCGGGTCCGGTGATGGCGTCGAGCGCGTCGAGGGCCTCGCGGTCGGGGAAGACGATCGCGGCCAGGGCAGCCCGGTCGAGGCTCCCGTCGTCACGGACGACCGCGTCCCCGAAGCGCGCCCGGATCCGTTGCAGGGTGGGCTCCCCCGGCTCGACGACCTCGCGGGCGACCGCGTCCGCGTCGATGACGTGGGCGCCCAGCTCGGCCAGCCGTCGCGACACCGTGGACTTGCCCGACCCGATCCCTCCGGTGACTCCGACGCGCAGCACGGGCGACCTCAGGCGAGGCGGGCGGGGAAGCCGCCCTTGGCGACCGGACCCCATCGGGTGGGCGTGACTCGAAGCAGGGACTTGCCCTGGTCGCGCATCGCCTGGCAGTACTCGTCCCAGTCGGGGTGCTCGCCCGAGATGGCGCGGAAGTAGTCGACGAGGGGCTCGACGGAGTCCGGCAGGTCGATGACCTCGCAGTCGCCGTCGACCTGCACCCACTCGCCGCCGAAGTCGTCGGACAGGACGAGGACGCTGACCTGCGGTCGGCGTCGGGCGTTCGTCGTCTTGGCGCGCTCGGGGTAGGTCGAGATGACGATGCGTCCCTGCTCGTCGACGCCGCCCGTGACCGGCGAGGCCTGCGGCCGCCCGTCGGCGCGTTGCGTCATGAGCACCATCGAGTGGCGCGGACGGACGAAGTCGAGCATCGCGTCGCGGTCGACCTCGGTGTTGCTCGCGATCTGGCGGGGCATCGTCAGTCCTCCTGCTCGGCGCTGCTGGCGCGGTCGAAGATCGCGACGACCGCCTCGGCCAGCCAGGCGGCATACATCGCGTGGGTCCACCCGCAGCGTCGCACGAAACGGTCGTAGATCTCCGGCGAGGTCACGGTCCAGACGATGTCGATGAACCGCTCGCGGTCGAGCTGCGGCGGCAGCCCGTGAGCCGCCTCGAGGGCGTTGAGGGCGTTCGTGTTGCCGGCCCGACGCTCGCGGTCGATCGTCGCGACGAAGTCCTGCAAGCCCGTGTCGCCGCCGGCGCCCTGGGCCAGGAGCACGCCGAGAAGCGGTCCGACCCGCTCGTAGATCGTCGCGCACAACGCGGCGTAGGCCCGGACGAAGCCCTCGCGGTCGGGGGCCGTCGACATGGCGCGGAACTCCGGCCGGTCCTGCATCGCGACGGGCGCGTCGTCACCGACGAGGAGCACGTCGTAGACCGCCTTGACGACGGCCGCCTTGCCGCCGATGGCGTTGTAGACGGTCTGCGCGCTGACCCCGGCGTTCGCGGCGAGCGCGCTCACCGACATGGCGTGGTAGCCGTCGCGCAGGAGCATCTCGCCCGCGGCCTCGATGATCCGGCGCCGGGTGGCCAGGGCTGCTTCCGCACGCGAGCTGTTGTCGTACGCCCGGTCTGTTGACATCGGAGCCCTTCGAACGCATCATGAGTTCGCTGGAACGGCGTTCTAGCGAATGGGTGGGGTCCAGGGGTCCCCACCCAGCTGCTGCACCGGACGGTGACAGCGTCGACATCGGCGCCTGTCGACCGCACGAGTGTGCCACGGGCGCCACGGCTCCCGCCCCGGAGGGGCACCGGAGGGGGAGCGAGGGGCCGGACCACGGGGTCCGGCCCCTCGCTACGGCACGTGGCCGGACCGCGTCGGCCCACCCGGTCAGGCAGGCGTCGGCGCCAGCACGGAGACGGCGCGGTCGGGGTAGTCCGACACGAGGCCGTCGACTCCCGCCTCGACGAGCTCGACCATCCGCGCCGGCTCGTTGACCGTCCACGGCAGCACGGCGAGTCCGGCGGCGTGCGCGCGCTGGACGAAGTCCGCGTCGACGAGCACGTGCTCGGGCGAGATGACGCCCGCCCCGACGGCGGCGGCACCGGCACACACGTCGTCGTGCGACTCCCCCACCCTGACGCTGCCCGTCCACGGGCTGCCCGGGACCCACGTCACCGAGGCCTCGACGAGGGCTGAGCGGATGACGTCGGGCGCGAGCTCTGCCGAGAGCTCGAGCACGGCCCAGTCGAACGAGTGCATGAAGCACTGCCGTTCGAGGCCGGCCTGGTGGACGCTCGCCAGGACCCCCTCGAGGAGTCGACGCCGTCCGGCGGACTCCCCCGGGTCGAGCGGGTTGACCTTGAGCTCGATGGTCCACCACACGTCGGGCGCGCGCTCGATCCCGTGGGCGAGCACCTCGTCCAACGTCGAGATGTGGGCGCCCGGCGACGGTCGCTGCTCCGGGAAGCCGGCGAGCGTCTGGCTGCCGACGTCCACCGTGCGCAGCTGCTCGAGGGTCAGCTCGGCGACCCGGGCGCCGACGAGGTCCGGACCGGTCGGCCGGCACTTGGGCGGCAGCAGCACCGGGTCGTGCCAGACGACGACCTTCCCGTCGGCGGTGAGCCGGACATCGAGCTCGACGCCGGTCACCCCGGCGTCGTAGGCAGCGGCGAAGCTGGCCAGCGTGTTCTCGACGACGAGCCCCTTGGCGCCGCGATGCCCCTCGACGTCGAAGCGGCCCGAGGCCCAGGGACCGGGGCCAGACGCCATGCTCAGGCCTCGATCCGCTCGCCGGAGGCAGCATCGAAGAGGTGGACCTCGCCACGGTTGGGCTCGACGTGCACGGTGTCACCGACCGTCAGGTGGGTGCGCTTGTCGAGGCGGACGGTGACGCGGTCGGCGCCCTCGTCGGCGCCGACCGGGCGGCCGTAGACGAACGACTCCGAGCCCAGCGACTCGACGAGCTCGACGGTGAGCCCGAGGGCGGACGGGTCGGCCCCGTCCCGGCTTCCGCCGGCGGGCGTCTCCACGACGTGCCACGACTCCGGGCGCAGCCCGACGACGACCTTCTCCCCCGCGCGACCGGCGACCGCACGGTCCAGGGGCACCGGGACGCCGTGGACCCGCGCCACGCCCTCGCGCACCTCGGACTCGACGAGCGTGATGGCCGGCGAGCCGATGAAGGCCGCGACGAAGGTGTTGACCGGGTGGTCGTAGAGCCGCTCCGGCGTGTCGACCTGCTGGAGCCTCCCGTCGCGCAGCACCGCGACCCGATGGCCCATCGTCATCGCCTCGACCTGGTCGTGGGTGACGTAGACCGTCGTGATGCCGAGCCTTCGCTGCAGACCCGCGATCTGCGAGCGGGTGGAGACGCGCAGCTTGGCGTCGAGGTTGGACAGCGGCTCGTCCATGCAGAAGACCTTGGGGTTGCGCACGATCGCGCGTCCCATGGCGACGCGCTGGCGCTGACCGCCCGACATCTGGCCGGGCTTGCGGTCGAGGAGCGGCTCGAGCTCGAGGATCTTGGCGGCCTCGGCGACCCGCTGCCTCGTCTCGGCCTTGCTCACCTTCGCGTTGTCGAGGGCGAAGGCCATGTTCTGCGCAGCCGACATGTTCGGGTAGAGCGCGTAGCTCTGGAAGACCATGGCGATGTCCCGGTCACGCGGGCGCACCCCCTTCTGGTCGTGACCGTCGACGAGGATGCGCCCGCCGTCGACCGGCTCGAGACCCGCGAGCATCCGCAGGGTCGTCGACTTGCCGCAGCCCGAGGGGCCGACGAGGACGAGGAACTCACCGTCGGCGATGTCGAGCGTGATGCCGTCGACCGCCGGGGCGGCGTCGTCCTTGGAGAACCGACGAGTCGCCTCGTCGAAGTACACGGTTGCCATCGGTGGCCTCTCGGGTCGTTCTGGTTCGGGGTCCGGAGCCGGGGACGTGGGAGGGCGCGAGCGTGCTCGCCACCTCCCACGTCACTCCGGATCCGTCCGGCAGGTCCGTGCGGGGCCTGCCGGACGGCATACGACCGGGGTGGTGCGGCAGCGCGTCAGGCGCCGAGCTTGCTCTTGATCTGCGAGTCGAAGACCTGCTGGCTCTCGGCGTCGAGGCCCTTGAAGATCGTCGCGACGTCCTGGCCCTGGACGATCTGGTCGAGGCCCTTGCCGATCCGGGCGCCACCGCCGGGCAGCAGCACGCGGACGTTGTCCTGCGACCGCGTCTTGGGCAGCTGCTCGATCGCCGTCTTGGCGTTGGGGTTCTTCTCGAGGAACGCCTTCTCCTCCGGCAGGTCCACGGCCGACTTGCGCACGGGCATGTAGCCGGTGGCCTGCGTGAAGGTGACGGTGTTCTGGGCGTTGGTGAGGAACTCGATGAACTTCAGCGCGTTCTTCTTGCGGTCGTCGGAGATGTTGGCCGGGATGCCGACGCCTGCACCGCCCGTCGGGCAGTTGCCGTCACCGGGCAGGAACGCCGTGCCCACCGAGAACTTCGCGTCCTTGGACACGCCGCCGAGCGAACCGGTCGACATCATGCTGCAGCCGACGATGCCGGCCGTGAAGTCGGGAGCGGGGTCCTTGGACAGCTTGAGGTAGCCGTCCTTGGCGAGGTTCTGCAGGTAGGTGCCGGCCTTGACCGTGTTGGGGTCCGAGAAGGTCGGCGTCCACTCCTTCGAGTAGGCACCGCCGTAGCCCCACACGATGTTCTGGAAGACCCAGTCGAGGTAGTTCGAGCCGTCGGGCAGCTCCATGACGATCTTGTCCGAGCCGGCGGCCGCCTTGAGCTTCGGTGCCCACGTGAGGAACTCGTCCCAGTCCTTCGGGCCGCGGTCCTCGAGACCGGCCGCCTTCCAGAGGTCCTTGTTGTAGTAGAAGAGCGGGGTCGACCGGGAGAACGGCAGCGCGTAGTGCTTGTCGTCGAGGTTGTAGTCGTTGTAGAGCGCGTCGACGTAGTCGCTCGTCTCGATCTTGGCCGTCGAGAGCAGCTCGTCGAGCGGGCTCAGCTGCTTGTTGAGCGCGAAGTTGAACCACGTGACGTCCGAGACGACGACGACGTCGGGCAGCGAGCCGCCGGCGAGCGAGGCGTTGAACTTCTGCGCGACCTCCTCGTAGTTCTTGCCGGCGTCGACGAGCTTGACCTTGAGGCCCGAGTTGGCCGCCTCGAAGGCCTTGATGATCTCCTGCTCGACCGGCTTGCTGTTGCCCGGGTGGTTGCTCCAGAACTCGATGGTGTTGCTCGAGCCGCCACCGCCGCCCGTCGTCGGGGACGTGCCGGTGCCCGCGCAGGCCGCGAGACCGGCGACGCCGGCTGCGCCGGCGAGGCCGAGGAAGCCTCGACGTGAGAACTCGTTCATGGATGGTGCCTTTCCCTGTGGTGGTGGGTGGGGTCGTGGGGATGGATCGGTATGCGGCAGAGCCGGGTTCAGCTCTTCACGGCCCCCGCCGTGAGGCCCTTGATCATCTGTCGCTGGAGGAAGAGGAAGAGGACGAGGATCGGCAGCATGGCCAGGACGGTGCCCGCCATGACCGGCCCCCAGTTCGTGACGCCGTCGTTGTTCTGGAGGAACGTCAGGCCGACCGGCAACGGCGCCGTCGTCTCGTCGTCGGACATGAGGAACGGCCAGAGGTACTCGTTCCACTCGTTGACCACGGTGATGAGCGCGAAGGCCACGAGGGTCGGCCACGACATCGGCATGACGACGCGCCACAGCAGCTTCATCGGTCCCGCGCCGTCGAGGCGCGCGGCCTCGATGATCTCGCCGGGCAGGCTGAGGAACTGGTTGCGCATGAGGAAGGTGCCGAAGGCGACGCCCGCGAGCGGGATGATGATGCCCTGGAAGGTGTTGCGCCAGCCGAGCTGCGCCACGAGGGCGTAGTTGCTGATCACGGTGATCTGGTTGGGCACCATGAGTGCTGCGATGACGACGAGGAAGACGACCGAGCGTCCCGGGAAGCGCAGCAGCGACAGGGCGTACGCGCTGATGACGCCGAGCACGATCTTGGCGACCGAGGTCGCCGACGTGATGATGACCGAGTTGCGGACGTAGTCGAAGAACGGGATGCGGGTCGTCAGCTCGCTGTAGTTCTGGCCCGTCGCCGGGTCCGGCCACCACTGGGCCGGCCGGACGTAGATGTCACCGCGCTCCTTGAACGAGGTGAGCAGGATCCAGAAGAGCGGGACGGCGATGACGAGGACGACGAGGACCATGCCGGCGTAGCCCGCTGCGGTCCACATCGGTCCGCGGTGGTGCGCCGAGGCCTCGACTTGGTGCGACGTGCGTCGCCGCCGTCGCTGCCCGCCGGTCGGCGGGACCTGCTCGTCGTCGCGGGTCCCGACGATGGTGGACGTGCTCATGCCTGCTTCCCCCTGTCCATGAAGCGCACCTGGACCACCGTGACGGCGAGCAGGATGACGAACATGACGGTGGCGACGGTGGCGCCGTAGCCGGCGCGCTGGTTGACGAACGTCTCCTGGTAGACCTGGTAGACGAGGGTGGTCGTGCCGTTGCCCTGCGGGCCGCCCCGGGTCATGACGTTGATGATGTCGAAGACCTGGACCGAGCTGAGCAGCACCGTGATCGACAGGAAGAACGTCGTCGGGCGCAGCTGGGGCATGAGGACGCGTCGGAAACGGGTCCACGCAGTGGCGCCGTCGATCTCGGCCGCCTCGTCGAGGTCGGCGCGCCGCCCCTGCAGGGCGGCGAGGTAGATGACGAAGGTGTAGCCGAGGTTCTTCCAGATGTAGGTGACGGTCACCATGAAGAGCGCCCATCCGGGCTGCTGGTAGAAGTCGGGCGAGGCGACACCGATCCGCGCGAGCAGGTCGCGGACGAGGCCGAACTGCGGGTCGAAGACGAACTGGAAGGCGATGCCGATCGCGGCGCCCGAGATGACGAACGGCGCGAAGACGACCGAGCGGACGATGTTGCGCCCCTTGAGCTTCTGGTCGAGCAGCAGGGCGAGGCCGAGCCCGACCGCCATGGAGATGCCGACGGTGGCGACGGTGAAGACGAGGGTGTTGCGCAGGATGATCTTCGTGTCGTCACGCCCGAACCACTCGATGTAGTTCGACAGGCCCACGGGGTTGGCGATGGGCGAGGAGATGTTCCAGTCGGTGAACGACAGCCTGATGTTGTCGAGCAGCGGGCGGTACGTGAAGACGATGAGCAGCACGAGGTTGGGCAGCAGCAGGAGCGCCGCGAGCGACCACTCCCAGGCCCGCCCGCTCGACCGTCGCGGGGGTGGACCCACCTCGGGCGGGGGTCCCCCGGACCCGGGCGTGGCGCTCTGGGGTTGGGTCACCGATGACTGCACCCGGCAAACCTAGCCGCGCAGGTGCACCGATTGCGGCTTTGGTGCGTCAGGCATTCAACGCGTGTCTGAACTCCTGTCGCGACGGGTGCTCGCGTCGCACGACCGGGGCCACGTCCGCGAAGAACCGCTCGACGCTGCGCCGGGTCACGCTCTCCGGCAGGCCCGGCACGTCGAGCGAGACACCGGAGAGCTCGTGGCCGAAGGCCTCCCGGTAGCGCCCGATCTTGTCGACGACCTCGGCCGGCGAGCCGATCAACGCGGAGCCGTCGCGGGCGTACTCCTCCAGCGTCGAGAAGGGCAGGCGGTTGTGCGCGGCACCCGGCGAGCGCCGCAACGCCTCGAACGCCGGCTCGTAGAGGCGCAGCGCCTCCTGTGTCGTGTCGGCGACGAGGAGCCCGAGGAATCCGGTACCGACGACCGCGTCGGCCGGGTCGTGGCCGTGCACCTCCCACCGCTCGCGGTAGTGCCGCACGAGGGCGGCGTAGGTCTCCAAGGGGTGGAAGCCGTTGGCGGAGAAGAGCGGGTCGCCCCAGCGCGCGGCGAGCTCGGTCGACTCGGTCGAGCTCGCCGAGCCGTGCCAGACGGGGATGGGCTGCTGGAGCGGCCGCGGCTGGGTCCTCGCGTCGACGAGCGGGGGACGGAAGCGTCCCGACCACGTGACCCGGTCCTCGCGCCACAGCCGTCGCAACAGCTCGTACTTCTCGGCGTTGCGCTCCCACTGGCCGTCGAGGTCGTAGCCGAAGAGGGCGTTCTGGTCGGGGTCGTTGCCCTTGCCGATGACGACGTCGAGCCGCCCACCGCTCAGGTGGTCGAGCGTCGCGTAGTCCTCGGCGACGCGGACGGGGTCGACGAGCGAGAGCACCGTCACGGTCGTCATGAGTCGGATGCGGGACGTCCGCGCCGCGACGTGCGCGAGGACGACGGGCGGCGAGGACGAGACGAAGCGCTGGGCGTGCCGCTCCCCCACCCCGAACGCGTCGAAGCCGAGCTCCTCGGCCCACTCGGCCTGGCGCGCGACGTGCTCGAAGGCCTCCGTCTGGGAGCGGGCGACCCCGGTGACGGGGTCGGAGCTCGTGTCGAGCAACGTGTACGTGCAGAACCTCATGCCGGCCGCTTCTCACCCGCTGTGACGGGCACGGCGATCCGGTTGCCCGTGACCGGCCCCGGACACGTGCCGTACGCCGTGAAGGCGAAGGGGAGGTTGACGGCCCGGTTGAAGTCGACGACGACGTTGCCGTCGGGGTCCGGGGACGACGTCGTGACGGTGCGCCAGGGCGCCGAGAGCGAGCCGTTCGTCGTGTCGTGGAAGAGGAGTCCGAGGCCCTCTCCGGCGCCGACCGCGCTGAGCCGGTGGCGCACGCCGTCGATGTCGACGTCGACGGTGCCGACGACCGTGGAGTGCTGGACGAGGTCGTCACGGGCGGTGCGCACCTCCACCCGCGCCGGGGGGTCGGCGGCCGTGAACCGTCCGGGGCGCACCCAGTCCGGATCGTGCTCCCACGTCGGCACACCGGCGAAGTCCCGGCGCGTCGTGGCCCGCGGGTCCCGGGTGCGCACCGCGAGCCGCCCGCCCCTCCGGAGCAGCTCGACGACGCGCTCGCCGTGCTGCACCCAGAGCCGCGACCCTGCCTCCTCGACGTCCGTCGTGGCCCGCCCGGCGACGGGCTCGCCGTCGACGCGCAGCCCCTCGCTCGCGGTCGCCTCGACGTGGGCAGCGGAGGCGTCCGTCCACCAGAGGCCGGGGAGACCGGGCAGGCTCGTCGGCCGGTCCGGCAGCCACGCGAAGCCGGTCAGCGAGAGCCAGCCGTGCTCCTGGGCGAGGTCGCCCTCGCGAGCGGCGCGCCACGCGAGCCACTCGTCCCGGGCGCTCACGCGACGGCCTCGTGGTCGGCAGGCGTCGTCGCCGCGGTCGCTGCCTCCCGACGCGCGACCTCCTCGCGCACGAGCGGGATGACGTGCCGCCCGACGTCCACGGCATCGTCGTAGAGGTGGTAGCCGCGGGCGGAGAAGATCCGCACGCCGAGGTCGTAGTAGTCGAGCAGCGCCGCGGCAACGGTCTCGGGCGTGCCGACGAGGGCCGTGGAGTTGCCGCCGCCAGCGGTCGCGGCAGACGTCGCGGTCCAGAGGGCGCGGTCGTGGCGCTCCCCCGCCTCCGCGGCCGCGAGCAGCCGCTGCGAGCCGGCGTTCTCGGGCCGGGACCCGCTGCGGCGCAGTCGGCCCCGCGAGACGGAGGCTCCTTCGGCCTGGAGCGCGTGGATGTCGCCGAGCGTGCGCTCGGCCTTCTCCCAGGCCAGCTCGTCCGTGGCACCGAGGATCGGTCGGAATGCGACCTGGATCGTCGGGAGCGCGCGCCCGGCGGCAGCGGCAGCGGCGCGGATCGTCTCGATCTGCTCCGCCGTCCCGGCGAGCGGCTCGCCCCAGAGGGCGAAGACGTCCGCCTCCTGCGCACCGACGGCGTATGCCGCCGGGCTCGACCCGCCGAACGAGATCCGTGGGCGCGGGGTCTGGAGCGGCTTGATGTCCGCGAGGAAGTTCTCGAACCGGTAGTGCTCGCCGTCGAAGTCGAACGGCTCGTTGCTCGTCCACGCCTGCTTGAGGATCCGGATGAACTCCCGGGTGCGGGCGTAGCGGGCGTCCTTGTCGAGGTGGTCACCCTCGGCGGACTGGTCCGCCGTGCTGCCGCCGGTGATGACGTGGACCTCGAACCGACCGTTGCTGATGTGGTCGAGCGTGGCGAAGGTCTTGGCCGTCAGGGTCGGGTAGGCAGTGTTGGGTCGGTGCGCGACGACGAGGTTGAGCCGCTCGGTGTGGGCCGCGACGTGCGCGGCGACCTGGGCGGGGTCGGGCGATCCGGAGTGGTAGGCGAAGAGGACGCGGTCCCACCCGTTGTCCTCGTGGGCTCGGGCGAGCTTGACGGCATACGGCAGGTCGAGGGCGCCGGCGCTGCGGGCTCTCGTCTCCGTGCCGTCGTGGTTGGCGGCGATGCCGAGGAACTCAACTGGCATGGCGGTGGTCCTTGTCTCTCGTGGTGGGAACGGGGTGCGGGGCGAGTCGGAGGCGGGCGGTGGCTCGGTCGCTCACGGCGACGGTGAGCAGGTCCCGGGCGACGGCGTCGTTCTGGCGGAAGCCGGGGCCGTTGAAGCGGGGCCGGGAGAAGCCTCCGGCGCCGGCGGAGCCAGAGACGGCGGGCCCGAGGAGGTACCGGCGTGGGTGCACGGTGCCGTCGGCGCGGACGGCGCGCGCCCGGGCGTCGGCGACGAGCTGCCCCGCGCCGAGGGCTGTTCCGTCGGCGGCCGTGACGGGTCGCGAGCGCAGCTCGCCCCCGGCCAGCAGGCCTGCGACGAGGGGGTCGGTGACGAGGGCGCTGTCGGGGCGGGGCAGCCGTGCGTCCACGGCGGCCCGCGCCCGCACCACGCGCTCTCCGGATCTCCCGACGAAGGCACCCTCCTCGATCGTGAGCTCGAGGTCGGGGCCGAGGAAGCGGACGACGCCGGCCCGGTGCAGCGCGAGCAGCTCGGCGAGGCGGCGAGGCGGCGGACCGCTCGCGAGGAACGAGAAGAGCCCGTGGAAGTGGCCCTCGACGTGGCGCACCCGGTCCTCGTCGAGGAGGCGACCCGACACGACGAGCTCCGCCAGGGCGGCATACACCCCGAGCAGCGTGTCGAAGACGGCGCGGTCGCTCGATCGCGACGCGTCGGCGCGCCGGACGACGTCGCGGCGGATGTGCTCGGCGACGACGCGCTCGACGTCGGCGGCCCGCGTGGCCTGGTCGATGACAGCACGGAGGGGGCGGTCGATCCGCTCGATGTCGAAGACGTCCTCGGGGTCTGCGAGGTGCGTCAGGGCGACGGCCGTGAGCTCACCGCTGGTCACGTCGGCCGTGACCAGGGCGCGCTCGAGCGCGTCGAAGGTGCCCCGTGTGCGCTCGGGATGGGCCTCGAAGAGCCGGCGGTAGTGCGCCACCGCGAGCTCGAGCACGACGAGGGGCCAGACCTGGGTGCGGTAGTCGAGGGCCGCCGTGCCCGCACCGAGGGCCGTGAGGCGCTCACGGGTCAGGTGTCGCAAGGGCGCCGGTCCGGAGGCGGCCGCTCGCACCTCGTAGCCGAGCTTGCCGTGGTACGGCACGCCACGACGGGACCCGACGTGCAGGACCGGCTCGCGTCCGCTCGGGTGGTAGGTCAGCTGCGTGCCCTCGCCGGTGAAGGTGCCGCCGCGGCCCTCGCCGAGGAGGACGACGAGGTCGATGAAGGCCAGACCCATGCCGCGGACGACGACGGGCTCGCCCGGGCGCAGGCCCTCGAGCTCGAGGTCGGCCGTGTGACCCGGCGGGACGTAGGTGAGCCCCCGTGACGCGGCGTCGTCGAGCAGCCGCTGCTCGTCCGGTGCGGGCGCCTGGTCGAGATAGCCCTGGGCGAGCACGACGATGTCGCCCTCGAGCACCGCACCACGAGCGAGGGTGACCTGCTGGTGTCCACCCTCGGCGCCGGTCCCGTGCAGCTCGACAGCCCGGTCCGCATGGGCGTGGACGGTGACGTGCTCCGGCAGGGTCGAGACGACTCGTCGCCATGCCCACTCGAGGTAGTCGGCCTGGACGACGCGCGGCGCGAAGTCACGCGCCGACAGGGCCCCGGCGGCTGCGCTCGCGTCGGGGCCGGCCGCCCACTCGGCGAGGGACGGCCCGGGCACGACCGGGCCCTCGCACGTGACGGACGCGTCGGTGAAGACCGTGACGTCCTGCGCCTCGGAGTTCATCCAGAGCAGGGGCGACTGCGCCGACCGCCAGATGCGGCCGCCGCCGGGCGGGTGCGGGTCGACGACGTGCACCTGCACCCGCTCCCTCGGGCTGCCCACCACGCGGGCATTGGCGCCGATGCGCTCGACGAGGCCGAGCGCCCGTGGTCCGGCGCCCACGACGACGATCCGTCGGTCGGTCACGCCGCGCCCCAGTCCCGGTAGGAGCCCAGACCCGCGGCCGCCCCGGCCGCCCCGGCCGCCCCGTCGGGCGCGGTCGGCGCGGCGCTGTCGACGCTCGCCGGGCCCGGTCCGCCTGCGGCTGAGGCGGATCGGACGGTGCCGGCCGGCAGCTCCTTGTCGAAGGCGTGCGGGCCGATCGACTCCGGGTCGGCGTGCAGGTCAAAGGCCGGCAGGTAGCCGGACGCGAGGTAGAGGGCACGGGCCTCCGGCTGGCGCGGACCCGTGGTGAGGTGGATCCTCCGGTAGCCCAGGCCCGCCGCGGCCTTCTCGAGCTCGAGAAGGACGCGGCGGGCGAGCCCCTGCCGCCGGAACTGGGAGTTGGTCCAGACCCGCTTCACCTCGGCCGTGGTGTCGTCGTAGCGGCGGATCGCACCGCCGGCGATCGTCTGCCCGCCACGCAGGATGACGACGAAGGCCCCGTGGGGTCCCTCGAAGTCGCTGACCGGGACCTCCGTCAGCTGCGTGTGCGGCGTCGACCGGCCGTAGCGCGTGCCGTACTCGACGACGAGGTCCTCGAGCAGCGGGGCCGCGACGTCGTCGTGCGGGGACACCCGCAGCACGACGTCGTCGTCGAGGGCGGGCACCTCGCCGCGTCGGTGCCGTGCGACGTGCGACAGGAACGACTCCGTCACCTGGTGCAGGGCTCGGGAGGCGGCCTCCGAGAGCAGCACGCCCCCGTCGGCGGGAAAGACCTGCACGTCGGAGGCGAGCACGAACCAGCCCTGGGTGACGTGCTCGGCGCCGAGCGAGACGAGGACCGGCCGAAGCGCGTAGTCGACCGCGAGCACGTGGGCCGCGCTGCCGCCGGTGGCGACGGGGAGCACCGACTTGCCGCGCAACGCGTACTGCGGGAGCACGTCGAGCAGCGTCTTGAGCAGCCCGGTGTAGGCCGCCTTGTAGACGGGCGTCGTGACGACGACCGCGTCGGCCGCCTCGATCTGCGCCACGACGGCGGCGATCTGCGGATCAGCCACGTCGGCGCGCAGCAGCGCCTCGGCGGGCAGGTCACGGATGACGACGCGCTGGACGTCGTGGCCGCGGACCGTGAGACGGCGTTCGATGTGGCCGAGGACGGCATCCGTGCGGGACGCCGCGGACGGGCTCGAGGCGAGGGTGACGATGGTGGCCATGTCAGTCCCTCACTGGTCCGAGGTCTCGGTCGGCTTGGGCAGCCCTGCCGGGTTGACCTCGGAGGCCGGCACCGCCTCGGCGGTGAGGCCCCAGCGGGCGAGGACCTTGCTGTAGCTGCCGTCCGCGATGGCGGCGTTGATGGCGTCCGAGATGGGCGTGGCCAGGCCGTTGCCCTTCTTCGTCAGGACCCCGACCTTCCCGGGGATCGGGAAGCTCGACGACACGGTGCCGACGATCTGCGTCTTGCCGGCCGTGACGACGTGGTACGTCGCGGTGGGGTTCGGGCCGAGGTAGAGGTCGATGCGTCCGGAGTCGAGGGCGAGGTAGTACTCCGTCGTGCCCTGGTAGTAGACGAGCTCAGCGGGGGGCCGTCCGGCCTTCTCGTTCTCCTCGTTCCAGCGCAGCAGGATCGCCTCCTGCAGGGTGCCCGACCCGACGGCCACCTTCTGGCCCGAGACGTCGGCAGGCCCCCGCACCTGCAGCGTCGAGGCCTTCCTGGCCTCGAACGCGTGCAGCCCGAGACGGTACGTCGCGAAGTCGTACTTCTCCTTGCGCTCCTCCGAGACGCCGACGTTGGAGATCGCGACCTGGTACTTGCCCGAGTCGATGCCGATGAAGAGGTTCTCCCAGCTCGTCGTCTGCACGTCGGGCTTGAGGCCGAGGATGTCCGCGACGAGGTGGGCCACGTCGACCTCCACCCCGATCGGGGTCTTGTTGTCGTCGGCCGTGAACGCCAGAGGAGGTATGCCGCCGCCCGCGCCGCCGCTGCCGATGACCAGGGTGCCCCTGGCCCTGACGTCGGCCGGCAGGGTCGCCGCGATCTCAGGGTGCAGGGTGCCCTCCGGGCGCTTGGCGCCGGCCGAGGTGTCGAAGGAGACCGGGAGGACCTTCGAGTCGCCGAGAGCCTTGGGGTCCACCTGCGTCGTCCCGGTGCTGACCGGGTCCGCGCAGGCTCCGAGCACACCGACCGTCGACAGGACGGCGGCCGCGACGACAAGCGCACGGCGACGAGCAGGCGCGTGGGTCTTGCTGTGGTGCATGGTGATTCGTCTCCTGGCTGGGTTGGGGGCTCAGTCGGTCTTGGGCAGGCCGGGCGGGTTGATCTCGGACTTCTCGAGGCCCTCGGTGCTCAGGTTCCAGCGCTTGAGGACCCTCGCGTAGCTGCCGTCGGCGATCGCCGAGTTGATGGCGGCGGCGTAGGGCGCGGCGAGACCCGAGCCCTTCTTCGTCAGCACGGCGATGAGTCCCTGGAGGGAGTCACCGGCACCGGAGAAATGGCCGATGGCCTCGGTCTGGCCGGCCGTGGCGACGTGGTAGGCGACGCTCGGGTTCGGGCCGAAGTACGCGTCGATCCGGTGCGACGACAGGGCCAGGTAGTAGTCCGTCTGCGACTGGAAGTACTTCACCTCGGCGGGCGCGAGGCCCGCCTTGACGTTGGCCTCGTTCCAGTCGAGCAGGATCTTCTCCTGGTTGGTGCCGGACCCGACGGCGATGGTCTTGCCGGCGATGTCCCTGCCGCTCGTCACCTTCCACGTGCCGCCCTTCGGCGCCTCGAAGGCGAGGTCGTCCTTGCGGTACGTCGCGAAGTCGTACTTCTCCTTGCGCTCCTCCGTGACCGTGACGTTGGTCAGGGCGACGTCGTAGCGCCCCGAGTCGATCCCGAGGAAGACGTTCTCCCAGCTCGTCGCCGGCGTCTCGACCTCGAGGCCGAGCTTGTCGGCGAAGAGGTGCGCGAGGTCGACCTCGACGCCGATGACGGTCTTGTCGTCGTCGGCGGTGAAGACGAGCGGGGGCGTGCCGCCACCCGCCCCGGCGTTGGCGGCCGTGATCGTGCCCCGCTCTCGGATGGCGGCGGGCAGCAGGGCCGCGGCCTTCTCGTCCGTGGTGGCGGTGATGCGCTTCTGGTCCGGCGAGGTGTTGACGGCCGGGCCCGCCGGCGCGATCGAGCCGGCCGCCGCGCCCGAGCTGGCCTCGGCGGCTCCGGAGCAGGCGCTGAGCGCGACCGCGGCGGCGACGGCGACGACCGTGACGGCATACGTCGTCGGGCGGTGGACGGGGTGGGGACGTGCGGGCATGAGGACTCCTCTCGGCACCCGGGGGGGTGCGAGTCATGGGTGGCCGGTACGGCCGGAGGGGTTGGGGGTGGGGTGGTGGCGTGCGGTCAGAGGACGCGGTCGAGGAAGGCTCGCGTGCGTTCGTGGGCAGGGTGGTCGATGACCTGCTCGGGCGGTCCCTGCTCGACGACGCGGCCGCCGTCGAGGAAGACGACGGTGTCGGCGACCTCGCGGGCGAAGCCGACCTCGTGCGTGACGACGACGAGAGTGGCCCCGTCGCGGGCGAGCTCCTTGATGACGGCGAGGACCTCGCCGACGAGCTCCGGGTCGAGAGCCGACGTCGGCTCGTCGAAGAGGATGACGTCGGGCTGGAGCGCGAGGGCTCGGGCGATGGCGACCCGCTGCTGCTGACCACCGGAGAGCTGACGTGGGTAGGCAGCCGCCTTGTCCGCCAGACCGACTCGCTCCAGCAGCGCCCTGGCCTCGACCTCGACCTCGGAGCGCTTGCGGCGCTGCGCCGACACCGGCGCCTCGACGACGTTCTCGAGGACGGTGAGGTGCGGGAAGAGGTTGAACTGCTGGAAGACGAAGCCGATGCGGCTGCGCTGGCGCAGGATGTCGCGCTCGGGCAGCTCGTGGAGGCGGTCACCCACCTGCCGGTAGCCGATGAGCGTCCCGTTGACGCGCACCTGACCCCGGTCGATCTTCTCCAGGTGGTTGATGGTGCGCAGCAGCGTGGACTTGCCCGACCCCGACGGTCCGAGGACGACCGTGACGGTGCCCTCCGCCAGCTCGAGGTCGACGTCGTCGAGCACCCGGTGGGCCCCGAACGACTTCGTGACGCCGCGGAGGTCGACGGCGGCGGTCATCGGGCGACCTCCTCGGGACGACGCGCTGCCTGGGTCGCGATGCCGGCCCACCGGGCCCGGAGCCGCTGGAGCGGTGTGGGCGGCAGCGACCGGGCGCTGCCTCGGGCGAAGTGCCGCTCGACGTAGTACTGCCCGATCGACAGGAGCGTCGTGAGGATGATGTACCAGACCGTCGCCACGAGGAGCAGCGGCACGACCCGGGAGTTGCGGCCGTAGATCACCTGCACCTGGTAGAAGAGCTCCGGGATCGCGAGCACGGAGACGATCGAGGTGCCCTTGAAGAGGCTGATCACCTCGTTGGCGGCGTTGGGCAGGATCGAGCGCATCGCCTGCGGCAGGACGATCCTCGCGAACTGGCGGCGCCGCGGGATGCCGAGCGCCGAGGCCGCCTCGCGTTGCCCCTCGTCGACGGAGAGGATGCCGCCGCGGATGATCTCGGCCGCGTAGGCCGCCTGGTGCAGGGCGAGCCCGAGCACCGCGGCGCCGAGGGCCCCGAAGAGGTCGTTGGTCTCGACGCTGCCGAAGGACGGCCCGAACGGCAGCCCGACGCTGATCGTCTGGTAGAGGTAGGCGATGTTGAACCAGAAGAGCAGCTGGACGATGAGCGGGATCGACCGGAACGCCCAGATGTAGGCCCACGCGACGGTCCGCAGGAACGCGTTGGACGACAGTCGCATGGCCGCGAGGACGAGCCCCAGGGCGAAGCCGGCCACGGTCCCGAGGACGGTGAGCTGGATCGTCGTGCCGAGAGCCCGGATGACGGTCTCGGTGGCGAAGTAGCGACCGAAGGTCGCCCAGTCCCAGCCGGGGTTGGTGACGAGGCCGTTGACGAACATCGCCAGGAGCAGGCCGACGCCGGCGACGCCGACCCACGTCCACGGGTTGCGGCGCGGGACGACGGTGAGGACCGGCCCGCCTCCGGACGGCGGGACCGAGTGGGTTGCCCGCGCCGGGGCGGCCGAGAGGGCGGACGTCGACGCTCCCGCCGTGGGCTCGGCCGGCGAAGGCGGCGAGGACGACGATGACGATGTGGTGGTCGGCGGCGCTGAGCGCCGGACCGTGGAGAGGGATGGCACGTGAGGCTCCTGGAGGGATGGCTCGGGCACCCGTCACCGAACGGGTGGCGGGGAGCGGCGGCGGCCGCGTGGGTGCGTGCTGGCGTCCGGGCCCCCCGGGGTCACCGTTGGGCCGGGCGCCGACCGGCCGGCCGAGGTCTCGGCGGCCAGGACGTCGTCAGGGACGACAGAGCGCGCTGGACACGCGGAGCAGGTCGACGTGGCGGCGGAGCACGAGGTGGGTGCTCGTCGTGCGCGCCATGTCGGCTCCTCGGTCCTGGACCCGACCACTTCGAGTCCGCGCTTGCCGTCGCCTGCTGGCGACGGCCTGGTCCTCACCCGGAGCACCCCGCCGCGGTGGAGGGTTGCTGTCCAGCGAGCCGGGGCTTGGCACTGGAACTCTTGACCTGTCGATGACACTACGAAGCCCGCCGACGCCCCGTCAATCGCCGATATGGGCGCATTCTCCCCTGCTTGGGGCTTCTACCCCGCACCGCCTGTCGAGCGAATTGCCATGTGCCACAACATCATTCGTGTGATCACCGCGATGCTTCGGCCAATCAATTCCTAGTAATTCAGTCGGAAATAAACCTGAAGCCTTCTTGCATCCTGAGACAGCGGACACGAAAGAGCCCCGGACCCACAGGGTCCGGGGCTCTTTCAGAGCGTGTCGCTCCAAGCAGTGACTGGCGTCAGTTGCCCGTCAGCTTCTCACGAAGCGCAGCAAGCGCCTCGTCCGAAGCCAGCGTGCCCTCGACCGGGGCCGGGGCGTTGCGCGGGGCGCGCTCGCTGCGGTCGGCGTCGCCGGCCTCGGCGACGTCACCGGTCGCGGACGAGTACGACGTCGCGGAGCCGGCGTTGGCCGCAGCCTCGGCGTCGGCCTTCGTCGCGGCGTCGACCTGGGCCTTGTGGGCCTCCCAGCGAGCGTGGGCGTCGGCGTACTGACGCTCCCACTTCTCGCGCTGGGCGTCGAAGCCCTCGAGCCACTCGTTCGTCTCCGGGTCGAAGCCCTCGGGGTACTTGTAGTTGCCCTGCTCGTCGTACTCGGCGGCCATGCCGTAGAGGGTCGGGTCGAACTCCGACGCCGCGACGGCCTGGTCGTTGGCCTGCTTGAGCGACAGCGAGATGCGACGACGCTCGAGGTCGATGTCGATGACCTTGACGAAGATCTCGTCGCCGACGTTGACGACCTGCTCCGGCAGCTCCACGTGGCGCTCGGCCAGCTCGGAGATGTGGACGAGGCCCTCGATGCCGTCCTCGACGCGCACGAACGCACCGAAGGGGACGAGCTTGGTGACCTTGCCGGGGACGACCTGGCCGATGGCGTGCGTGCGAGCGAAGTGCTGCCACGGGTCCTCCTGCGTCGCCTTCAGCGACAGGGAGACACGCTCACGGTCCATGTCGACGTCGAGCACCTCGACGGTGACCTCGGTGCCGACCTCGACGACCTCGGACGGGTGGTCGATGTGCTTCCACGACAGCTCCGAGACGTGGACGAGACCGTCGACGCCGCCGAGGTCCACGAACGCACCGAAGTTGACGATGGAGGACACGACGCCCGAACGGACCTGGCCCTTCTGGAGCTCCTTGAGGAACGTCGTGCGCACCTCGGACTGCGTCTGCTCGAGCCAGGCACGGCGCGACAGGACCACGTTGTTGCGGTTCTTGTCGAGCTCGATGATCTTGGCCTCGATCTCCTTGCCGACGTACGGCTGGAGGTCGCGGACACGACGCATCTCGACGAGCGAGGCGGGCAGGAAGCCGCGGAGGCCGATGTCGAGGATGAGACCACCCTTGACGACCTCGATGACGGTGCCGGTGACGACGCCGTCCTCCTCCTTGACCTTCTCGATCGTGCCCCAGGCGCGCTCGTACTGCGCACGCTTCTTGGACAGGATCAGACGGCCTTCCTTGTCCTCCTTCTGGAGGACGAGGGCCTCGACCTCGTCACCGACCTTGACGATCTCGCCCGGGTCGACGTCGTGCTTGATGGACAGCTCGCGCGAGGGGATGACGCCCTCGGTCTTGTAGCCGATGTCGAGCAGGACCTCGTCCCGGTCGACCTTGACGATGCGACCCTCGACGATGTCGCCGTCGTTGAAGTCCTTGATGGTGGCGTCGATCGCCGCAAGGATGTCTTCCTGAGAGCCGATGTCGTTGATGGCGATCTCAGGCGCGGTCTTCTCGACCGTGTTGGCAGTCATGTAGTAGGAACTCCGATTGTGGACAGTTAGATTGGGGACCTCGGGGCGGTGGACCTGACGGCCCGCGCCTCGATGCCTTGTGGACAGGTGCAACATTGATCGTGCGCACACGGGTGTGCTCGGCAATCCTATCCGCGCTGTCACCAGCCGGTCAAAAGAGAGCACGTATGCCGTGAGCACGCCCACCGAGGCCACCCGCCGTCCCGCTCCCCCGGACGAGACCGCCGCCGCGAACCGCACGTGGTGGGACGGCGAGGCGGCGTCGTACTACGTCGAGCACGGGTCGTTCCTCGGCGACACGGACTTCGTCTGGGGGCCGGAGCGGTTGCGCGAGGAGGAGGCGCGGCTCCTCGGCGACCCGGCCGGCCAGGTCGTGCTCGAGATCGGCGCCGGCTCGGGGCAGTGCTCCCGCTGGCTCGCGGCCCACGGCGCGACCGTCGTGGCCACCGACCTGTCGGCCGGCATGGTCGCCACCGGCGTGGCCGTCAACGCAGCGCTCGGCGACAGCCCCGACGCGGCCACCCGCGTGCCGTTCGCCCAGTGCGACGGACGCGCCCTCCCCTTCGCCGACGCGTCCTTCGACACCGTCTTCACGGCATACGGCGTCGTGCCCTTCGTCGCGGACTCCGACGTCGTCATGGCGGAGGCCGCCCGCGTGCTGCGCCCCGGTGGGCGCTTCGTCTTCTCGACGACCCACCCGGTGCGGTGGGCCTTCCCCGACGACCCGGGGCCGGCCGGGCTGACGGCGCGCCACTCCTACTTCGACCGCACGCCCTACGTCGAGCAGGACGACGAGGGCCACGCGACCTACGTCGAGCACCACCGCACGGTGGGCGACCGGGTACGGGAGATCACGGCGGCCGGGCTCGTCCTCGTCGACCTCGTCGAGCCCGCGTGGCCGGAGGGGCACGACGAGCCGTGGGGCGGATGGTCTCCCCTGCGCGGACGCGTCATCCCCGGCACGGCGATCTTCGTCTGCCGCAAGCCCGACTGACGACGGCCACCCGCGACGACCGTGCACCGGATGCACCGGATGCACGACGACGGCCACGGACCCCGAAGGGATCCGTGGCCGCCGTCGTCGCTCTGCGGTCAGAGGAAGCGGCGCCTCAGGAGAACCGCGCCTCCGGCAAGACCGAACACACCGGCCGCCGCTGCGGCCCGACCCAGGTTCGCTGAGCCCTGCCCGTCGACACCGGCGAGCTCGTACGAGTACGCCGTGGCGCCCATGGCGCCTGTGGGCGCGCCGTAGGCCATCCCCTCGGCCTTGGCGCGCTGGGCACCGACCTCGATGAGGGCGTACTTCTCGCCGTAGTCGGCGGCCGTGGCCTTGCCGGCAGCGACGAGCTTCTTCGTGCCCTCGTCGGAGAGACGCTGCGCGCCGTCCTTGAGCTGGGGCGCACCGGCCGCCGCGTCGGTCAGACCGGCCGCGAGCTGGCTCGTTCCGTCCGCCGCGTCGGCGAGACCGTCGGAGAGCTGGCCGGCACCGTCACTGAGCTTGCCCGCACCGTCGTCGAGCTGCCCCGCGCCGTCCGCGAGCTTGCCGACGCCGGCATCGAGCTGGCCCGCACCCGTGGCGACCTGGCTCGATCCGTCGGCGAGCTTCGAGGCGCCCGCACCGAGGTCCTTGGCGCCCTTGGCCACCTGGGACGTGCCACCGTGCACCTGGTCGGCACCGACCGTGAGCTGGTCGATGGCATCGAGCAGGTCGAGCCCACCGAGACCGAGGAGGTCCACGCCGTACTGGAGGTCGTTGACACCACCACGCAGCGTCTTGTTCTTGGCCGTGTCGGTCGGGCTGCCGATGCCGCCCTGGACCTTGGTGACAACCCCGTCGACGAGCGTCGACACGCCGGCGTCGACGAGGTCGACGCCCTCGAGCAGGCCCGGCACCTTGGGGTCACAGATCCCCTTGAGCGTCGTGTTGCTCAGGCCGCACTCGACCTTCGCGAGCCCGAGGGCCGCGTCGCTCAGCTTGCCCTTGAGCAGACCCAGACCACCCGACACCTGTCCCAGGCCCGTGGACACCTGACCGAGGCCACCGGAGACCTGATCCAGACCGTCCGACACCGCGCCGAGCCCGCCGGACGCGGCCGTCGTCTTCGTCCGAAGGTCTCCGATTCCTGCCTGCACCTGGCCGAGGATCCCCTTGCACACCGCGCCACAGTCGGTGGTCTTGGCCAGCGCCACTCCACCGTCCAGCTGGTCGATGCCGCCGCCCGGCTTCAAGGCGTCCTGGAGGCCGGCTCGGACCTGGTCGACCCCGCCCTTGGACTGGTCGACCCCACCCTTGGACTGGTCGACCCCGCCCTTGGACTGGTCGACCCCGCCCTTGAGCTGGTCGAGGCTCCCACCGGCCTTGGTGGCCTCAGCCACGCCACCGCGGATCTGGTCGACGCCGTCGATGAGGGTTCCGGTCTGGCCCTTGTCACCCAGCCCGGCGCGCAGCTTCGCGATGCCCGCGTGCAGCGGCTTCGCCTGCTCCGGCAGCGCACCGACGCCGTCGTAGAGCTGGGTGAGACCGGCATCGACCTGGTCGAGACCGTCAGCGACCTGCGCGAGACCGTCGAGCAGGGCCGGCGCGTTCTCGCCGACGAGGTGCAGACCACCGGCCACCTGACCGGCTCCGTCGTCGACCTGAGCGGCGCCACCGCTCAGCTTCTGCGCGCCAGCGTCCAGCTGCTGGTTGCCGTCCGCGACCTGGGTCGCCCCGTCGGCCAGCTTGGCCGAGCCTGCCTTCGCGTCGCCCGCTCCCGAGCGCAGCTTGGACGTGCCGTCCTTGAGCTGGCCTGCGCCTGTGGCGAGCTCGCGCGAGCCGGGCAGCGCCTGTGCGCCCATCCCCGCGTCGAGCTTCTTGGCACCATCGCGCAGCTGGATCAGCCCCGCGAGGAGCGTGCCCGCGCCATCACGGAGCTTGAGGAGGTTCGTGTCGATCTCGGTCGCACCGGCCGTCAGGGTGGCACCGGTCGTGGCACCGCCCTTGTAGCTCTCGGCGCCGCCCTTGAAGGAGGGGCTGTCGAGCGGGCTGACCGGGAGGGCCGAGACGGAGGCCTTGGGCAGCGTCCCGTCGACGATGTCGGCGGCGTAGCCGAACGTCGCGGTCGGGGTCCCGATGGGTCCGAACAAGGTCATCGTGAAGGTCAGCTTGGTGCCACCGCGGCCGTCACCGGCGAGGTTGGCCTCCTTCGAGCTGACGTTCGTGAAGGTGCCCGGCAGCGTCGTGGTGAGCGAGCCCACCATGGGGATGACGACGTCTTCCGTGGCCGACGCCTGCTTGCCCGTCCCGTCGTCGAAGGTGACGACCTGGGAGGAGCCCGTGACGTTCTTGACCGTGTAGCGCACCTCGAGACGGCCGCTGCGGCCGAGGAGGTCACCGGGCTCGACGGGCTGGCCGTCCAGGGTGTACGTGGCCTGGACCTCGAGCGGAAGCTTCTTCGTGAAGTCGCTGACGGTGCGCAGCTGCTGCTCGCCGTCGACGTCGTAGCTGCCGACCATGACGCCGTCCTTGACGTCGAACCCGCTGAAGCCGTCGAGGTTGCGCAGGCCCTGGGTCTCGATGGGGTTCTGCAGGTCGACGGTGCCGCGGCCCTTCATGGCCACCTGTTCGTAGACACGGGCGACGTCCACCTTGCCCGTCGCGTCGAGGTAGGCCTGCACCGTCTCGGTATTGGAGACCTGGACCGAGCCGTCCCCGGCGGCAGCCGCAGGCGACGCTGCCAGCAGCAGCAGGGTGGGCATGGTCGCCAGGCCGGCGACGATGGTGGCGAGGGTCCGCTTGCTCACTGTGCTGCTCCCGTCACGAGTTCATCGAGGTCTGTGGTGCTGGAGGAGTCGTCGCGCTGGTCGCGCTGGGCCCGCTCCGTACGCCTCGCATCGACGGCCGGACGCGGCCGCGCGGACGCGTGCGGTTCCGACTGTGCTGCAAGCAGGTTCGTGGCGAGATAGCCCAGGCCCACGGCGAGGAGCACCGTGGTGGCAGCCGCGGGCGACTCGGTGAGGAACTGCGAGGGTGCGTTGGTGTAGACCGACTCGTAGGCGCCGACGATCGAGGCAGCCCCGAGCAGCCCGCTCCACAGCGGGAGACGGCCACCGCTCACAGCGGCGACGACGGCGATGAGCGCCACGACGACGAAGGCCGCGACGGCGCGCCCCGCGGACGAGTCCGGGAGGACGGCGGCACGCAGCGCGAAGCCGAGCCAGGCCAGGAGGAAGCCGGCGAGGAAACCCGCCACCTTGCCCCAGGCTGGACGGTGCGGGACGAGCCCGAGAACACCGCCGAGAGCTGCGCCGAGAAGGGCGACGTGCTCGAGGTCGAGACCGAGCAGGTTGCTCAGTCCGATGATGACCGCCGCAAAAACGGCGAGACACAGACCTGTGACCAGGCTTCTGACCATGTCCACCTCACAGTAAAAGCACCCGTCTCCGATGACGGGTGCAAGTTACCGAGCAGTATGCAGGCGCGGCGGGGTCCGTGGTGTGTCAAGTGGTGGACACCACGTCCCCGTTGCCAGAACGTGACCTAACGGACACCGCCACGTGGGTACACGTCCCCGAATCCCGTCGGACGACGCCGGCTCGGGCCCGCGTGGTCAGTGGGCCGCGTCGTGCCAGGAGTGACCGACGCCGACGTTGACGTCGAGCGGCACGTCGAGCTCGGCGGCGTGCCCCATCTCGTGACGCACGAGCTTCTCGACGTCGTCACGCTCGCCCGCGGCGATCTCGAGGACGAGCTCGTCGTGCACCTGGAGCAGCACCCGCGACGTCGCGCCCGCGTCGGTGAGCGCACGGTCGACCCCGATCATGGCGACCTTCATGATGTCGGCGGCCGAGCCCTGGATCGGGGCGTTGAGGGCCATCCGCTCGGCCATCTCGCGGCGCTGGCGGTTGTCGGACGTCAGGTCGGGCAGGTAGCGCCGGCGGCCGAACATCGTCGCGGTGTAGCCGGTCCCGCGCGCCTCGGCGACGACCTCCTTGAGGTAGTCGCTGACGCCGCCGAACCGCTCGAAGTAGCCGTCCATGAGGCCGCGGGCCTCCTCGGTGCTGATGGTCAGCTGCTTGGACAGCCCGAAGGCCGACAGGCCGTAGGCGAGGCCGTAGGACATGGCCTTGACCTTGGAGCGCATGGCCGACGTGACGTCGTCGGGCTCGACCCCGAACACCTTGGAGCCGACGAAGTTGTGGAGGTCCTCGCCGGTGCGGAAGGCCTCGATGAGGCCCTCGTCGCCGGAGAGGTGAGCCATGACGCGCATCTCGATCTGGGAGTAGTCGGCCGACATGAGCGCCTCGTAGCCCTCACCGACGACGAAGAGCTCGCGGATGCGCCGCCCCTCCTCGGTGCGGATCGGGACGTTCTGGAGGTTGGGCTCGGTCGAGCTGAGCCGCCCCGTGGCGGCGATGGTCTGCAGGTAGGTCGTGTGGATGCGCCCGTCGTCGGCCACCGACTTCTGCAGGCCCTCGACCGTGACCCGCAGGCGAGCGGCGTCGCGGTGGCGCAGCAGCGCCTCGAGGAACGGGTGCTCGGTCTTGGCGTAGAGGTCGGACAGCGCGTCGGCGTCGGTCGTCCACCCGGTCTTCGTCTTCTTCGTCTTGGGCAGGTTGAGCTGGCCGAAGAGGACCTCCTGCAGCTGCTTCGGCGACCCGAGGTTGACGTCACGGCGCTCGATGGCGTCCCACGCGTCCTCCTGCGCCTGGGTGACCTTGGCGGCGAAGTCGCCCTCGAGGGAATCGAGCCCGGCCACGTCGACGGCGATGCCGGTGCGCTCCATGCCGGCGAGCACCCCGACGAGCGGGATCTCGACCTCGGCGAGCAGCTGCTCGCCCCCGGTGGCGGCGACCTGCTCGTCGAGGACCTCGGCGAGGTCGCGCACGGCGGTCGCGCGCACCATCTCCTTCTGGGCGGCCACCTCGTCGGCGTCGCCGCCGAAGTCGAGCATGCCCTGGCCGTCGGTCGGCGCGGCACCGCTCAGCTCACGATGCAGGTTGCGCAGCACGAGGTCGTCGAGGTGGTAGGTGCGCTGGTCGGGCTTGACGAGGTATGCCGCGAGCTGGGTGTCGCTCGTCAGCCCTCCGAGCGTCCAGCCGCGGGCGCCGAGCGCCTCGATCGGCCCCTTGGCGTCGTGCATGGCCTTGGGTCGGGCCGCGTCCTCGAGCCAGTCGCCGAGGGCGGCCTCGCCCTCGGGGGTCAGGGTCTGCAGGTCGATCCATGCGGCGCTGCCGTCGGGCGCGGCCACCGCGACGCCGCTCGCGTCACCGGTCCCCCGGGCCCACGTGCCGGCCACGGAGAGCCCCGCGCGCTGGTCGGACGCGAGGTGCGCGGCCACCCAGGCCGGCACGGCCTCGGGCGCGACGACCTCACCGTCGACCTCGAAACCCTCCTCGGCCTCGGGGGCCGCGGCCTCGACGGTGGCGAAGAGGCGGTCGCGCAGCACGCGGAACTCGAGCCCGTCGAAGACCGTGTGCACCTCCTCGCGGCTCCACTGGGAGCGCTGGAGGTCCTCGACCTCGACCCCGACGGGGCTGTCCTTGACGAGCTGGTTGAGCCGGCGGTTGCGCAGGACCTGGTCGAGGTGGTCGCGCAGCGACTGCCCCGCCTTGCCCGGGATCTTGTCGATGCTCGCGACGATGCCGTCGAGGTCGCCGTACTGGGTGATCCACTTGGCCGCGGTCTTGGGGCCGACACCGGGCACGCCCGGGAGGTTGTCGGAGGTCTCGCCGACCATGGCGGCGAGGTCGCTGTAGCGGGTCGGGGGGACGCCGTACTTCTCCTCGACCTGGGTCGGGCCCATCCGCGACACCTCGGACACGCCGCGGATCGGGTAGAGGATCGTCACCTTGTCGGAGACGAGCTGGAAGGTGTCGCGGTCGCCCGAGCAGATGAGGACGTCGATGTCCTGGGCCTCGGCCTGCGTCGCGAACGTCGCGATGATGTCGTCGGCCTCGTAGCCGTCGAGCTCGACGTAGCGGATGCGGAGCGCGTCGAGGATCTCCTTCACGAGCGGGATCTGGCCCTGGAACTCGTCGGGCGTGCGCGCCCGGCCCGCCTTGTACTCGGCGTACTCGTCGGTGCGGAACGACTGGCGGGCCTTGTCGAAGGCCACGACGACGTGCGTCGGCTCCTCGTCGCGCAGCATGTTGATGAGCATCGAGGTGAAGCCGTAGACGGCGTTCGTGTGCTGCCCCGTGCTCGTCGAGAAGTTCTCGGCGGGGAGCGCGAAGAACGCGCGGTAGGCCAGCGAGTGTCCGTCGAGGAGGAGAAGTCGGCTCACACGGCAACCCTAGTGGCGGCCACCGACGGGGTAAGCCGGGGCACCGGGTGCGCGGGAGGGCGGCATACGATCCGGGCATGACTGACTCTTCGACGCAGGCGCCCGGCCAGACCCTCGACGACATGCGGTCGATGGCCGAGGGGACCCTCATCGAGCGGATGAACATCGAGATGACCGAGGTCTCCCCCGAGCGCCTCGTCGCGACGATGCCCGTCGCCGGCAACACCCAGCCGTACGGGCTGCTCCACGGCGGCGCCAGCGTCGTGCTCGCCGAGACCCTCGGTTCCATCGGCGCACAGATCCACGCCGGCCCGGGCCGCGTGGCCGTCGGGCTCGACATCAACGCGACGCACCACCGGGCCGCGCGCTCGGGCATCGTGACGGGGACGGCGACGCTGCTGAGCGCCGGCCGCACCCTCGTCAGCTACGACGTCGTCGTCACCGACGAGAAGGGCAAGCGCGTCTGCACGTCACGCATCACCTGCCTGCTGCGCGACGCGGCGCCGGGGGCCTGAGGCCCGGCGCGCCCGCCCGGGGAAGGGCTCAGCCGGCGATCTTCGGGTCGTGCCGCGGCGCCCGCGCGCGCAGGTCACGACGGCGCTGGAGCAGGTCGAGCGAGACCCGCTGGGGCCGCGGCTCCCCGGCCAGCTTGCGCTGCATCGTCGCGGACGTCGCGACGCGTCGCACGGTCTCGGGCGCGAACCCGAGCCGGGCGAAGAAGCGGTTGGCCTCGCGGTCCCCCGCAGGCACCGAGCTGGCCAGGTGCTCGCAGCCCTGGCGGTCGGCGTAGCGGCCCGCGGCCGTGAGCAGCGACCGTCCGACGCCCTGACGGCGGAAGTCGGGGTGGACGAAGAGCATGTCGATCGAGACGCACGGAGAGTCGACGAGGAGGCTCCGCGTCGAGTCGGCGAGGACGACGTAGCCGGCGGGCCGTCCGTCGACGGACGCGATGAACGTGCAGATGTCATTGCGCTGCAAGGCATTTCGCAGGGTTCCGTCGAGCGCCAGCCGCTGGGCCGCTTCCGGGGTGGTGCCACCCTCGATCCGGTGCGTGATCCACAGCTCGATGAACTGCGAGTGCAGGCCCTCGTCGACCCGCTGCACCGAGACCAGTGCTCGACCCATCATCCCTCCCGTTCCTGCCCCGAGGTCACCCGGCAGACACTACGACCAACGAGGTCGCGGCGGAAGAGCAACGCGAAGGTCCACAGCAAGCGGACGGGGCGCCACGACCGTGGTCGTGACGCCCCGCCTTCGGATTCCGTGGCCGGCGCTCCCTCCGCGGAACGCCGTGCCGACCGTCGCCGGGAGGCTCCCCTAGACGTCGCCGCCGAGGTAGGCAGCCTTGACGGCCGGGTCGTCCGCGAGGTCCTTGCCCGTACCCTCACGGACGATCTCGCCCGTCTCGAGGATGTAGGCGCGGTGCGACCGCTTGAGCGCCTGCGCGGCGTTCTGCTCGACGAGCAGCACCGTGGTGCCCTGGCTGTTGATCTCCGTCACGATGTCGAAGATCTGCTTGATCAGCTTCGGCGCGAGACCCATCGACGGCTCGTCGAGGAGCAGCAGCTTCGGCTTGGCCATGAGCGCCCGGCCCATGGCCAGCATCTGCTGCTCGCCACCCGACATCGAGCCGGCAGCCTGGTTGCTGCGCTCCTTGAGCCGCGGGAAGAGCTCGAAGACGCGCTCGAGGTCGTCCTTGACGGCCTTGCTCTTGCGGTCCGGACGGGCGTAGGTGCCCATCTCGAGGTTCTCCATGACGGTCATGCCGACGAAGCACCCACGGCCCTCGGGCGACTGCGAGATGCCGAGGACCGGCCGCTCGTGCGACGGCATGTGCGTGATGTCCTTGCCGTCGAAGACGACCGAGCCGGCGCGCACCGGGCGCAGCCCGGAGACCGTCTTCATGGTCGTCGTCTTGCCGGCGCCGTTGGCCCCGATGAGGGTGACGATCTCACCCTCCTCGACCGTGAAGCTGATGTCGCGGATGGCCTCGATGCGTCCGTAGTTGACGCACAGGCCGTTGACCTCAAGAAGCATCTTCCTCATCAACTCCCAGGTAGGCGGCGATGACCGCCGGGTTGTCGCGGATCTCCGCGGGCGAGCCCTCGGCGATCTTGCGGCCGAACTCGAGCACGACGATCCGGTCGGTCACGCCCATGACGAGCTTCATGTCGTGCTCGATGAGCAGGACCGTGTAGCCCTGGTCGCGGATCGTGCGGATCAGCTCCATGAGCTTGGCCTTCTCGGCCGGGTTGAAGCCGGCCGCCGGCTCGTCGAGGCACAGCAGCTGCGGGCTCGTGGCCAGGGCACGCGCGATCTCGAGGCGACGCTGGTCGCCGTACGGGAGGTTGCGGGCCAGCTCGTCGGCCTTGCCGTCGAGCCCCATGAACGTCAGCAGCTCGAGGGCGCGGGCGTAGCCCTGCGCCTCCTCCCTGCGGTGCTTCGGCAGCCGGAACATCGCCGAGACGACACCGGTCGAGTGGTGCGCGTCGACCCCGACGAGGACGTTCTCGAGCGCCGTCATGTTGGCGAAGAGACGGATGTTCTGGAACGTGCGCGCGATGCCCAGCTTGGTGATCTGGTACTTCTTGCGCTTGCCCAGCGGCTTGCCGAGGTAGCGGACCCCACCCGAGGTGGGCTGGTAGACGCCGGTCATGACGTTGAAGCACGTCGTCTTGCCGGCACCGTTGGGACCGATGAGACCGAGGATCTCGCCCTTGTTGATGTGGAAGCTCACCTCGTTGAGGGCCACGACGCCGCCGAAGCGGAGGGTGACCTCGTCGACCTCGAGCAGTCGCTCACCCTCGGACACGACGGGGACGCCGATGTCCTCGGGGGCGATGTCGACGTCGGGGTTGATCTCCGTGACCTCGTCGGCCGGGTCGGCGAGCGTGCGCTCGCCCGTCGGTTCGGCTCGACMAGAGCTCGTGCCGGCACTCGTGCCGGCGGGGCCGGCCGGGCCGGCGGGGCCGGCCGGGGC